>CAMTUD010000107.1:0-17651 GCA_947084805.1 uncultured beta proteobacterium | reverse complement strand
TCAAACAGGATGCGCCAAGTCAGTTCACGAGGCGCGCTGCGCGCGCGGGCCATGAACCCTGCGCTCCTCGGCGCCTCACACGCACGCCCCGCCCCGCCCGAACGCCCCTTCGCAGCGAGCACCGGTGAATTTCGGCGAGCGTCACCGCTGGTGCTTGAGCGGCCGCCGGGTGCCGCCTGGCGCGACGCGCGAGAAGCGTCGAACGCAGAAAGCGGCCGGACGCGAGCGTCCGCAACGGGCCGCAGTCGGCCCCCCGCCAGTGCGCCACCCGAGGTGGCCCCAGGGGCGTGTGCGGCAACCCCACGCGGGCCGTCCCACCCGCCGCTACACTGGTCAGTATGTTCGCTCGCCTGCACGAAGACATCGCCTGCATCCTGGAGCGCGACCCCGCGGCGCGTTCGGCTTGGGAGGTGCTGACCTGCTACCCCGGCCTGCATGCGCTGGTGCTGCACCGCCGCGCGCAGGCGTTCCGGCGGCTCGGCTGGCACTGGCTGGCACGCTTCACGTCGCAGCTGGCGCGCTTCCTCACCGGTATCGAGATCCACCCCGGCGCCACCATCGGCCGCCGGGTTTTCATCGACCACGGCATGGGCGTGGTCATCGGCGAAACCGCCGAGATCGGCGACGACTGCACCATCTACCAGGGCGTCACGCTGGGCGGCACCTCGCTGGCGAAGGGCGCCAAGCGCCACCCGACGCTGGGCAAGGGTGTCATCGTCGGCGCCAACTCGCAGGTGCTGGGTGGCTTCACGGTGGGCGACGGCGCACGCATCGGCAGCAGCGCCGTGGTCGTCAAGGCGGTGCCGCCCGGGGCCACCGCAGTGGGCAACCCGGCGCGCGTGATCCAGCGCGATCTCGACGCCGCGCGCGAGGCGGCGGCCGCGAAGATGGGTTTCTCCGCGTATGGCGTGACGCAGGGCGACGACCCGGTGTCGCAGGCCATGAAGGGCCTGATCGACAACGCCTCGGGGCACGAACACCAGATTGCATTGCTGTGGGCGGCCATCGAGAAACTGTCGGCCCGCGCGCGTGAACTGCCGGCCGGCGACTGTGTGCCGCAGGACGCGCAGACCACCGAGACCTTCGACGCCGAGCGACTGAACCGCCTCGTCAAGTGACGAGGGTTCAGGCATCGGCGCCGGCCACCGCGGCCAGCGGCGCGATGTCCCGGGCCAGCCCCGGGCGACCGAACAGGTAACCCTGGCCGTGCTTGCAGCCCAGCTTCTGCAGCAGCAGCGCCTCTTCCTCGGTCTCGACACCCTCGGCCACCGTGTCGACGCCCAAGCTGCGTGACAGGCCGACGATGGCCTGCACGATCTTCGCGCTCTCGGGGCGGCTGCGCAGCGTGCGCACGAAGCTGCGGTCGATCTTGATCTTGTCGAAGGTCATCTCGGCCAGGTAGCTCAGGCTGCTGTAGCCGGTGCCGAAGTCGTCGAGCGTCACCGTCATGCCGGCGTGTTTCAGCGCCAGGATGACCTCGCGTGCACGCGCCGTGTCGTTGACCAGCGCGCTCTCGGTGAGTTCGACATCCAGCCGCTGCGGCGGCACGTTGCCGGCGTGCAACTGGGCCAGCAATGCGGGCACCAGGGTGGCGTCCTGGATCTGCTGCGGCGACACGTTGAGCGACAGCCGCCAGTGCGCCGGGAAACGCGGCAGGTCCTTGCAGGCCTGGCGCAGCAGGGCCATGGTCAGCTCGCCGATGAGGCCGCTGTCCTCGGCCAGGCTGATGAACTTGTCGGGCGCCAGCAGCCCGCGCTGGGGGTGGCGCCAGCGGCACAGCAGTTCCAGCGAACGCACCTGGCGTGTGGCGAGGTCGACGATGGGCTGGTAGTAGGGCACGAGTTCGCCGCGCGCGATGCCTTCGCGCAGCGCCAGCTCCAGCGTGTGGCGCTCCGACAGCACCTCGTCGAGCGCGGCGTCGTACAGGCACACGCCGCCGCGGCCGTCCTGCTTGGCGCGGTACAGCGCCGAGTCGGCCTTGCGCAGCAGTTCGTCGTCGCTCTCGGCGTCGGCCGGAAAGCGTGCGATGCCGACACTGGCGCCGATGTTCACCGTCACGTCGCCGAAGCGCATCGGCCACGACAGACGTTCGACGATGCGCTCGGCCGCGGCGCGTGCCGTGCCCGGGCCTTCGCGCTCGTCGACGACGACGACGAACTCGTCGCCGCCATAACGCGCGCGCAGGTCGCTGCTGCGAAGGCAGCGGGCCAGGCGCTGGGCCACTTCCTTCAGCACCAGGTCGCCCACCATGTGGCCGTGGCGGTCGTTGACGGGCTTGAAGCGGTCGAGGTCGACCATCAGCACCGCCAGCGCCTCGTTGTAGCGGCGGGCGCGGCCGATGACGCCGTGCATCGCGTCGTGCAGCGCGGCGCGGTTGTCCAGCCCGGTGAGCAGGTCGCTGGCGGCCAGACGCTGGATGCGTTCCTCGGCGTCCATCAGCGAACCCCGTGAACGGCTCAGCCCGCTGGTCAGCCGCCGCCACAGCAGCAGCCCCATCGCCGCGCCCAGGCCCAGCATGACGAGCGTGCTGCCCAGCGAGAGCTGGCGCAGCCAGCGCACCTCGGCTTCGGTGGCGGCCAGCGAGGCGGCGGTGAGCTCCTCGGTGGCCTCGCGGATCAGCTGGGTCTGCGCGGCGTAGCGCTCGCTGTCGAGCAGCGCACGCGCCGATTCGGCGGCGCCCGAGTTCAGCGCGTCGGTGGCCGAGCGCTGCATGCGCAACAGCAGCGCGGCGGCCTCGGCGGTGCGCGCGCGGTAGCGCTGGGCCACCGCCTGCGGGGCCAGCAGGCTGGCGTGTTCGATGGTCAGCGCAGCCTCGGGCAGCAGCTTCTCCAGGCGTTCGGTCCAGGCGCGTTCACCGGTCAGCGCGGCCATCTGCGCGGCCAGCGCCAGCTGCTCGTCGACCAGGCGCACCTCGCCGGCGAGCTTGTAGGCCTGGGCGTGGCGGTCGGCGGCGCGCTGCAGGGCCGTCGACGACCACAAGTGCAGGCCCAGCAGCACCGCCGCCGTGATGGCCGCGCCGATCAGCGCCAACGCGACGGCGCGGCGTGCCTGGCGCATCGTCTCTTCGACGATGGACACGGTCGGCAACAGCGGTGCCGGCGCGGTGACGGATTCGGGCATGGGTGTCGACGGGGACGGACTGATCCCCGGTTATCGACCCCACGCGGCGCAGCTTGAGCCCGCAGCGCCTGCCTTGCCGGCGCTGCGCCGGCGGCTGGCTTCAGTCGGCCGGTGCGGGCCGCTGCGCCGCTTTCGGCCGGAAGGCCTTGCACAGCGCCGGGTCGGTCTCGATGTAGGGGCCACCGATGAGGTCCACACAAAGGGGCACGGCCGCGAAGATGCCGGGCACGGGCGGGTTGCGCTCGGGCAGGCCCTGCAGGGTCTCGGCGATGGACTTCGGCTGCCCGGGCAGGTTGATGATGAGCGCCTGGCCGCGGATCACCGCCACCTGGCGCGACAGGATGGCGGTGGGCACGAAGGCCAGGCTGACCTGGCGCATCTGCTCGCCGAAACCCGGCATCACCCGGTGCGCCACGGCCAGCGTGGCCTCGGGCGTGACGTCGCGCGGCGCCGGGCCGGTGCCGCCGGTGGTCAGCACGAGGTCGCACTTCACCACGTCGACCAGTTCACGCAGCGCGGCGCTGATGCCTTCCTGCTCGTCGGGGATCAGTCGCGTGTGCCACTCGATCGGGTTCTTCACGGCGCGTCCGAGCCAGTCCTGCAGCGCCGGGATGCCCTTGTCCTCGTAGACACCGGTCGAGGCCCGGTCGCTGACCGAGACGACGCCGATGCGCACACTTTCGTAGCGGTCGCTCACAGGGGTGCTCACAACATCGGCTTGATGAACTGGAACAGCTCGCGAACGCTCTTCGGCTGGCGGTCTTCCGGCGCCAGGCCGACGGCGTCGCGGCGCGCCGCGCGCACCAGGCTGCGCAGCTGTTGCGTGTCGGTGTCGGGGTGCTCGCTCATCCAGCGTGTCATCGCGTCGTCGCTGGCAATGAGCTCGGCACGCCAGCGTTCGGCCTCGTGCAGCGCCAGCGCGCTCTGTGCCGTGCCCAGCGTGGCGGCGGCCACGGCTTCGCGCAGCGCGTCTTCGTCGGCGTTGTGCATCAGCTTGCCGACGTACTGCATCTGGCGCCGGCGGCCTTCGTGCGTCTTGGTGCGACGGTAGAGCTCGACGGCGTCGCGCAGCGGCTCGGGCATCTCGATGGCGGCCAGGGCGTTGTCGGACAGCGCGGCCAGGGCCACGCCCAGCGTCTGCAGCTCGTGCGACTTGTTCTTGAGCTGGGTCTTGCTCGGCCGGTCGTCGGCGGCTGTTTCATCGGGCTCACCGTAGTGAACGTCGATGCCGCGGTGCGGTGCGGCGTGTCGGGCCATGGGTGCGGGGTGCTGCTGGGGGTGTGGCCGCTATCATAAGTGCGCACCTCATCACACTTTCGAGACCGCCCCCGCCGATGACATCCGACCGCGCCGCACCCGGCTTTGCCTACCGCCGAGACCAGTTCCAGCAGATCGTCGAGGACACGCTGGCGCTGGCCCGGCAACTGGGCGCCAGCGACGCCGGCGCCGAGGTTTCGGAAGGCGTTGGGCTGAGTGTTTCGGTGCGCAAGGGTGAACTCGAGAACGTCGAACGCAACCGCGACAAGTCGCTGGGCGTCAGCGTCTACCTCGGCCAGCGCCGCGGCAATGCCAGCACGTCGGACTTCTCGGTCGAGGCGCTGAAGCAGACCGTGCAGGCGGCTTACGACATCGCGCGCTTCACGGCCGAAGACCCGGCCGCCGGGCTGCCCGAGGCCGACGACCTGGCGACCATGGCCGAGGCCGCACGCGACCTCGACCTCTTCCACCCCTGGGCCATCGACGCCGCCGCCGCGGCCGAACTGGCGCGGCGCTGCGAAGACGCCGCGCTGTCGACGCACAAGCTGATCACCAATTCCGAAGGCGCCGGCGTCTCGGCGCAGCAGGCGCATTTCTGGGCCGGCAACACACGCGGCTTTCGCGGCGGCTACGCCAGTTCACGCCACTACCTGTCGGTGTCGGCGATTGCCGGCCGCGGCCGCAACATGCAGCGCGACGGCTGGTACACCAGCATGCGCGACGCCGCCGACCTGGCCGCACCCGAGGTCGTGGGCCGCTACGCGGCCGAGCGCACGCTGGCGCGGCTGAAGTCGCGCAACGTCGCCACGGCCGAGGTGCCGGTGCTGTTCGAGAGCACCGCCGCGTCCGGGCTGCTGGGCGCCTATGTGCAGGCCACTTCGGGCGGGTCGTTGTACCGCAAGACCAGCTTTCTGGTCGACAGCCTGGGCAAGCGGGTGTGGCCCAAGCACATCGACATCGTCGAAGACCCGCACCAGCCCAAGGGCAAGGGCAGCGCGCCCTTCGACGACGAAGGCGTGCGCACACGGGCGCGCCAGGTCGTCAAGGGGGGGCTCGTGCAGGGCTACTTCCTGTCCAGCTACTCGGCGCGCAAGCTGGGCATGAAAACCACCGGCCACGCCGGCGGCTCGCAGAACCTGGCCATGACCAGCCGCCTGACGCAGCCCGGCGACACCCTCGACGTCATGCTGCGCAAGCTGCACCGCGGTTTTTTCGTCACCGAACTGATGGGGCAGGGCGTCAACTACGTCACCGGCGACTATTCACGTGGCGCCGCGGGCTTCTGGGTCGAGGGTGGGCGCATCGTGCACCCGGTGCACGAGGTCACGATTGCCGGCAACCTGCGCCAGATGTTCAAGGACACGGCGGCCATCGGTGCCGACGTCTACAACTCGGGCAGCAAGTCGGTGGGTTCGGTGCTCGTCAGCCGCATGAAGCTGGCCGGGTCCTGACCCGAGGGCGGCCGGGCGGGCCATGAAGATCGCCGTCATCACCGACCTGCACGCCAACCGCGAGGCCGTGCAGGCGGTGCTCGACCACGCACGGGGGCAAGGCGTCGACCGCCATGCCTTCGTCGGCGACTTCGTCGGCTACGGTGCCGAGCCGGGCTGGGTCGTCGACACGGTGCGTGAGATGGTGCAGGGCGGTGCCTGGGCCGTGCAGGGGAACCACGACGCCGCGGTGGCGCAGACGCCGGGCCCCGGCATGCGCCCCGACGCCCGCCGCGTCGTCGAGTGGACGCAGGCGCAGCTGGACCCGGCGCAGCGCGACTTCCTGGCCCGGCTGCCGCTGATGCAGGAACATGGCGAACTGCTCTTCGTGCACGCCAACGCCCACGAACCCGCGGCCTGGGGCTATGTGCACAACCGCGCCGAGGCGGCGCGCAGCCTGCTGGCCACGGCGCAGCGGGTGAGCTTCTGCGGCCACATGCACGAGCCCCGGCTTTACCACCTGTCGGCGGTGGGCAAGGCGGGTGACTTCGTGCCCGTGCCGGGCGTGCCGATACCGCTGCTGGCCTCGCGGCGGTGGCTCGTCATACCCGGCTCGTCGGGGCAGCCGCGCGACGGCGACCCGGCGGCCGCCTATGCCGTCTACGACGACGTGCGCAAGGAGCTGACCTACTGGCGTGTGCCCTACGACGCGGCGCGCGCTGCGGCCAAGATCCGCGCCGCCGACCTGCCGACCGTGCTGGCCAGCCGCCTGCTCGATGGCCACTGACGCCCCCCCTGACCCACCCCGCGCCGTGTTGCCGGTGCTGGCGCCCGGCAGCGTGATCGACGGCTGGCGGCTGCAGGAGCGCCTGCACACCAGCGTCATGGCGCAGCTGTGGGGGGTGCTGCCGGTCAGCGGCCCGGGCAGCCCGCACCTGCCGGCCGGCTGTGAAGGCCTGCCGATGGTGATGAAGGTGCCGCGCCTGCGCGGCAGCGACGACCCCGCGGCCATCGTCGGCTTCGAGGTCGAGCAGATGGTGCTGCCGGCGCTGCGCGGCCCGCACGTGCCCCGGTTCGTGGCACGCGGCGACCTCGCGCAGCAGCCCTACATCGTGATGGAGCGCATCCCCGGCGTCAGCCTCAAGCCGCGACTGGCGCAGGCGCCGCTGCCGCTGGACGAGGTCGTCGACATCGGCGTGCGTGTGGCCACCGCCTTGCACGAACTGCACCGCCAGCACCTGGTGCACCTGGACCTCAAGCCCAGCAGCGTGATGCAGCGCCCCGACGGCACGGTGGTGCTGATCGACTTCGGCCTTGCCCACCACGACCACCTGCCCGACCTGCTCGACGAGGCCTTCCCCTGGCCCATGGGCACCGGCCCCTACATGTCGCCCGAGCAGGTGCAGGTGGTGCGCGACGACCCGCGCAGCGACCTTTTCGCTCTGGGCGTGATGCTCTACCACTTCACCACCGGCCAGCGCCCCTTCGGCGCGCCCGAGTCGGTGCGCGGGCTGCGCCGCCGCCTGGTGCTGGGCCCGGTGCCGCCGCGTGTGCTGCGCAGCGACTGCCCGCCGTGGCTGCAGGAGGTCATCCTCAAGTGCCTGGAGCCCTTGCCCGACGGGCGCTGGCAGAGCGGGGCGCAGCTGGCGCTGGCCTTGCAGGAGCCGGGCCAGATCGTGCTGACCGAGCGCGCCACGCGCACGCACCGCGGCCCCTTGCTGGGCCGCGCCCGCGCCTGGCTCGGCACGCTGCTGCCCCGCGCCGTGCAGCCGGTGCGGGCAGGCGGCGTGGGCCGGCGGGTGCTGCGTTGCCCCATCGTGATGGCCGCCGTCGACATCGAGCATGCCGAGCCCGGCCTGCTGGAGCAGCTGCGCGAGGCGGTGCGCCGCACCGTCGCGGCGGAAGACGGCGCGCGGCTGGTCTGCGTCGGCGTGATGAAGGCGGCGCGCATCGGCGGCGAAGGGCGCATCGACGCTGCCGGCCGCAACCTGCATCTGCAGCAGCTGGTGGGCCTGCGCCACTGGGCGCGCCCGGTGGCGCAGGCGCTCGGGCTCGACGAGGGGCGGCTGAGCTGCCATGTGCTGGAGGCCGCCGACGTGGCCACGGCGCTGATCGACTTTGCGCACCGCAACCAGGTCGACCACATCGTGATGGGTGCACGGGGCCACTCGGCGCTGCGCCAGTACCTGGGCAGCGTCAGCGCGCAGGTGGTGGCGCAGGCGGCGTGCACCGTGACGGTGGTGCGCGTCTGAGTTCACCCTGAGATTCGTGTGGCCGCAGCGAGCGGGAAAACCCCTCCGGGCCTGATTGGGCCGGCTCCTAGAATTTCGCGTCCCGAGTCTGCCCCTCTCACCTTTTTGTTCCCACAGGAGATCTCAATGGAGCGTCGTTCCTTCGTTCATGGTGCCGGTCTGGCCGGCGTGCTTGCGGCCGGTGTGGCGCCGGCCGTCGTGCATGCGCAGGCCAGCCTTCGCTGGCGCCTGACCTCGGGCTTCCCGAAGTCGCTGGACACCATCTACGGTGCCGCTGATACCTTCTCGAAGAAGGTCAAGGAGATGACCGGGGGCAAGTTCGAGATCTCGGTGCATGCCGCCGGTGAACTGGTGCCGATGCCCGGCCTGGTCGACGCGGTGCAGAACGGCACCGTCGAGATGGGCCACACCGCGCCCTACTACTACTTCGGCAAGAACGACGCGTTCGCGCTGGGCTGCGCCATCCCCTTCGGCCTGAACAGCCGCCAGATGACGGCCTGGAGCTACGACGGCAACGGCTTGAAGTTGATGCGCGAGTTCTATTCGAACTACGGCTTCATCAGCTTTCCGATGGGCAACACCGGCGCGCAGATGGGCGGCTGGTACCGCAAGGAAATCAAGACCGTCGCCGACATGAAGGGCCTGAAGTTCCGAGTCGGCGGCTTCGCCGGCAAGGTGACGACCCGGCTGGGTGCGGTGTCGCAGAACATCCCCGGTGGCGAGATCTACCAGGCGCTGGAGAAGGGCACGATCGACGCCGCCGAGTGGGTCGGTCCCTACGACGACCTGAAGCTCGGCTTCAACAAGGTGGCGCCGATCTACCACTACCCCGGTTGGTGGGAAGGTGGCCCGCAACTCGACCTGTTCGTCAACCAGAAGGCCTACGACGGCCTGAGCGCCGAGTACAAGGCGATCATCGAAAGTGCCGCGGCCTTTGCCCACACCGAGATGCAGGCCAAGTACGACGCGCGCAACCCGGCTGCCCTGCGCACCCTGGTGGCCAACCGCACCAAGCTGGTGGCCTTCCCGAAGCCGGTGCTCGATGCCGCCTTCAAGGAAGCGATGGCGCTCTACAGCGAGGTCAGCGCGTCGAACCCCGCGTTCAAGAAGATCTATGACGACTACTCGAAGTTCCGCGCCGAGTCGAACCTGTGGTTCCGCTTCACCGAAGCGCGCTTCGACAGCTACATGCAGAGCGTGAAGCTCTGACGACACGGCAGCCGGGGCCCTGCGCCCTGGCCCTGCAAGACGTGAAACGGGCCCCGCGATGCGGGGCCCGTTGTCTTTCGTGCGCCGCGCAGCGCGGGGCCGGTGGCTACTTCTTGGCAGCGTCCTTCTTCATCGCTTCCTCGAGGGCCTTCATCGGATCGCTGTCGTCGGCCTGACCCGCCTCGGGGGCGCTGGCGCCCGCCTCGGGTGCGGACGCGGCTTCGGCGCCCGGGTCGGCGGCGTCGGGGGTCGACTCGGGCATGCCCATGGTCTCGAAAGCCTTGTCGGCGTCGATGAGTTCGGTCTTCACGATGCCGCCGCTGACCAGCTCGGGGTAGGCCACGACCGCCGCCACCATGCACAGCTGCAGCACGATGAAAGCGATCGAGCCCTTGTAGATCTGCGCCGTCGTCACGGCCGGGATCAGCTCGCCGGTGATGCGGTCCTTGTAGTCCTTGCGCGATGCCACGCTGCGCAGGTAGAAGAGCGCAAAACCGAAGGGCGGGGTCAGGAACGAGGTCTGCAGGTTCATCGCCAGGATGACGCCGAACCAGATCAGGTCGATGCCCATCTTGTCGGCCACCGGCGCCAGGATGGGCACGACGATGAAGGCGATCTCGAAGAAGTCGATGAACATGCCCAGGATGAACACCAGCACGTTCACCACCAGCAGGAAGCCCATCTGACCGCCGGGCAGCTTGTCGAACAGGTGCTCGACCCAGATGTGGCCGTCGGCGGCGTTGAAGGTGAAGCTGAAGACGGTCGAGCCGATCAGGATGAACAGCACGAAGGTCGCCAGCTTGGCGGTACTGTCCAGCGCCTGGCGCATCAGCTTCAGGCTGAGCGAGCGCCGCGAGAAGGCCATGATGAGCGCGCCGACCGCGCCCATCGCGCCGCCCTCGGTGGGCGTGGCCACGCCCAGGAAGATGGTACCCAGCACGAGGAAGATCAGGATCAGCGGCGGGATCAGTACGAAGGTCACCTGCTCGGCCAGCTTGGACAGCAGGCCGAAGCGCAGCACGCGGTTGGCGACGGCCAGCGCCAGACCGAGCAGCGAGGCCACCGTCATCGACAGGATGAAGGTCTCGTCGCCGGGCGCCGGCGTGAGGCGGCCGGTCAAGTGATTGATGATGTCGCTATGCACCTGGGACCAGACGAAACCGGCCACGCCGCAGACCAGGAACAGCACACCCAGCGAGCGGTGGCCGCTGGCGCCGTTCTTCTCCCGGTAGATGCGCGCCTCGACCGGCAGCGCCGGCACCCACTTCGGCTTGATGAAGGCCACCGCGGCGATGAACAGCAGGTACAGCCCCACCAGCATCAGGCCGGGCAGCATGGCGCCGGCGTACATGTCGCCCACCGAGCGGCCGAGCTGGTCGGCCAGCACGATGAGCACCAGAGACGGCGGAATCGCCTGCGCCAGCGTGCCGCTGGCCGTGATGGTGCCGGTGGCGATGGTGCGGTTGTAGCCGTAGCGCAGCATGATGGGCAGCGAGATCAGGCCCATGCTGATGACGGCTGCGGCGACGACGCCCGTGGTGGCGGCCAGCAGCGCGCCGACCAGGATCACGGCCACCGCCAGGCCGCCACGCAGCGGGCCGAACACCTGGCCCACGGTCTCGAGCAGGTCTTCGGCCATGCCCGAGCGTTCGAGCACGATGCCCATCAGCGTGAAGAAGGGGATCGCCAGCAAGGTGTCGTTCTGCATGATGCCGAACACACGCAAGGGCAGCGCCTGGAACATGTTGCCGGGAAAGAGGCCGGCTTCCATGCCGATGAAGCCGAACACCAGCCCGGTGGCGGCCAGGCCGAAAGCCACCGGAATGCCGGTGAGCAGGAAGCAGAAGAGGCCCGCGAACATCAGCGGGACGAAGTTCTGGGCGATGAATGCGGTCATTCAGGACCCCTTGCCGTCGCCGGCCTGCTTGTCGTGCAACGTCAGTGGCATGCGTTGGTAGTTGCCCAGTTCGGCCTTGGCGGCCTTGGCCGCGAGTTCCTCGACGAGCAGTTCCTCGGCGCTCTTCTCGGGTTCGATGCTGAAAGGTTCGTCACGCTGGCCGAGCAGAAAGGCCACGCGCTTGATGAGTTCGGACACCGATTGCGCGGCGAGGATGCTGAAACCGACCGGGATCAGCAGCAGCGCCGGCCAGCGGATCAGCCCGCCGGCGTTCTGGCTCATTTCGCCCGAGACCCAGGCGCGTGCAAACACGGGCCACGACAGGTCGATGAGGATCAGGCACAGCGGCAGCGTGAAGGCCAGCATGCCGACGATGTCGATGATGGCGTTGCTGCGCTTGCTGAGCTTGGACGAGATGAAGTCGATGCGCACGTGGGCGTTGCGCAGCCACACATAGCCCGAGCCGAGCATGAACACGGCCGCGAACAGGTACCACTGGATCTCGAGGAAAGCGTTCGAGCCGATGTCGAAGGCCTTGCGCATCACCGCGTTGCCGGCACTGATGACCACCGCCGCCAGGACCAGCCACATGACGAACTTGCCTATCCACTCGTTGACCGTGTCTATCAGACCCGACAACTTCAACAGCCCACCCATGGCGCGTCTCCTCGTTCGGTGCGTCGCGAATTCTAGACAGCCGGGGTGGGCGCGACGGGCTCTGTTAACCCGCTGCGCGCCGACGCGCGAGCGCCGCTCTACAGCGCCGTGGCGGCCAGGTACAGCCGCGCCGAGCGTGCGCCCGAGCGGCAGAACAGCAGCAGCGGCCGCGGCAGCTCTTCGAGCAGGCGGGCGAACTCGGCGATCTGTTGCGGCGACTGAAAGCCGCCGTCCACCGGCAGGTGGCGGTACTCGAGGCCCGCGGCCTGCGCCGCCGCGGCGATCTGCGCGTTGGTGGGCTGGTCGGGGCCGTGCTCGAAGTCGGGGCGGTTGTTGACCACGCTCCTGAAGCCCGCGGCGGCGGCTTCGGCCATGGCGGCGGACGTGAGTTGCGGGGCGACGCAGACGTCGGGCGCGATGGCGCGCAAGGGCAGTTGGCTCATGGGTGCTACTTTGCCAGAGCCTGCTTGACGGCGGCCGACACGAGCCCCATCTCGGCGCGGCCGCCCAGCCGCGCCTTCGCGGCGGCCATGACCCGGCCCATGTCGCCCGGACCACCGGCACCCAGTTCCGTCACCAGTGCCGCGACCTCTGCGGCCACCTCGGCGGCTGCCAGGCGCTGTGGCAGGTAGGCCTCGAGCACCTTGAGCTCGGCAGCCTCCTTGGCCACCAGGTCGGCGCGGCCGCCCTGCTCGAAGGCCGTGATGGAGTCCTTGCGCTGCTTGACCAGCTTGTCGACGATGGCCACCACCGCGGCGTCGTCGAGCACGATGCGCTCGTCGACCTCGCGCTGCTTCAACGCGGCCAGCAGGCCGCGGATCGCCAGCAGGCGGTCGGCGTCCTTGGCGCGCATGGCGGCCTTCATGTCTTCGGTGATGCGGTCTTTCAGGCTCATGGTGGGGCTCCGTAATGAAAGAAGCCCGCAGCGGCGTCCCGCGCGGGCTTGTTTTCAGCGTGATCGGGTGAAGATCAGTACAGCTTCTTGGGCAGCTGCATGCTGCGCACACGCTTGAAGTGGCGCTTGACGGCCGCGGCCTTCTTGCGCTTGCGCTCGGCGGTGGGCTTTTCGTAGAACTCGCGTGCGCGCAGTTCGGTCAGCAGGCCGATCTTCTCGATCGTGCGCTTGAAGCGGCGCAGGGCGACGTCGAACGGCTCGTTCTCTTTGACGCGGATGGTGGTCATGTAATCAGGGATCCCGAAGGTTTGCGCTCGGTGTCTGCCGGGGGCTCTCAATGGGGGTCTTGAGGGGCCATGTTCCGGAACGGCCATGCGAAGTTCAGGGAGGCCCGTCGGCAGATCGATACGCTGGTTTGCCAGCAAAGCCCGACATTATAGACCGGCTTTTGCCGCACCCCGCAAGCCTGGTTACCGAACGAGGGATGCGGCCCTTGGGGGGCGCGCGCCAGTCGCCGGCGGCGCCTGCCGCGTGCACCCGACTCACCCCTCAATTGCGCGCTTCGACGCGTCAAACTAGGGGCCAGAATGCTGCGGACGCTTGATATGACCTTCGCACATCACCAACATAGGGCACCGGCTGCAGATGGGTGCATGGACCGGCCCTTTCCTCGGGGGGCGCGCGCAATCCGACATGAGCACGATGCTTGACCAGCCCCCGCTGTCACCCCAGGTGCAAACAGCGCTGCAGCCTGTGCTGGCTGCCATGCTGCTGGCGCTGGCGCGCCATCACGGTGAACTGCTGGCCGTCAAGGACTTGCGCAGCGGCCGCTGGGTCTGCGCCAACGCCGCGATGGCCACCTTCCTGCAGCGCCCGCTGGCCGAGGTGCTGGAGCGCACCGACGCCGAGCTCTTCGAACCTGCCGTGGCCACCGTGCTGCGCGCTGCGGAACAGACGGCCATGGGGCACGCCGATGCGCTGACCAGCGAACACCGCTTCGAACATGCTGGCAGCCGGCATGAGTTTTCGGTGCTGCGCTGGGCCATGCCGTCCGAAGCCAACGGCGCGCGCTGGTTGTGCAGCGTCTGGCGCAACCTCGGCCCCGAACGCCAGCGCGAGGCGCAACTGCGTGCCGCGCTCGATCAGATCGAGCAGCAGCAGCGTGCCAACGAATTGCTGCAGCGCGAACTGAACGACCAGGCGCTGCGCGACCCGGCCTCGGGCCTCTACCGCCGCGCCCACTTCGAGGACCAGCTGCGTCGCGAGGTCGACCTGTCGACACGCGAGCACCGCGAATTTGCCATCGTCTTCATCGAGATCGACCCGCTGGGCCCGAAGGTGCTGGCGCTGGGCGCGCCGGGTGAGCAGCGTGTGCTCGAGGCCGTCGGCCGCCTGTTGCGCAGTGGCACGCGGGCCATGGACGCGTCGTGCCGCTACGACGAGCACCGTTTTGCGGTGCTGCTGTCGGGGGTCGGGCTGGCCACCGCGCACGCGCGCATGGAAGGCTTGCGGCGCAAGTGCGCGACGCAGATCGTCGTGCACGAAGGGCGCGAGCTCGGTTTCACGGTGGCGATGGGCGTGGCCAGTTTTCCGCACACCGCGCAGACCCAGGACGAGCTCGTGCTCGCCTGCGACGCGGCGCTGGCCGAAGCACGCCGCCGCGGCGGCAACCACGTCACGCTGGCGGCGATCCGCTTCGAACCGAGCTGACGCTGGCGCGCAGCGGCCTCAACCGGCCAGCGCGCGGTGCAGCATGCTGCCGGCCAGCGCCAGCAGCAGCACCGCGAACAGGCGCTTGAGCAGCACGACGTCGATGCGCTGCGCCGTGCGTGCGCCCCAGGGCGCCAGCATCACGCTGGCCAGCGCGACGATCAGCAGCGCCGGCAGGTAGAGGTAGCCCATCGCGCCCGGCAGCGCCGGCGCCAGGCCCCGACCGGCGATGAGGTAACCCGCCGTGCTGGCCAGCGCGATCGGAAAGCCCAGTGCCGCGCTCGTGCCCACGGCGTGGCGCGGCGGCACGTTGCACCAGGTCATGAAGGGCACCGACAGGAAGGCGCCGCCAGCACCCAGCAGCCCCGAAATGAAGCCGACCCCCGCACCCACACCCGCCTGGCCCCAGGGCCCGGGCAGCGCGCGGCCGGGGCGGGGTTTCTTGTCGAGCATCATCTGCAGCGCCGTGTAGCCGATGAAGGCCGCGAACAGCAGCGCCAGGCCCTGGCCCTTGAGCACCGCAAACGCGCCGGCGCCGGCGAGCAGCCCGCCGACGACGATGCCCGGTGCCATGGCGCGCGCGATCGGCCAGCGCACGGCGCCAAGCTGGTGGTGGGCACGCACGCTGGACAGCGAGGTGAAGAGGATGGTGGCCATCGACGTCGCGATGGCCATCTTCACCGCCAGGCCGCTTTCGACGCCGCGCTGCGTCAGGATCAGCGTCATCGCCGGCACCATCATCATGCCGCCGCCGATGCCCAGCAGCCCGGCCAGGAAGCCGACCACGGTGCCCAGGGCCAGCAGTTCGGCGACCAGCGTGAAGTCGAGACCCAAGGGCTTCAGCCTTCCAGCAGGGCCAACACGGCCTGCCACTCGGCCGGTGTCACCGGCGTGATCGACAGCCGGTTGCCACGCCTGAGCACCTGCATGTCGGCCAGGGCGGGGTTGGCTCTCATTTCGACCAGGCTGAGCAGGCGCGTCTTGCGCACCAGCGTCACGTCGCGCAGCAGCCAGCGGGGTGCGGCGGGGGTGGACCTGGCGTCGAAATAGGGGCTCTGCGGCTCGAACTGCGTCGGGTCGGGCAGCGGCGGGCCGCTGATGCGTGCCAGCCCGGCGACACCAGGCGTGGGGCATGACGAGTGGTAGAAAAGCACGCCGTCGCCCACCTGCATGGTGTCGCGCAGGAGGTTGCGCGCCTGGTAGTTGCGCACGCCGGTCCACGGCAGCGTCTGCCGCGGGGCGTGGGTGAGGTGGTCGATGGAAGCCTCGTCGGGCTCGCTCTTCATCAGCCAGTAGCCGGGCATGAACCAGTTCCTGGAAGTGAAGAGAGGAAAAGGGTGTCCGCCGCGTGCAGTGAACCGTGTGCCTGAACCTAAGGGGAGTTCAGGTGGGCGAGGTCAGCCAAGCATTGGGTTCATCTGACGCGAGACGATCACGCCTGCAAGGCGATGTTCCAAGCCCTTGGTCATAGACCATCGGCTCAAGGACATATAGGGCTCACAAACACACGACGGACGAGTCCATTCTAGACCTCGACCGCAGCCCGGCGGGCATGCGGGACTTCACAGCAACTGGCCATCGTCGGCCAGTGCGGCATCGACGCGGCGCAGCAGCGCGTCGAGCGTGGCGCTGCCCTCGGTCGGGCCGTGCGCTGCTGCGCCGGCGGCCGGCGGCGGGGCGCTGCCGCGTTCGGCCAACTGGTAGGCCAGGTTCAGCGCCGCCAGCACGGCGATGCGCTCACGCGCACGCACCTTGCCCGAGTCGCGGATGGTGGTCATTTCCTTGTCGACGCTGGCCACGGCGGCGGCCAGCAGCGTTTCGCCGCCTTCCGGGCAGCCCAGCATGTAGACCTGTCCGAGGATGGAGACTTCGACCTGCTTCATGCGCCTTCACCCGGTGTGCCGCGCTTCGTGCCGCTGGCCGTGGCCTCCGCGGGCAGGCGCTCGAGCAGTGCGTCGATGCGCGCACGCGCGGCGGCCAGGCGCGAACGCAGGCTGTCGCGCTCCGCGGTCACGGCCACGAGTTGCTGCTCGATGAGCGCACTGCTGCGCTTGAGCTCCTGGTGCCGCAGCACGAGGCGGTCCACGCGTTCGGCAAGGTCGTCCAGCTTGGCCATGTCACCCCTTGTTCCCGGCGCCGATTGTAGGAGCGACGAGTCGGCGTCCGTGATCGCACTGTGCGCGAACGGCGCACTCGCCGCAGCGCGGCGAGCGTGCGGTGCAGAGGTAGCGCCCGTGCAGGATGAGCCAGTGGTGGGCGTCGACGAGGTAGTTCGCCGGCACACGCCTGAGCAGCCCGGCCTCCACTTCCAGCGGCGTGCGGCCCGGCGCCAGCCCGGTGCGGTTGCTGACGCGGAAGACATGCGTGTCGACCGCCATCGTCGGTTCGCCGAAGGCCACGTTGAGCACCACGTTGGCCGTCTTGCGGCCGACGCCGGGCAGGGCCTCCAGCGCCGCGCGCGAACGTGGCACCTCGCCGCCGTGCTGCTCGACGAGGATGCGGCAGGTGGCGACCAGGTTCTTCGCCTTGTTGCGGAACAGCCCGATGGTGCGGATGAGCTCGGTGACACGTTCGACGCCCAGGTCGAGCATCTTCTGCGGCGTGGGCGCCAGCGCGAACAGGCGTCTTGTCGCCTTGTTGACGCCGACGTCGGTGGCCTGCGCCGACAGCAGCACGGCTGCCAGCAGTTCGAAGACGCTGGTGTACTGGAGCTCGGTCTGCGGCCGCGGGTTGGCGGCGGCCAGCGTGGCGAAAAAGGCCTCGATGGCTTCAGACTTCATCGGGCGTGCTCGCTGCGGCGGTGGCCGGTTTCTGTCGCGTGGCGGCCCGCTGCAGCGCGGCCTCGATGACAGCGCGCTTGGCGGCCAGGGTTGCGGGGTCGGTGTGGCGGCTGTGCGCGGCCAGATCGGCCAGCTTCTCGCGCGCCTTCGCGGCCAGCCGCTCGTCGTTTTCGCGCTGGTCGCGTTCCAGGCGCTCGCGGTGGAAGGCGTAGCGCTCGCGCGCCTCGTCGGCCTGTGCCGGGCTCCAGGCCTGCCAGCCGGTGCGGTTTTCGGTGACGGGCACCAGTGTGATGCAGTCCACCGGGCAGGCCTTGATGCACAGCGTGCAGCCGATGCACCAGGCCTCGTCGATGATGGCCAGCTGGCGCGGGCCTTCGTGGCCGTGGCTGGTGTCCAGCGGCAGCGAGGGCCGGCCGCTGATCGCGGCCTGGCGAACGATGCCCT
>CAMTUD010000106.1:0-9124 GCA_947084805.1 uncultured beta proteobacterium | reverse complement strand
TCGCCGCCGGCGGCGTCTTGCGCGCCCAGGCCGCCGGCGTGGGTCGGGGCCTCGCTTTCGCCGCCGCCGGTCGAGGTGCCGCTGCCGCGCCCCGGCCGGTGGCGCACCATCAGGCCCAGCGGCTGCACGCCGGCCCGGCGCAGGTCGGCCACGATGTCGCCATAGGTCTGGCGCAACACGGCGTTCAGCGTGCGGCTGAACTCTGTCGACAGCACCTTGCGCACCTCGGGCCGCTCGGACAACGCGTCGACGCCGCGGATCACGGCGTGGCCCACGATGTCGGGCCGCAAGGGGTTGCGGTCGCGCTCGCCGCCGGCATCACCGAGCAGGGCGCTGACGTAGCCCTCGAGCTCGCGCAGTTCCCACTCGCAGGCGTGGGCCACTTCCATGCCGAAACGTTCGGCCGAGATCTGAGCCTCGACCTCCTTGTCCTCGACCAGGCTCAGCGAACCCCAGTCGGTGGCCGGCGTGGCGGCACCCGGCGCCGGGCGCGTGCCGGCGGGGTCGGCGCCGCCCTGGGGACCGAGTTCACGCAGCACACGCTCGTCGAGCGCGTCGTTGAAGGTCAGCGCGAAGATCGCCGACTTGCGGTTGAGTTCGAACTGGGCCTCGAGCAGGCCGTCACGCTGGTAGGCGTGGTGGGCCGCCAGGGCGGCCAGGCCCAGGCTCTCGACGGTGCGTTCGGCGGCCTGCCGGGCCGCCATCTTCAGGCGCTGGACGGCCGCCTCCAGCGGCGCAGGCAGGCGATGGATGGGGTTCGGCTTCATGAGGGGCGAGGTTGCCAGAAAGCAACCCGGGGGTATGCGTTCAAGTATGCGGCATCCCCCCGCCAGACGCGGGCGCCGGGCCCGCTGGCATCGGGCCTACTTTTTCAGCGCGTCACGAATCTCGCGCAGCAGCAACACGTCTTCGGGCGTCGGCGCCGGCGCGGCAGGCGCCGCCGGCGGGGCTTCGCGCTTCAGGCGGTTCATCTGCTTGATCATCAGGAAGATGATGAAAGCCAGGATGACGAAGTTGATCAGGATGGTGATGAAGCTGCCGTAGGCGAGCACGGCGCCGGCCTTCTTGGCCTCGACCAGGGTGGTCGCGGTCTGCCCTGACAGGGCGAAGAAATAGTTGCTGAAGTCCAGGCCGCCGAAGATCTTGCCGACGACGGGCATGATGACGTCGCCGACCAGCGAGTCGACGATCTTGCCGAAGGCGCCCCCGATGATCACGCCGACGGCGAGGTCCATGACGTTGCCCTTGAGGGCGAATTCCTTGAATTCCGAGCTGAAGCTCATCGTGTGCTCTCCTGTGGTGTTTTCTTCAGGCGCTGCGGCCCTCCCTCGGGCCATCGTCGCGGGCCGCACGGTAGAGGCGTGGCTGCGCCGCGTCAATGGCCGAGTGGCGCGCGGGGTGGCCCCGTGTCAGTCTCGCGAAGGCGCCTCGGCTAGAATTCCGAGTTAACCCGAACCCTTGCAGCATACCGAGGAAGCTCATGAGCGACGCCACCGTCGAACCCACCGTCGACCAGAGTCGGCGCACCTGGATCGCCATCACCTGTGGCGCAGGTGCCGTCGGTGGTGCCGCGGTGGCGGTGCCTTTTGTCAGCACCTTTGCGCCGTCCGAGCGTGCACGCGCCGCCGGCGCTCCGGTTCGGGTGGACATCAGCGCGCTGCAGCCCGGCGAGAAGATGACCGTCGAATGGCGCGGCAAGCCGGTGTGGATCGTGCGCCGCACGCCCGAGCAGCTGGCCGCCCTGCCCAAGCTCGACCCGCTGCTGGCCGACCCCAAGTCCGACCGCAAGCAGTTGCCGATCCCGGCCTACGCCAAGAACGAACAGCGTTCGATCAAGCCCGAGTTCTTCGTCGGCGTCGGCATCTGCCCGCACCTGGGCTGCTCGCCATCCGACAAGTTCCAGCCCGGCGCCCAGCCTTCGCTGCCCGACGACTGGGTGGGCGGTTTCTTCTGCCCCTGCCACGGCTCCACCTTCGACATGGCCGGCCGTGTCTACAAGAACAAGCCCGCGCCCGACAACCTCGAAGTGCCGCCGCACATGTACGTGTCCGACACCACGCTGGTGATTGGCGAAGACAAGAAGGCCTGAGCCGAAGCGTTTCAGCAGTAACCCAAGAACCTCGAGGTCAAGATGGCTGAATTCAAGGAAGCGCCTGCCGGCTCGTCGGCATTGACGCAAGGCACGGTGTGGCTGGAGAACCGGTTTCCGACCCTGTTCTCGGCCTACAAGGTTCACCTCTCGGAGTACTACGCTCCGAAGAACATGAACTTCTGGTACTTCTTCGGCAGCCTGTCGCTGCTGGTGCTGGTGATCCAGATCGTCACCGGCATCTTCCTGGTGATGCACTACAAGCCCGACGCCGCCAAGGCCTTCGAGTCGGTCGAGTACATCATGCGCGACGTGCCCTGGGGCTGGCTGGTGCGCTACATGCACTCCACCGGGGCCAGTGCCTTCTTCGTCTGCGTCTACCTGCACATGTGGCGCGGCATGATCTACGGCAGCTACCAGAAGCCGCGTGAGCTGATCTGGATCTTCGGCGTGGCCATCTTCCTGTGCCTGATGGCCGAAGCCTTCATGGGCTACCTGCTGCCCTGGGGCCAGATGAGCTACTGGGGCGCCCAGGTCATCATCAACCTGTTCGCCGCCATTCCCTTCATCGGCCCCGACCTGGCGCTGCTGATCCGCGGCGACTTCGTCGTCGGCGACGCCACGCTGAACCGCTTCTTCGCCTTCCACGTCATCGCCGTGCCGCTGGTGCTGCTGGGCCTGGTGGTGGCCCACCTGCTGGCGCTGCACGACGTGGGTTCGAACAACCCCGACGGCGTCGAGATCAAGGCCAAGAAGGACCCCAAGACCGGCATCCCGCTCGACGGCATCCCCTTCCACCCCTACTACACGGTGCACGACATCGTCGGCGTCTCGGTGTTCCTGATGATCTTCACCGCGATCCTGTTCTTCGCGCCCGAGTTCGGCGGTTACTTCCTCGAGTACAACAATTTCATCCCGGCCGACCCGCTGAAGACGCCGCTGCACATCGCGCCGGTGTGGTACTTCACGCCCTACTACTCGATGCTGCGTGCCGTCACCGACGACTTCGTCAACGTGCTGGCCGGGCTGGTGTGCGTGGCCGGTGTGCTGGCCTTCCTCAAGGGCGGCTTCAGCGGCCTGTGGAAGTTCGCGCCGCTGGTCGGTGCGTTGGTGCTGGCCGTGCTGCTGAAGACCTTCGACGCGAAGTTCTGGGGCGTGGTGGTGATGGGCGTGGCGGTGATGATCCTCTTCCCGCTGCCCTGGCTGGACCGCAGCCCGGTCCGGTCCATCCGCTACCGCCCGAGCTGGAACCGTTGGCTGTACGGCGTGTTCATCGTCAACTTCGTCGTGCTGGGCTACCTGGGCGTCAAGCCGCCGTCTGACGTCGGCACCTTCGTGTCGCAGGCCGGCACGCTGTTCTACTTTGGCTTTTTCCTGCTGATGCCTTGGTGGAGCCGCATCGGTGAGTTCAAGGCCGTGCCCGACCGCGTGGTCTTCAAGGCCCACTAGGCATCCGGCGGAGCTTCTGTTCATGAAAAAACTATTCCTGTCTCTCTTCGCCGCGCTGATGTTCTGCGGTTCTGCCCAGGCCGCAGGTGGTGGTGTCGCGTGGGACAAGTTCCCGACCGAGCGCGCCAACGACATGGCCGCGCTGCAGAACGGCGCCAAGATGTTCGCCAACTACTGCCTGAACTGCCACGCCGCGGCCTTCATGCGCTACAACCGGCTGCGTGACATCGGCCTGACCGAAGAGCAGATCAGCGCCAACCTGATCTTCACCGGCGCGAAGGTCGGCGAAACCATGCAGACCGCGCTGGCACCCAAGGACGCCCAGGCCTGGTTCGGCGCCCAGCCGCCCGACCTGACGCTGGTGGCGCGTTCGCGTTCGGCGGCCGGGCAGGGCAGCGGGGCCGACTACCTCTACACCTACCTGCGCACCTACTACCGCGACGAGACGAAGGTCACGGGCTGGAACAACCTGGCCTTCCCGAACGTCGGCATGCCGCACGTGCTGTGGGAACTGCAGGGCCAGCAGCGCGCCGTCTACGCCGACGAGAAGGATCCGCACGACCCCGCGAAGTCGGTGCACGTCTTCAAGGGTTTCGAGCAGATCACGCCGGGTACCATGAGCCCCGCCGACTACAACCACGCCGTGGCCGATCTGGTGGCCTACCTGCACTGGATGAGCGAACCCAACCGCGCCGACCGGGTGCGCCTGGGTGTGTGGGTGCTGATCTTCCTGGCGTTCTTCACGGTCATCGCGTGGCGCCTGAACGCGGCGTTCTGGAAAGACATCAAGTAGCGTTTTGTGCAGGGTCGGGGCGTGCCCCGGGCCTGCAGCGCAGTGGGAGCCGTCGGCCCCCACTGCGTTTTGTTTTTGGGACACTGCCGTCCCCGTTGGCAGATTGAAGCAAGCAAGAAAGGCCTGACGCCATGATGGTGCTGTACTCCGGAACGACCTGTCCCTATTCGCACCGTTGCCGCTTCGTGCTGTTCGAGAAGGGCATGGACTTCGAGATCCGCGACGTCGACATCTTCGCCAAACCCGAAGACATCGCGCTGATGAACCCGTACAACGAGGTGCCCATCCTGGTGGAGCGCGACCTCATCCTGTACGAGTCGCACATCATCAACGAGTACATCGACGAGCGCTTCCCGCACCCACAGCTGATGCCGGGCGACCCGGTGGCGCGGGCCCGCGTGCGCCTGTTCCTCTTCAACTTCGAGAAGGAACTGTTCAGCAACGTCAACCTGCTGGAAGGCCGCGGCGTCAAGGCCACGGAAAAGCAGCTGGAAAAGGCCCGCGACCAGATCCGCGACCGCCTGACGCAGCTGGCGCCCATCTTCCTGAAGAACAAGTACATGCTGGGCGATGACTTCAGCATGCTCGACGTGGCGATCGCGCCGCTGCTGTGGCGCCTGGACTACTACGGCATCGACCTGTCGAAAAACGCCGTGCCGCTGCTGAAGTACGCCGAGCGCATCTTCTCGCGCCCGGCCTACATCGAGGCGCTGACGCCTTCCGAGAAGGTGATGCGCAAGTAGGCGCGCCGCCCATGGCCGACACCCCTGACAACCAGGGCACCTCGACCCGCCCCTACCTGTTGCGGGCGTTGCACGACTGGTGCACGGACAACGGCTTCACGCCGTACCTCGCGGTGTATGTCGGCGCGGGTGTGCAGGTGCCGATGGAGTACGTGAAGAACAACGAGATCGTTCTCAACGTCGGCTTCGAGGCCACCTCGGGGCTGCAGTTGGGCAACGAGTTCATCGAGTTCAAGGCGCGCTTCGGTGGCGTGGCGCGCGAGATCCGCGTGCCGGTCGACCACGTGGTGGCCATCTACGCACGCGAAAACGGCCAGGGCATGGCATTCCCGGTGCCCACCGAAGCCGGTGCGCGCAGCGAACCGGCCCTCGCAGCCTCACCGGTGCGCGGTCTGCGCCTGGCCAGCAGCGAGACCCAGGCAGCGCCGGCCAGCCCGGCGCCCGAACCGCCGACCGACACGCCGCCGGAGCCTGCCGGCCCCGCCGGTGGCCGCCCGACGCTCAAGCGCGTCAAGTAGCGCTCGGCCGCCCCCTACAATCTTTTCCGGCCGCCGGCTTAGCTCAGTTGGTAGAGCACCCGCCTTGTAAGCGGAAGGTCGTCCGTTCGATTCGGACAGCCGGCACCACCGTCCATCGATGCCTGCGGCGCGGGCCGTTTCAGGCCCGCGGCAGCACCTTGATCTTGATCGGCGGGCCGGGCCAGCCGCGTTCGCGCAGCGCGCTTTCCAGCGCGGGCAGCAGCTGGCGCAGCTTGGCGGCTGCGGCGGCATTCGACACCAGCAGCACCCAGGCCGTATCGTCCAGCGGGCCGGCGCGGATGCCGCCCACTAGGCCCGGGGGGAACAGCGGTGCCACGGCGTCGAGCCGGGCCTTCGATTCGCGCATGCGCTGCAGCAGGCCGGTCAGCGGCTCGCTGCGGCCCAGCGCGGCGGCGACGGTCTGGTCCTTGAGGCCGGGGGTGCTCATCTGCAGGGGAGTCTAAATGTCCAAGCCATGCCCACCGTAGTTGCCCTGCGCACCCTGCGGGTCACCGCGGGCCGGATGCTGAGATGCAGCTGCTGATCACCCACGGGCGCCTGGCCCACACCCGGGTGCTCCAGTTCACACGCCTCCAGCTCGCGCTCGGTGCGCTGCTGCTGCTGGCGCTGCTGCTGGGGCTCTCGGGCACCGTCTACCACTTCGTGTTCCTGAAGGCGGCACGCGAGGGCTGGCCCGTCGTCAGCCCGCTGGTGCGGCTGATCGTGCGCGACGAGCTCGCGCAGCGCGAACGTTTCATGCGCGACAACCTCGACGCCATCGCGCAGAAGGTGGGCGAGATGCAGGCCAAGCTGGTGCGGCTGGAAGCGATGGGCGAAAGGGTGCAGGGTCTGGCCGGCGTGAAGGTCGACGAGCTTCACCCGCCGCACCGGCCGGCGTCGGGTGCCTCTGCCGCGACCTCGGGCGCCGGCGGGCGCGGCGGGCCGTTTGTGCCCCTGTCCAGCCCCAGCTTCGAGCAGCTGCAGCGGCTGGTCTCGGGCCTGGACGAGGTGACCGACTTCAACACCGACTTCTTCACCCTCGTCGAGTCGCGCCTGCTGGCGAGCCGGCTGCAGGCCCTGATGGTGCCCAGCGCGACCCCGGTCGAGGGAGTCGTCGGCTCGGGGTTCGGCTTCCGCCACGACCCTTTCAACGGTCGCTCGGCGCTGCACACCGGGCTGGACTTCCCGGCCGCCGTCGGCACGCCGATCCGTGCCGCTGCCGGCGGCATCGTCTCGGCGATCGAGTTCCACCCCGAATACGGGCAGCTGCTGGAGGTCAACCACGGCAACGGCCTCGTCACCCGCTACGCACACTGCGCGTCCATTGCCGTGCCGGTGGGTGCGCTGGTGCGGCGCGGCCAGGTGGTGGCCCAGGTGGGCAACTCGGGGCGCTCGACCGGTGCCCACCTGCACTTCGAGGTGCTGCTGGATGGTGTGCCGCAGGACCCGGCACGTTTCCTGGCCGGGCCGCCGGCGCCGCAGGCGGCGGCGCCGGTACGCCGCCGCTGAGCGCGTGGCGACACGCCGGCCCGGCCGTCCCGAGGCCGGGTGGTAAACTGGAACGCTTTGTGTTCGACCTAGCACAGCGAGGCTGCGGCGTGTGAAGCGCGCCGGCCCGCCCATGTTGCAGACCGGCGCAGCGCCCCCACATGGACCTGCTCAAGCCTGTCGGACCCGTTGACGGGCCCGGCGGGCGCCGCCGGTGCGCGTGGTCCCTGCACCCCTGCACCGCCTTTGAACCCCGAGAGCCCGACGCCGCATGTTTCCCAAGATCCTGACCCAGATTTTCGGCAGCCGGAACGAACGCCTGCTGAAGACCTACCGGCGCGTGGTGGACAAGGTCAACGCGCTCGAGACCCAGTTCGAAAAACTGAGCGACGACGAGTTGCGCGCCAAGACCGACGAGTTCCGCCAGCGTGTGGCTGCCGGCACCGAGCTCGACGACCTGCTGCCCGAGGCCTTCGCGGTGGTGCGTGAAGGCGGCAAGCGCACGCTGAAGATGCGCCACTTCGACGTCCAGCTCATCGGCGGCATCACGCTGCACCAGGGCAAGATCGCCGAGATGCGCACCGGCGAAGGCAAGACGCTGATGGCCACGCTGCCGGTGTACCTGAATGCCATCGCCGGCAAGGGTGTGCACGTGGTCACCGTCAACGACTACCTGGCGCGGCGCGACGCCGAGTGGATGGGGCGCCTGTACACCTTCCTGGGCCTGACGGTGGGCGTCAACGTGCCCGGCATGGGGCGCGAGGAGAAACAGGCCGCCTACGCCGCCGACGTCACCTACGGCACGAACAACGAGTTCGGCTTCGACTACCTGCGCGACAACATGGTGCTCGAGACGCGCGACCGTGTTGCGCGTGGCCTGAACTACGCCATCGTCGACGAGGTCGACTCCATCCTCATCGACGAGGCGCGCACGCCGCTGATCATCAGCGGCCAGGCCGAAGACCACACCGAGATGTATGTGCGCATCAACGCCATCGTCCCGCAGCTGAAGAAGCAGATCGGCGAGGAGGACATCCGCACCGGCGAAGGTGTCATCGACGCCGGCGACTTCACGGTCGACGAGAAGTCGCACCAGGTCTTCCTGACCGAGAGCGGCCACGAGAAGGCCGAGCGCCTGCTGTCCGAGGCCGGACTGCTGCCCGAAGGCGCCAGCCTCTACGACCCGGCCAACATCGCGCTGATGCACCACGTCTACGCGGCGCTGCGGGCCAACCAGCTCTACAACCGCGACCAGCATTACGTCGTGCAGAACGGTGAGGTGATCATCGTCGACGAGTTCACCGGCCGCCTGATGACGGGCCGGCGCTGGAGCGACGGCCTGCACCAGGCCGTCGAGGCCAAGGAAGGCGTGCAGATCCAGAGCGAGAACCAGACCCTGGCATCGGTCACCTTCCAGAACTACTTCCGCATGTACGGCAAGCTCGCCGGCATGACCGGCACCGCCGACACCGAGGCCTACGAGTTCCAGGAGATCTACGGCCTGGAGACGGTGGTCATCCCGCCGAACAAGCCGACCATCCGCAAGGACGACAACGACCTCATCTACAAGACGACCAAGGAGAAGTTCGACGCCGTCACGCTGGACATCCGCGACTGCCACGAACGGGGCCAGCCGGTGCTGGTCGGCACCACGTCCATCGAGAACTCCGAGCTCATCAGCGAACTGCTGAAGGTGGCCAAGCTGCCGCACCAGGTGCTCAACGCCAAGCAGCATGCCAAGGAAGCCGAGATCGTGGCCCAGGCCGGGCGCCCGGGCGTCATCACCATCGCCACCAACAAGGCCGGCCGCGGCACCGACATCGTGCTCGGTGGCAACCTGGAGAAGATGAGCGCGGCCATCGAAACCGACGGGTCGCTGGACGATGCCACAAAAGCCTCGCGCATCGAGGCGCTGCGCCTGCAATGGCAGCTGGACCACGACAAGGTCAAGGCCCTCGGGGGGCTGCGCATCATCGCCACCGAGCGCCACGAGAGCCGCCGCATCGACAACCAGCTGCGTGGCCGCTCGGGCCGCCAGGGCGAC
>CAMTUD010000105.1:0-18632 GCA_947084805.1 uncultured beta proteobacterium | reverse complement strand
CCGTGGCCCGGTGCAGGGCAGGGGCGCGGCCATCAGCGCATCGCGGGCGGGGGTGGCGGGGGGTCGGGGCGGTCCGGCGGCGCCAGCGGGGCGGCCGGGACACCGGGCGCCGGCGTGACGCCAGCCGGCATCGGGTTGGTCAGCACCCACAGCAGGGCCGCGCTCTCGGCGTCGGGCTGGCCGGCGTAGTCGCCGGGCCGGTAGCGCATCTGGAAGTTCATCAGCACACGTTCGGTCTGCTTGTCGAAGACGCCGGTGGGCTCGACGGCGTAACCGTGGCGGGCCAGCGCCTGCTGGAACCAGGCCACGTCGGGCAGCTGGGCCTCGAAGACGGCGCGCCGCGCCGCCACGCGCGCGGCGTCGGGCCAGGGCGGGGTGATGCCCAGCTCGGCGAACAGCTTCCAGGGGAAGGTCGGGCCCGGGTCCTCCTTGTACGACGGCGTGACCTCACCGTGGCCCAGGATGCGTTCGGGGCGGATCTCGTGGCGCTTGACGATGTCCTGCACCAGCGGGATCAGCGCGTCGATCTGCGCCTTCGGGAAGGGCAGGTAGAGGCGTTGGCCGTTCGGACCCTGGATGAAACCCGGGTGCACGATCTCGATGCCGATGCTGCTGCTGTTCAGCCGCTTGTTCGGCCCCCAGGCGCTGGCGCCGGAGTGCCAGGCGCGGCGGTTTTCGTCGACGAGGCGGAAGATGCGCGGCTGCGGCTCGTCGCTGAGCAGGTAGTGCGCCGAGACCTCCTGCTCGGTGAGGATCTTCATCGACAGCGGGAAGTTGGCCACCGTGTAGTGGATGACGAGGAAGAGCACGCGGCTGTCCTGGCCCTTGGCCGTGCGCGTGGCGTCGATGGGCACCCCACCTTCGGTGGTGGTGGGCGGGCCCGGCGGCACGCTGGCGCAGCCGGCCAGCAGCGCGGCCAACAGCACCGCCAGCAGCGGGGCGGTACGGGACTGCGGTTGTCGGTTCATGGTGCTCTCTGTGTTTGGCCGGCTGCCGCTCAGGCGCTGCGTCGGAACCGGATCGGCGGCATGCCTTCCTGCATGTCGGCGGCCATGCCGGTGATGCCCGCGCTCTCGTCGCCTTGGAAGCCCAGCTTCAGACCCGAGAAGTCGCCGTGTTCCGGGCGATCGGTGTGGGTCTCGAACACCTCGCCCATCCGGTGCCTGAGCAGCGCGGGCATGTCGTTGTAAGACACGGTCAGGGCCTCACCGGCGGTGCCGACCGTCAGCTCGCCATAACCGGGGTGGCTGTAGCGGCCGACGTAGGCGCCGTGCGGACGCGGCGACCCGGTGCTGCTGCCGTTCGGAGCAGCCGCCTCTCGTTCGAGCCGCAGCGCGGCGGCTTCGGCCGCGTTGCGCCGGGCCATGGCCTTGGACGCGTTGTCCTCGGGTGCCAGCCCCAGCAGCCGGTCGAGCAGGTCGGGCGTGACGGCATTCGGCAAGGGGTGGCTGCCATGGTTGACCAGCACCGCCAGCCCGGCGTTTTTCTCCGGCAGCAGCACCACGCGGGCGGTGAAACCGTTGAGGTCGCCGCCATGCGCCACGCGCAGGGTGTCGCGGTAGCGGTCGATGCGCCAGCCCAGGCCGACATGGCTGCGCGCGGCATCGGCCTGGGCGGGTGCGGGGCCGGTGGCGACCAGCGGTTCCCACATGGCGGCCATGGCGGCAGGCGAGATCAGCCGGCGGCCTTCGAACTGGCCGCGGCCCAGTTGCAGTTGCACCCACCTGGCGAGCTCGCCGATGCTGGTGTTGACGGCACCGGCCGGGCCCAGCAGCGGGTCGTGGCGCAGGGGCACCGGCACCGGCTTGCGCGCACCCTGGCTCGTGTGGCCGACGGCGTGGTTGGCGTCGGACGCCATCTCGGGCGCCGACAGGTTCACGCGGGTCATGCCCAGCGGTGCCAGCAGGCGCGCGCGGGTGAAGGCTTCCCAGGTCTGCCCGGTGACACGCTCCAGCGCCAGGCCCGCCAGCACGACCATCAGGTTCGTGTACTGGTAGCGGGTGCGCAGCGGCGCGGTCATCTCCAGATGGGGCATGCGCGCCACCAGCGCCTGGCGCGTCAGGCGCTGGTTGTTGTACCAGAGCAGGTCATGGCGCGGCAGGCCGGTGCGGTGGCTCAGCATGTCGCGCAGGGTGATGGCGCTGTAGGCGTCACCGCCGGCAAAACGCAGTTCAGGGATGTAGCTGGTGACGGGCGCGTCCCACGACATCCGGCCCTCGTCGACCAGCAGGGCCACGGTGGCGGCGCCAAACGCCTTGGACACCGAGCCGGCGCGAAAGACGGTCTCGGTGTTCGCCGGCAGGGACTGCGCGGCGTCGCGGAAGCCGAAGGCCTTGAGGTAGCTGACCTGGCCGTCCTTGACCAGCGCCACCGCCAGGGCCGGCACACGCCAGCCGACGCGCTGGGCTTCCAGCCAGCCGTCGAGGCCGGCCAGCGGGTCCGCCATCGCCTGGGCGGGCTGTGCCCACACGCGGGCGCCCGACGCCGCCAGCAGGCCGCCTGCGGTCCAGGCCAGTGCGTGTCGTCGCGTGCTCATGCCTTGTCCCGAAGCCCGGTCTCGATACCAGACGCGAGCATAGGCGCTCGCGCCGGCGCTGCCTTCACCGGCACCCCGCAAGGCAGCGCGCGGCGAACGCCACCGCGTTCAGACGTGCAGGTGCTCTTCGGCCACGTACCACTGGCGGAAGGTCTCGAAGTCCATCGTGTCCTCGGCCTCCAGCGCCTTCTGGCGCAGCACCGAGACATGGGCCATGGCGTCGAAGTTGGATTGCTGTTCACGCGCCCAGGGCAGCGCCAGCAGGTGCATGTACGACTGCGCCGACTGGGCGCGGATGAACGCCGTGTAGCTCTTGCCGAAGTCGGCCTCGATGGTGGCCAGTGCCCGCGCCGAAGGCAGCGTCGACGGCGCCGCCAGCGAGGCCTGCGCGGCGGCCACGGCGGCGCTGTAGTCGCCGGTGTCGTGGGCGCGGTCCAGCGCCTGGGCGATGGGCACGCAGCCTTCCAGCAGTTCGTAGGCCCAGTCGGCCAGCAGCACCTCGCGGCCCTGGCGCAGCAGCTTCAGCCCCGGCTCGCGGCCGTGGGCGGCGGTGTGGTGCTGGTTGTGGCCCAGCTCGGTGATTTCGGCCGGCGTGTCGGGCGGGCTGTCGTGCAGCAGGCAGTGCAGCAGGAAGACGTCGAGAAAGCGCATGGTCTGCGCGTTGATGCCCACCGGCTCGAAGGGGTCGAGGTCCATGCAGCGCACCTCGATGTATTCGACGCCGCGCTCGCGCAGCGCGTGCAGCGGACGCTCGCCGGTCTTGATGACGCGCTTCGGGCGGATCGTGCCGTAGAACTCGTTCTCGATCTGCAGCAGCGTGGTGGCGAGTTGGTTGTATTCGCCGCCCAGGTTGCGGATGCCGATCTTCTCGTAGGCCGGGTAGGGCCGCGTCAGCGCGTCGTGCAGTGAATCGGCGTAGCTGTCGATGTTGTTGTAGCTGACGGCCAGCTGCGACTGCGCTTCGCTCTGGTAACCCAGCCGGCCCATGCGCAGGCTGGTGGCGTAGGGGTGGTAGAGCGTGTGTTCGCTCAGCCGCTCCAGGCCGTGGTCGCGCCCGGCGACGAAGGTCGGACAGACCGCCGGGCTGGCGCCGAACAGCGTGAGCAGCAGGAAGGCGTGGCGGCGGAAGTTGCGGATGAGCGCGAAGTGCTCGTCGTTGCCCAGGCCCGGCATCGACCAGTTGTAGTGGATGCCGCTGATGGTCTGCATGCGCCGGCCGTAGCGGTGGCCCAGGCCCATGCGGTAGACACTCTTGGCGCGGCCGATGTTGCTGCTGCCGTAACGGCCCAGCGGGATGGTCTCGTCGGTGGGCAGGCCGCAGGGCATGCTGCCGACCCACAGGCGTTCGTCGCCGGCCTGGGCCAGCGTGCGGTAGACGAACTGGTGGATGTGCGTGAGCTCGTCCAGGCAGTGCTGCACGTCGCCGTGCACGCCGGTGATGAGCTCGAGCTGGCTTTCGCTGTAGTCGGTGGTGATGTGCGGGTGTGTCAGCGGCGAGCCCAAAGCGGCCGGGTGCGGCGTCAGCGCCAGCGTGCCATCGGGCCGGGCGCGCAGGCTTTCCTTCTCGATGCCACGGCGGATGCCGAGCAGGCGCTCGGTGCTCAGGCCTTGCAGGCGGTGGGCCAGGGTCATGCGGGATCTCTCGGGCGGGGTCGCTGGGGCGCCGAGGGTGATCGGCGGGGCCGCAAGCGTAAGCGTTCAGCGTATTTCGTGCTCGGGGCTGGTCAAAGCCTCGACGGCGGGCTGACTGCGGGCAGCACGCGCCGGTCTGCGTGAGCCCATTCTCGCCCGCGCCCCGCCCGTCATGCCGCGTCTGTCATGCCAAGTCAGCGCGCCGCCGCGTCGCCCGCCAGCCGGCGCAGCGTCGTCGCCAGCCCGCCGCGCGGCACCGGCACGGCCTGCGCCATGGTGTCGACCACACGTTGCAGCATCAGCGCTTCGGTCACCACGACGTCGATGCGGCCGTCGCCATTGACGTCGCCCAGCGCCATCGCACCCGGGTTGAAGTTGCCGTAAGGGCCGGGGTAGCGGATCTCGGCACCCAGCGTGCCGTCGGGCTGCTGCAGGTGCACGGTGATGGCCATCCAGCCGTTGTGCGCCACCACCACGTCGCGGCGGCCGTCGGCATTGACGTCGACGATCTCCACCTGCGACGGGATCTCCCAGCTGTCCAGCGTGGCCAGCGCACCCAGGCTGCCGTCGGCCTGCTGCCGCATCACGCCCAGCTTGCCGGCGCCGTTGCCGCCGTAGGTGACAACGATGTCGTCGCGGCCGTCGCCGTTGACATCACCCACGGCCACCGCGCGCACGTTGTCGGCCGGCACCGCGGCGCGGCAGGCGGCCGGCGCGAAGCTGCCGTCGGCGTTCTGCAGCACGATGCCGATGGCGCAGTTCAGGGCGCCGCTGCCGCTGCTGGCCACCAGGTCGGGCCGGCCGTCGCCGTTGACGTCGCCGACGTCGAGGTCACCGCCGCCCGCGTAGTCGAAGGCTGGCGCGGCGTGTGGCACCAGCGTGCCGTCGGCGGCCTGCAGCCAGACCTGCAGCCGTGTGCCGTAGAAGCCGCTGCTGGCCAGGTCCATGCGGCCGTCGCGGTTGAAGTCGGCCAGGCGCAGGCGGCCCGAGACCGTGCTGTCGATGAACGCGGCCGCACGCAGCACGCCGTCGCTGCCCTGGTGGAAGACCTGGATGCCGCAGCCGTCGGCACCGAGCAGCACGTCCTTGCGGCCGTCGCCGTCGAGGTCGCCGATGAGCACGCTGCGCGCGGGGCAGGTGTACTCGGCGCGGGTGTCCAGCAACTGGGCGGCGGCCAGGCTGCCGTCGCTCTGCTGCAGGCGCACCAGCAGCTTGAAGGCCTGCGCCGGGTTGGCGCTGTAGCCGGTGGTGAAGACCACGTCGGCACGGCCGTCGCCGTTCACGTCGCCCACGGCCACGGCTTCGACCATGCCGACGGGCGCCAGTGTCACCGGCGCCGCAAAGCGGCCGGCGCTGGTCGTGAAGCTCAGCGCCTGATCGCTGCCCATGGTGTTGCCGGCCAGGTCGCGCAGGCTGCCGAAGATGCGCAGGTCGTAAGCTTGGCCGCGTTGCAGCGGGCTCGTCGGGCGCAGCGTCAGCGTGTCGCCGGCGAGGGTCTGCGTGAAGGAGACATTGTTGCCGCCGGTGCTCAACCAGACGCTGCCCGCGGGCAGACTGGCCGGGTCGATGGCTTCGCTGAAGCGCAGCACGATGGTGGTGTCCAGCGCCACGTCGGTGGCGCCGTCGGCCGGCGTGGCCTGCACGAGGAAGGGGCCGGTGGCGTCGACGTCGAAGCTCCAGCTGCGGGCCTGCGCCAGCGCATTGCCGAACACGTCGGTCGCGCCGGTGGCAATGCGCGCGGTGTAGCGGCCGCTGCCCAGGCTGCCGCTGGGGAAGAAGGTGAAGGTGTTGCCCTGGACCTGGTAAGCCAGGCCAACGGCCTGCCCGTTGGGCGCGGTGAGGCTGGTGGCGGCGACGACGCTGGCCACGTCCATCGCTTCGCTGAAACCGACCGTGAGCTGGCCGTTGGGGCGCAGCGTGCCGTTGTCGGCCGGCGTCAGCGCCAGCACCGTCGGCGCGACGGTGTCGCTGCTGCGTGTGCCGACGCGGTAACCCGTCAGCGCCAGGATCTGCGTCTCGTTCACGCCCGGGGCGGTGATCTGGACCGTCGTGCGCGCCGGGCCGACGTCGGGCGCGTACCAGTCGTCGACGGTGGTGACGACGGTGACGGTCTGCGCCATCGCCGTCATCTGCACCGCCACGGTGAGCGTGGTGCGCTGGTGCAGGCTGCCGCTGAAGCTGGCCACCGGTGTGCTCGCGGTTTCGAGGCCGATCACCTGCACCTCGGACTTCACGGTGGCGCGCTCGATGCGCCCGTCGCCGTCGAAGTCCGTGCCGGTGTCGATGGTCTTGTCGATCTGCGTCCAGCGGTCGCCGGCACGCAGCGGGAAGCGCATCACGTCCAGCGGGCCGATCGCGACCGCCAGCGCATCACCGAGGGTCGGCACCTGGCGCACGCTGCCGGCCGTGACGACGTAGACCGACTCGGCATTACCCTGCGTCGGGTCCTCGGTGACCAGGACGATGCCGCTCTGGCCGTCGACCACGCGCGTGCTGGTGGCGCGCACCGTCGCGGACTGGCCGCTGGGGCTGTTCACGTAGACCCAGCGGTCGCCGACGGCGAGCGGGAAGAAGTTGCCTTGCAGCGTGGCGGGGGGTTCGTCGCCACCACCGCCGCCGCCACCACCGCCGCACGCGGCCAGCACGGCCAGCAGCACCATCGCGGCGCCTTGTCGGCACCGAAGCATCCCATTGCGCGTGTCCATGAAAGCCTCTTCAGGTCAGGACGGGCAACCGGCGTTCGGAAGAACCGGACGGCACGGCGCCCGTGGCCCGATGCTGCGCGTCGCGGCCACGCCGGCGTTGAGCCGGCGCAACTTCCGGCGCACGCTGGCCGGGCCGTGCACGTTGCCGAGCCACGAGGCTGACTGCGACGAAGCCGGTGCCTCGCGGCGGCTGTTGCGCCTCAACCAAGGAGTCGGTCATGGATCACCGGTTCTCGATGGGCGGCCTGAGACCGCTGTGGATCCCGGGCGCGCCGTTCCTCGCGGCGCTGAACGGGCCAGCGCCAGGCGTCAAGCCGGGCGCTGGCCATCGGCCTCCCGCGTGCCCGGCACCCGGTTCGGGTGATCCGGCGTCGCGGGTCTCGTGTCGCCGCCGCGTGGGGGCGCCGGGGAGGGTGTCGACCTTGCCGGCCAAGCTTGCGCATTCGCCATGTTCGCAAGCGCCTTCAGCGCTTCATCCACGTCTTCCTCGTCGGCCGTGTCACGCGCGATCTGCACCCGCGCGACGCAGGCTGACGGTTGGGCGCGGCCGGCGGCTGCCGCTCAGATGTCTGCCGGCGAGTGTCGGCGGGCGGACGTTCATGTCGTCGCAGGCGAAGTCCACGCAACTTTGCTGACGCACGAAACCAGGTCTGAGCCACCGGTTTGGGGCAAGCAGTTCCCCGGCCTGGCCGTGGGTTGTCGGCCATCAACAGACGCTGGTCAACGGCCGCTTGCTGGTATCGCACCTCAGCATGCTTGCGCGCCAGGTCAGGAGTCGGTAGCCCACGCGATGGCTGCCTCGACGCGGTCATCGTCCCAGAACAGCTCGCCCCCCGACGACGAACGAAGGCGACCACCATCGTTTCTGATCAGGACGCCGAATCAGCGCATGGCGGCACTTGACAACACAAAGTCCGCGATCGCGGCCACGTTCGCAAGGTCCAGCCGCGTCACCTCGGGCGACGGCAGCGAGGTTTCGCCGGCTATGGCCACGATACCGGGCCAATCCGGCCACAGCGAGGGCTTGCCGACTTCGGTGCGCCAAACTTCCAACTTCGGAAAGTCGCCACCCTTGAAACCCTCGACCAGCACTAGGTCGCAGTGCTGCAGGCGCGACAGCAGGTAGTCCAGCGACGGTTCTTCGGCGCCGCGCAGTTCGTGCATCAGCGCCCAGCGTTCGTTGCCCAGCAGCAGCACCTCGCTGCAGCCGGCTTCACGCACGCGGTAGGAATCCTTGCCCGGCCGGTCGATCTCGATCGCCTTGTGGCTGTGCTTGATGAGCGAGACGACGAGCCCGCGCGAGGTGAGTTCGGGCACCAGACGCTCGAGCAGCATCGTCTTGCCCATGCCGGAGTGGCCGGCAATACCGAAGACCTTCATACACCTCCAAGCCCGAAGACCGCGGATTTTGAAGCCCGCGCCGCAGTGCGGACGGCGGGGCGGCAGAGCCGATACCCATGCCCGTATTGGCGTCAGGGTTTCTCTGGGCGCGTCTTGCGATGGATCAAAACGCCCCCCCCCCCGCCTGCCGAGACTCACCGCAGTTCCAAGAGACCGTGAACCGAACCGCAGGAGCACCGAATGAAGCTGACGAGACGAACCTTCATCATGGCCACCGGCGTCAGCGCCGGCTGGCTTGCAACGGGGTGCGCCACGACGCCGGCCCCGACCACCAGCGCCTTCGTTCCCCGTGTGGCCAAGCCGTCGGCGCCCGCCAAGGGCGACTAGGTGGGCAGCACCTGCCAGGGCTGCACGCAGTGGTGCGCGATCCAGATCTTCGTGCAGGACGGCCGCGCCACGCGCGTGCGCGGCAACCCGCTGAGCAAGACCAACCACGGCTATGTCTGCCCGCGCGGCCACATGATCCCGCAGCAGATGTACGACCCGGATCGGGTGAAGACGCCGATGAAGCGCACCAACCCGGTCAAGGGCCGCGGCATCGACCCCAAGTTCGTGCCCATCAGCTGGGACGAGGCGCTGGACACGGTGGCCGAAAAGATGATGGAACTGCGCCGCGCCGGTGAGACGAACAAGCTGATGTACATGCGCGGCCGCTACTCGCCCACCAGCACCGATCTGATGTACGGCAGCCTGCCCAAGATCTGGGGCACGGCCAACTACTACTCGCACAGCGCCATCTGCGCCGAGGCCGAGAAGATGGGCCCGGGCCTGACGCAGGGCTTCTACGGTTACCGCGACTACGACCTGGAGAAGACCAACTGCCTGGTGGTCTGGGGCTGCGACCCGCTGGCGTCCAACCGCATGGTGCCCAACACCATCCACCGCTTCCACGAGATCGTCAAGCGCGGCACCGTGATCGCGGTCGATCCGCGCATGAGCAACGTCGCCGCCAAGGCGCAGGAATGGCTGCCGCTGAAGGCCGGCAGTGACGGCGCGCTGGCCGGTGCCATGGCCCACGTGCTGCTCGTCGAGGGGATGTGGAACCGCGAGTTCGTCGGCGATTTCAAGGATGGCAAGAACCTGTTCGTGGCCGGCCAGAGGGTCGACGAAACCGCCTTCACCGAGAAGGAGACATTCGGCCTGGTGAAGTGGTGGAACCTCGAGCTGAAGGACCGCACACCGGCCTGGGGCGAAAAGGAAACGCTGATCCCGGCCGCGCAAATCCTGCGTGCGGCGCGTGCCATGGGCAAGGCGGCGCCGAAGACGGCGGTCTGGATGGGGCCGGGAGCCGCCATGCACCCGCGCGGCACCTACAGCGCGATGGCCGTGCATGCGCTCAACGGCCTGCTGGGTTCCATCGACGCCGAAGGGGGCGTGTGGCAGAGCAGCAGCGTGGCGCTGGCCAAGTTCCCCAGCGAAGAGAAGTACGTCGACGACGTGGCCAAGGCCGGCAGCAAGGGCAAGAAGATCGACGGCCGCGGCGCCAAGGACATGCCGGCGATGATGAACGCCCGCCCCGGCAGCGGCGTGGTCACCAACAACGTGGCCAATGGCCTGCTGAAGGACCCGGGCTCGATCAAGGTCTTCATCACGTCGTGGGGCAACTTCAACTTCTCGTGCACCGGCGCCGACCGTTGGGATCGCGCGATGGCGAAGATCCCCTTCTTCGTGCACATGGTGACCAACCCGTCGGAGATGACGCAGTTCGCCGACATCGTGCTGCCGTCCACCTTCAACTCGGCCGAGGGCTGGTCCATCGTTGGCAACATGGGCAATGGGCACGGCTATGCGTCCATCCAGCAGGGCGCCGTGAAGCGCCTGTGGGACGTCAAGCAGGAAGAGACCGAGGTCATGTGGCTGCTGGCCGAGAAGCTCAAGGCCAAGGGCTTCCCCAATCTCTTCGATTACTACTCGAAGGAGTTCAAGGACCCGGAGACCGGCAAGCTGCCGACCACGGCGCTGGAGTTCAGCGAGATCGCCACCAAGATCACCAGCGCGCCGCTGTGGATGCCCAAGGAGCCGCCCAAGGGCGACGCGCCCATCCAGGGCTGGGCCGACTTCAAGGCCAAGGGCATGTTCAGCGGCCCGAAGTACGCGCTGAAGAAGGGCTGGGGCGGAAAGTTCGCCACGCCCACCAAGAAGTTCGAGTTCTACAGCGAGGCGCTGAAGAAGGGCCTGGAAGAACACGCCAAGAAGTACGAGACCACGGTCGACGACATCCTGAACGTCAGCGGCTACGTGGCGCGCGGTGAAGTCGCCTTCGTACCGCACTACGAGCCGCCCAAGCGGCATGGCAGCGCGGCCGACTATCCCTTCGATTTCGTCGACTACAAGAGCCGCTTGAACCGCGAGGGCCGTTCAGCCAACCTGCCCTGGTACCAGGAATTCAAGAAGGTCGACCCGGGTGATGTGTCCTACGCCGACGTGCTGAAGATGAACCCCGTCGATGGCGCCAAGCTGGGTTTGAAGACCGGGGACTCGGTGCGCATCACCTCGATGGCCGGCTCCATCGTCGCCGAGCTCAAGCTGTGGGAAGGCATCCGCCCCGGCACGGTGACCAAGTGCTACGGCCAGGGCCACTGGGCCTATGGCCGCGTGGCCACCGGCAAGTTCGGGCAGGCGGCCACCATCGGCGGCAACAACAACGAGATCCTGGTCGATGACTACGACAGGCTCAGCGGCGCCACGGCGCGCAACGGCGGCTTCACCGGCGTGAAGATCGTCAAGGCCTGAGCCCGCCACACGAAGCTAAGGAACACATCATGACAAGACTTGGAATGGTCATCGACCTGGCAAAGTGCGTCGGCTGCGGCGCCTGCGCCTTTGCCTGCAAGACCGAGAACAACACCGCCAACCGCAGCGACGGCCAGAGCCACAACTGGGCCGACTTCATCATGCGCACGGAGGGCACCTTCCCGAATGCCACGCACTTCGTGATGCCAGTGCTGTGCAACCACTGCACCGACGCGCCCTGCATCAAGGCCTGCCCGGTGAAGCCCAACAAGGCGATCTTCAAGATACCCGAGGGCATCACGCTGACCGACAACGAGCTGTGCATCGGCTGCCGCCAGTGCCAGGAAGCCTGCCCCTACAGCCACGACGACCTGGACGGCAAGAGCCTGACGGGCGAGACCTACAGCGTCATCAGCTACAACCCGGCCGACAAGAGCACGCAGCCCTACTGGGAAAACAAGACCGCCCTGATGGCGGGCATGACGGCGTCGGGCGCCGAGACCACCGCCAAGGCCGGCGCTGCCGTGCCGGCGATGAACAAGTTCACCTCGGGCGATGCGCCGCCGCTGCGCAAGGCCGACGCGATCGAGAAGTGCACCTTCTGCCATCACCGCGTACTCAACGGCCTGCAACCGGCCTGCGTGGAAGTCTGCCCGTCGCAGGCGCGCATCTTCGGTGACCAGGAAGACCCGAAGACCCAGATTGCGCAGATCCTGGCCAAGGAGAAGTCCTTCCGGCTGCAGGAAGAGAAGGGCACCAAGCCGAATGTCCACTACGTCGGCAAGTACAGTGTCCGAGCCTGAGGTGGCGCAGATGCCCGCCGTGCCCGACCAGGCACTGGCGCGGCAGGAGCTGTGCCGCTTCCTGGCCGGCTGCTACTACGAGCCGGGGCCCGAGTTCGCGGAAGAACAGCTGTTCGAGTCCATCGTGGCTGCCGCGCAGCGTATCGACCCGGAGCTGGCTGCGCATGCGCAGCGGCTGAGCGATGCGTTCGCCGCGGACTCGTTGAACGACCTGCTGGTCGACTACACGCGCCTCTTCCTGGGCGCACCGCAGGCCCTGGCCAAGCCTTATGCCTCGGTGTGGCTGAGTACCGAGCCCGAGCTGATGCAGGACAGCGCGATGGAGTTGCAGAAGCTCTACGCGCAGGGCGGCTTCGAGATCGACGAGGGTTTCCGAGACCTGCCCGACCACGTGGCGGTGGAGCTGGAATTCCTCTACCTGCTGAGCTTCCAGCTCAACCAGGCGCGGGCCGCCGACGACGCCGATGCACTGCAGGCCCTGGAGGTCTTGCGCACCGCCTTCCTCGTCGGCCACCTGGGGCGCTGGCTGGGCGGTTTCATTCTGGCCGTGCACGACCACGCGCAGAGCGACTTCTACCGCGAGCTGGCCGAGTTCACCGAACTCTTCGTGCGCCTGGAAGGGCAGCGGCAGGACGGCGTGACGCGGCACTGAGGCGCAGCGGGCACGGAGCCCGCTCACCCCAAGTCGTACCGTTTCACTTTGGCGGCGGTAGTCTGGACATGTGATCTGCGACTGTCTGCAGGTCCGCAGGTGCATAGCCTTGGACGACGGCCCGCATGGCGGCATTGGAATTGCCGCGCCCACCATCGCGGATCAGGCCCAGTTCGCGCAACAGGTAGCCGTAATGCTGCGCCGCCACCATCGGATGGAAGAGGGCTGCACGTCCCTCACCTCGATCGCCATGGCAGCCCGCGCAGTCCTTCTCGTACAGCATCTTTCCACGCGCGAGGTCGTTGCCGGGCCCTTGGCCCATCTTGCCGACGATCGGCAGTGTCTGCAGATAGCTTGCGATGTCGGCCAGCGCCTGGAGCGTCAATTCGGAGGATTCGACGAAGGGCTTCATCGGCGGGTTCAAGCGTTGCCCGCTGCGAATGTCCACCACCTGCTTGACGACGACCGATGCATGCTGGCCAGATAACCTTGGCGTAGCGCCATTCGTGCGTCCCGACGCATCCTTGCGGTGACAGGCCTCGCAATCGTCGAAGGCGGCCTTGCCGCGAACCGGGTCACCCGTCAGGGCGAGCGTCGCCTTCAGCTCGCCGGTCGTCTCAACGGCAACCGTGATCTGGGCCTGCATCGCTGCGGGCAGCAGTGCCAGCGCCATGAACATCGTCAATTTGCGTTTCAAGTCTCTGCCTTTGTTCTGACTGCCACCGACGGTGGTCGCGCGGCAGACTCTGTATGGGGTCGTTTGTCGTGTGCTTTACCCGAAGGCCGGCATGCACTTGCACGCGCAACCCCGACGCCTCGAAAAGCAGGTCAGCGAATTTGCGGGCAAAGCCAGGATTGTGTCGGCGCGACCGTTCTCGTGGCAGCGCGGCTGAGGCGCAACGCAGCCCGATTTGACGCGGGTCAACCCAGCACAGTGGAGTGGGTCAGACTCAGTCGCAGCACGAAGTCTTGCCAGGCGCCGTGCAGCACGCGCTTGTGATCTCTGCCGGCTTCGATGGCGCGGTCATCGGGGCCGCCGCCATCATGGCCACGCTGATGATCAAGGCCTCCGGGATCAGGGCGTGCGCCGCAATTTTGGGAAACGCCCGCGGCCCCTGGGCCTTTCCGGTGAACGTGTGCAGCCCAAGGCTGCCGATCGGCGGCGTACAGGCTGTTCGACCGGCCGCTGTGGGGCAGCTAATCCGGAGCTGTGAGTGTCGCGGAAGGGTCGAAATGACTGATCCGCGAGTGGCGGCTTGCCGGCATCGAACCTTCAACGCCGGCTTTCTGGCGTTGAATCCGAAGGCTCGGCCGTCGCAACCCCACCCATTGCCGCCCTTCGCATCGCTGGACTCGCTGGCCCGAAGCAGACCTTCGATCGGACTGCGCTCTCATAGGCTCACAGCGAGTCGACAACATCGTGGGCCGCTCCAAGGCCCGTCTGCACAAGCTCTAAGGCGCCCAGACCTTGACGTTGGCAAACCCCATCATGCGCAAGACGACGTAGTTCACCGCCGCCTCGCCCAGCGTGTCGGCAAACACGACGATCTCGGCGTAGCGCGGCACGCCGGCTCTGGCCAACGTGTTCCAGATGTCGTTGGCGGCCTTGGGCGTGCCGTCGGTTTTCAGGAACTGGGTGTAGGGCAGGTGCAGCACGCGGCCCTCGGGCGCTCGCGCCGGCAGGCGGGCGCCGGAGGCGACGTAGACCTTCGGATACAGGCCCTGGCTGCGCGCAGGGTCATTGACGAGCAGACCGATGCGTGGCACCGCCGAGTAGAGCGTTGCCGGCGAGGCGGGCATGGCCAACGGTGCCGATGGCTTGCCGGCAGCCCCCGCTGCCGCCGGCCTCGCCACCTGCTGGCCGAGTTCGGCCCAGCGCTCAGTGCTGTCCATGAAGATCGAGACCTTCTGCTGCCCAAGGCTCTCCAGCAGCAGGAAGGCGAGCGCCGAGCTCTCGTTCAGCCCACCCTCAGAGACCACCACCGCCTCGTGCGATCGGTCCACGCCGGCCTGGCCCAACAGTGCGGCCAGCGCGGCAGGGCTCTGCCAGTGATTGCTGAAGGCGTGCGCGGGCAGGTTGACCGCCAGCGGCACGTGGCCGAGCTGGAAAGCTTCGGCAGCGCGCACGTCCACGATGCTCACCTGCGACAGGCCGAAGGCCTTCAGCATCGGACTGGCCCAGGCCTTCAGCCACGGTGTGTCGCGCGTCAGGTGCGGGTCGCCATAGGTCCAGACCGGCAGCTCGCGCGCGTCCTGCAACCAGCCCATCTGCGATTCCTGGAACAGCTTGACCCTGGGGTAGTCGAGCATGAATTTGAGAGCGAAGAAGGGCACCGCGGCAGCGCCGCCGCCACCGCAGTAGGTGAGAACCTGCTGCTCGCGCTTGATGCCCAGGTGGTCGAGCATGCGCTGGATCTCCTGCGGCGACTTGAAGGTCTTGTCGGCGTTGTAGAAGTCCTCGCTCGGCATCAGCGTGGCGTTTGGCACGTGGCCGCCGCGGTTGAAGAAGGCCGCACCGCCATAAAAGTAGTTCGGCGACAGCGCATCGAGCAGGACGTTGTTGCGCGGGTCGCCGGTGGCGGCCAGGAACTCGGGCAGCCGGACCCGCACGTCGGGGTTCAGGGTCGTGATGCGAACCGTGCCCAGCTGCGGCTTGGGCGTCGCGTCCTGGGTCACCGTACCGCCTTCGGCGAGCCACTTCGACAGGCCACCATCCAGGATCAGCAGACGCTCGGCGGGCAGGCCGTGATGCACCAGATCCCAGAACAGCCGCGTCGCCATGTAGGTGCCGCCCTGGTCGTAGAGCACAAGCTGCTGGCCTGGGCCCACACCCCAGGAGCGCAGGTGGCCCTCGATCTGCTCGACGCTCAGGTCCTTGGGCCCGAATGTGAACAGGGTCGAAAGGATGGCACCCGGAATGTGCCGCTGGCCGTGCAGCAGCGCGGGCGAGGCGTCGACGAGCACGAGGTCGGGGCGCGTCAGGTTCTTCTTGAGCCAATCGACGGTGGCCAGGTGGCCCTGGATGCCGGAGTCAGCGGCGCTGCAGGGTAGCGCGATCAGCGGCAGCGTCACCGCCAGCCACAAGGTCAAGATCTTCAGCAGCTTGTCCATCCCACGCTCCCGTGCATGTGCCGTGCGTCAGCGGCACAGATCAACAACGCGAGCCTAGCCGCATGCCACCGAACCGGCCAGCGGTGTGCGACAGGCTGCGGCCTGTCGGGAGTGAACGGCGACGGATGGGCGGGCCCGGGCTGTCAGCCGCGTGCCGGGCTGCACCGCAGGCGTCGGGGCAGCACAGAAGCGACAAGGACTCATGCCGAAGCTCTGGTGCTGCACGGTCCCAAACCGAGCAGCGCGCCGCCGTCGCCCTTGAGCGCGCCTGATCCGGACGGTCAGGAGGACCCGCTCATGACCGGGTCCCGGTGGTCACGAACGGCTGGTTCGTAGACGCCAAACCCGAACGAGGCCGGTCCAAGCGGAGGGCCGCTTTGGAGAAGCCTGACGGGCAGGATAGGGTCGAATCCGGGTTCACCCGAACGGCAGCTGTGTTGCCGGCCAAGCTGGGCGGCGGCGTTGCGGCTGAACGATCGAGGCCAGGCGAAGCAGCCCACTACCCTGAGCCGCCCCAGCTGATCAGCCGGCCCCGGGCCGCGCATCGATGCCGAAGTCGGCCTTGACCCGCGCGTACCAGGCGTCGTCGTCCAGTGCACCCCACTCGACCCAGGCCTCGTCGCTGAGCGCGGCGCGCCATTGCATGAAAGGCGCGGCGCTGGGGCCCACAGGATGCCTGAATTGCCAGCTGCCACCTTCGGCGATTTCGACCAGCTTCTCGGCCACCACGCCAGGCGCCGTCGGCTGCTTCAGCGCAGCGGCGAAGAAGCCGGCCATGCGCCGCTTGTGGGAGTAGGCCGACACGTCGCCGGCCCCGCTGATGTCGCGAGCCATGTCGGTGTCGATGACGCCGGGCTCGACAACGCAGACACGGATGCCGAAGGGCTTGACCTCCTGCGCAAGGCACTCGGACACGGCCTCGAGCGCAAACTTTGACGCCGAATAGGCGCCAAAGGGTGACAAGGCGAGCTTGCCTGAAATCGACGTCACGTTGGCGATGCAACCGTTGCGCCGCGCGCGCATGCGCGGCAGCACGGCCTGGATGCAGCGGATGGCGCCGAAGCAGTTGGTCTCCATCACGTCGCGGAAGTCCGAGACCGGCATCTCTTCCACCGACCCTGTGCGCTCGATGCCGGCGTTGTTGACCAGCACCTCGATCGGCCCCAGCTCGGCCTCGACGCGTTCCACCGCCTCCTTCACCGAGGCATCGTCATCCACGTCCATGGTGAAGACCGAAACGGCCAGCCGCTCGGCGGCGGCGGCGCGTGCAAGTTCGGGTGCCGCCACCGGGTTGCGCATGGCGGCAGCCACCTTGTGGCCCGCGCGCGCGAAGGCCAGCGCGGTGGCAAGGCCGATGCCTCGGCTGGCGCCCGTGACGAGAATGGTGCTCATGCTGGACAGTTCTGTTTTGGTGGATCAAGGCCGTTGGAGCCCCAAGGCTTGTCGAGTCTGACCCGCGCGGGTGCAGCGTGCAAGGCGACCAACCCGCAACCACAAGCATCCTGTTGGCGATGAGATGGGCCAGGGCATGACGGCAGTTGCGGCGCAGGACCTGGTGATACCGTCTATGGTCCAGCCCGGCTGTAGGCGATGTGGGGCAAAGCACGATTGCACCGGGCGTCGGGCTACGGCCACTGATGACCGGGTCCGTGAGATCAGGAACGGCCGCTTCGTAGAAGCCAAACAAGAGAAGCGATGGCTCGCCGTCCGGCTGCTTTGGAGCAACCCGGCGGGCAGGTTTGGGTCGAACCCGGCCGCCGACGTCACACCTCGTCGGCCTCGATCACCAGCGTGCGCGGCCTGACGCCCCGGCCCGCCACCGCCACGCCGATGCGCAGCGCCTGGCCCACCGGCACGCTGCGGCTGAAGCGGAAGTCCAGGCCATCAAATTCACCAGGGTTGTGGGCCGGCACACGGCGCTGCCATTGCTGCGCGCCGTTGGCCTGCACCGTCATCTGCAGCCAGGCGCCCGCCACGCCATCGGGCACGGCTACCGTGATGGCGCAGGCGATCTCGAAGTGGCGCACCCGCCTGGCGTCGGCGGGAATGGTCAGCGTGGCGCTGGGGGCGTCGCCGGCCGAGAGGGTCCAGCGTTCGGGTGGGTTCGGGGTCATCGGGCGCGCATTCTGCGGCCGCGCGGCGCGCCGACGGCAAGGCCCGCCGGCGGCGGCCGTCGCGCCGAGGCTGTAAGGTGCGGCAAACCGTTTCGACCACCGCACGCAGCCTGCCCGCCCCCCAAGCCCCATGCGCCTGTCCCTCGTCGTCCCGGCGCTGAACGAAGCCGCCGGCATCGCCGTCACGCTGCAGGCGCTGGCGCCGCTGCGCGCCGCCGGCCACGAGCTCATCGTCGTCGACGGCGGCAGCAATGACGGCACCGCGGCACTGGCCGCGCCGCATGCCGACCGGGTGCTCGACAGCGAACGCGGCCGCGCGGCGCAGATGAACGCCGGCGCCGCACTGGCGCTGGGCGACTGGCTGCTCTTCCTGCATGCCGACACGCGCCTGCCGCCCGGCGCCGATGCGGCGCTGCAGCGCGCCGCGCAGACCGGTGCCCGCTGGGGCCGCTTCGACGTGCACATCGAAGGCCGCTCGGCCTGGTTGCCGCTGATCGCGACACTGATGAACACGCGCTCGCGCCTGACCGGCATCGCCACCGGCGACCAGGCCATGTTCGTCGAGACGGCGCTGTTCCGCCAACTCGGCGGCTACGCAGCGCTGCCGCTGATGGAAGACATCGAGCTGTCGCGGCGGCTGCGCGCCATCGGCCGCCCGGCCTGTCTTCGAGAGCAGGTGCTCACCTCGGGCCGCCGCTGGGAAAACCGCGGCGTGTGGCGCACGGTGTGGCTGATGTGGTGCCTGCGCTGGCGCTACTGGCGCGGCACGCCTGCCGAAGAACTGGCGCGGGCCTACCGGTGAGCGCCGGCCCGCCCACCGCCGGCGCGCCCCTCGGCGTGACCCACGGCGTGACGCCCGACTTCATCCGCCTGGCCGACGGCGCGGCGCTGCGCATCGCCATCCTGGCCAAGGCGCCGCAGCCCGGGCTGGCCAAGACGCGGCTG
>CAMTUD010000104.1:0-4136 GCA_947084805.1 uncultured beta proteobacterium | reverse complement strand
TCCGATCTAAGGGCGAGGCCATTGTCAGCAATGCATCTTGCACCACCAACGCGCTGGCCCCCGTGGCCAAGGTGCTCAATGACAAATGGGGTATCAAACGCGGCTTGATGACCACCATTCACGCCGCCACTGCCACGCAAAAAACCGTGGATGGCCCCAGCAACAAGGACTGGCGCGGCGGCCGCGGCATTCTGGAAAACATCATTCCCAGCTCCACCGGCGCGGCCAAGGCCGTGGGCGTGGTCATCCCCGAGCTGAACAAGAAGCTCACCGGCATGGCCTTCCGCGTGCCCACCAGCGACGTCAGCGTCGTCGACCTGACGGCCGAGCTGATCAAGGAAGCCAGCTTCGAGGAGATCTGCGCCGCGATGAAGGCCGCCGCCAACGGCCCGATGAAGGGCGTGCTGGCCTACACCGACGAAAAGGTGGTGGCCACCGACTTCCGCGGCGAGCCCTGCACCAGCGTCTTCGATGCCGACGCCTCCATCGCGCTGGACAAGACCTTCGTCAAGATCGTCGCCTGGTACGACAACGAATGGGGCTACTCGAACAAGGTGCTCGAGATGGTGCAGGTGATGGCGCGCTGAAGGCGCGCGGCGGTCCGGCCCCCGGGCCGGGCTGCAGACAAAAAAGGCCCGCTGCTGCTGGCCTTTTGCTTGGGGCGCGGGGCCGCGCGGTGCTCAGGCGCGCTGGCCCAGGCGGCGGCGCAGCGTGATGCCCAGCAGGCCCAGGCCGAAGAGCGCGTAGGTCGAGGGCTCGGGCACGGCGGTGGCGAGGTTCCAGCCGATGACGTCCAGCGCCTGCACGTCTGCGGACGTGATGGTCAGCAGTTCGCCGGTGCCGGCCGTCGGGTCCATGATGCCGATCGCGAGGTTGTCCTTCCAGTGGCTGGCCTGCTGTCCGTCGCCGAAGTTGCGGCCGGTGGAGAAGGCCGCGATCGCAGTGGCGCCGCTGTTGATCGAGAAGTACTTGACGCGCGTGTCGGCGGTGAAGTCGACGACGCCCGATGCCACGCTCAGCGCCGAATAGCGGAAGAGGTCGAGCGCGCTGACGAAAGTGAACTGGTCAGCCGAGAAAGGCCCGTTCACCGGCGGCGAGTTGCCGTCCAGCACGTCAACGCCGCTGATGAAGCCCAGCGCGTGGCCGATCTCGTGCGCGGCGATGCCGACGAAGTCGTAGGCATTCGCGGCAATGCCGTTGCTGACGTCGTAATCCCAGTTGAAGCTGTTGCCGAAACGGATGATGGCGTCGCAGTTGCCGATGCAGTTCGCCAGCGTGCCGGTGCCGGCGTTCAGGCCCGCCGCCTTGGCGTTCGACGCGCTGATGTTGATGGTCTGGTTGTTGGCGCCGACGCTGTCGACGTAGGGCGTGGCCGAACCCGAGCCGTTCGGGTTGTCGCTGGTGCGGTTGATCAGCAGGCTGAACGACGACGACGACGACAGGCTGCTGTAGGCCTGGAAGTCGTCGGCGCTGGTGCGGTCGGCACCCAGGGCACTGTAGAAGGCGCCGTAGCTGTAGCTGACGCGGCGCGAACCGGCGGAGGCCAGGACACCCGCGCCCAGCGCATCGACGCCGACGGTCAGGTCGAGCGTGACGGGATCGGTGAACAGGTTGGACCAACGCTGCCCGGCCTCGATGAACGCCTGCTGTTGCTGCAGCGTGGTGGTGGCGGTGAAGCTGAAGTTGAAGGTCAGCGCGTGCGAGGAGCCGGTGAAGGCCAGCAGGCCGGCGGCGGCGGCCGCGACGAAAGTGCGTTGCATGGGGTAACTCCGTGTGGGGTGCACGCTGGCGGCCGATACGGCTCTTCGTGCTTGACGCGACGGGCGACGATAGGGCTGCGCCCAAGGTCGACCTACCCCCGGAACTGGGGGGCGCGCCACAGCCACGCGCCGGATGCCAGTTCGTGCACGGGCTGCGGCCGGCGCCCTCACAGCCTGTTGCAGGTGGGGCCGGCAGGGGCCGCCTACACTGGCCAGATGAGATGTCCCGCCGCCGCCGTGTTGTTGTCCCTGACCCTGCTGGCGGCCCTGCCGGCGACTGCGGCGACAGCCGCTGCCACGCCGCTGGACCCCGTCGCGGGCGAGGTCATCGTGCAGTTCAGGCCCGGCGCCGCGGTGACACGCACCCACGCGATGCCGGCACGCGCCGCCGCCGGCACGGTGCGCGACGTGCTGGCACGCCGTGCCGCGGCCATGGGCACCCGGCTGGGCCGCAAGATCGACGCCGGCAGCGCCGTCGGCGAACGCACGCAGGTGCTGCGCGTCACGGGCCTGAGCGCCAGCGAACTGGCCGCCAGGCTGGCCGCCGACCCGGATGTCGAGTTCGCCGTGCCCAACGGACGCGCCCGCCGAACCACGGCGCCGAACGACCCGCTGTACCGCGCGCTGACAGCCGCCGAGATCGCGGCCCGCGTGCGCCCGAACGGGCCCGACACCGGCCAGTGGTACCTGCGCGCGCCGGCGGCGACGGTCGCCTCCGGGCCGGTGTCGTCGATTGATATCGAAGCTGCCTGGTCCCGCACCCGTGGCAGCCCCGGCATCGTGGTGGCCGTGCTGGACACTGGCGTTCGACCCGAACACCCCGACCTGACAGGGCGCCTGTTGCCGGGTTACGACTTCGTCAGCAACACCACCAGAGCCAATGACGGCGATGGCCGCGACGCCGACCCGAGCGACCCGGGCGATTGGGTGAGCTCCGCAGACTTGACGGCCGACTCCCTGAGGCCACCAACCGAACAGAGCCTGATTAGATGTGTGGCGGAACCCAGCAGCTGGCATGGCACCAAGACCGCGGCGCTGGTCGGCGCGTCGGCCGACGACGGCATCGGCATGGCCGGCGCTGCATCAGGTATTGGCATCCTGCCCCTGCGGGTCTTGGGCAAGTGCTTTGGCAGTACGTCTGACATTCAGGCGGCCATGAAGTGGGCCGTAGGCATTCGGGTTCCCGGGATCGTGCCGGAAGTCAATCCAAATCCAGCCAAGGTTCTGAACCTGAGTTTGGGTGGGGCCGACAGTTGCGACGCCAGCTACCAGTCCACCGTGAATGAAGTGTTGGCCACCGGCGCTGTCATCGTCGCAGCGGCCGGCAACAGTGCTGGTGGTGCAGTCAAGGCGCCCGCAAACTGTGTGGGTGTCATCGGCGTAGTGGCGCTCCGACACGCGGGATCGAAGGTCGGCTTTTCCGACCAAGGTCGAGAAATCGCCATCGCCGCGCCTGGCGGCAACTGCGTCAATGCCGCCAGCGGCTCGCCGTGCTTGTACCCGTTGCTTTCAGCCACCAACACGGGCACCCGCGGCCCGGTGACTTCCGGGTGGACGGACAGCTACGACGCCAGCGTCGGCACCAGCTTCTCTGCGCCGTTGGTCACCGCCACCGCCGCGCTGATGTTTTCAGTGCAGCCTGCGTTGACGCCGGCGATGCTGCTAGCGCGCATGCAAGCCACCGCGCGACCCTTCCCGACCTCAGGCGCCGACAACGGTACCGATACGTTGACCGTGCGTCGATGTGATGAGCCCAATCGCTTCCCACTCAACCCCGATCGCGACTCGCAGTGTTACTGCACCACCAGCCTGTGCGGCGCCGGCATGCTGAACGCCGGCGCAGCGGTGAATGCGGTCGCGGGACCGGTGGCGCGCATCACGGTGGCCACTGCTAGTCCGACGGCGTGCAGCCCGGTCACGCTGTCGGCCGCGGGTAGCCTGGCGGCGGCGGGTGGCACTATCACCGGCTACCAGTGGGAATTGAGCCCGGGCAGCGGCGTCGTCGCCGGCTTCGACAGCGCCACCAACGCCGCCACGGCGACGCTGACGCCCAGCGCGGCGGGCAGCTTCACGGTGACATTGGCGGTCAGCGACGGACAAGGCAACACCGCGCTCGCCAGCCAGACCGTCACGGTGGCAGCAGCGTCCGCGGCACCCCCCGCCTCATCGGTCGCCACAGGCAGCGGTGGCGGCGGTGGTGGTGGCGGCGGCGCCACCTCGGCGCCCTGGCTGGCCCTGCTGACGCTGGCCGTCGTGGCGCTGTTCAGGGACGCACGGCGCCCGCGCAGGGCTTGAAGCCGCCGCCGAAGGCCTCGGCCGGCAGCGCCTGCAACCGCGCCTGCTGGTCTGCCGTGGCAAGATCGGAAGAGCACACGT
>CAMTUD010000103.1:0-6918 GCA_947084805.1 uncultured beta proteobacterium | reverse complement strand
TCTTCCGATCTCGCCTTCGCCGCCGCGGCGTGCCAGCGCGCGCACCCGCGCCTCGAGTTCGTCGAGGTCGAAGGGCTTGGCCAGGTAGTCGTCGGCACCGGTGTTCAGGCCCAGCACACGGTCGCCGACGGTGCCGCGTGCGGTGAGGATGAGCACCGGCGTGGCCAGCCCCTCGGCACGCGCGGCGGCCAGCACGCTGAGGCCGTCGCGGCCCGGCAGGCTGAGGTCGAGCAGCACCACCTCGGGCACGCTGGCGCGCCAGCGGTCGAGCGCACGTGCACCGTCGCCGCACAGCACCACCTGCCAGCCCAGGCGTTCGAAGCTGCGCTGCAGTGTGGTCTGCATGGCGGGGTTGTCCTCGATCAGCAGCAGCTTCATCGTCGGTGTGGATTATCGGCAGCGCGCCTCTACGGATTTCCCCGGGGGCGATCGACAGCCGATTGACAGCCGTTGTCGACATCATCGCGGCATCCCCAACCGACGGAGACCTTTCCATGCGCCGTGACCACTTCCTCAAGTCCCTGGCCGCGCTGGCCGCCACCGGCAGCCTGCCGCTGTCGTCGCAGGCCGCCGTCAACGTGAAGATGATGATCCCCGCCAACCCTGGCGGCGGCTGGGACACCACCGGCCGTGCCCTGGGCAAGGCGCTGCAGGACGCCGGCGTCGCCACCGCCGTGACCTACGAGAACAAGGGCGGCGCCGCCGGTGCCATCGGCCTGGCGCAGTTCGTCAACGCCAGCAAGGGCGACGGCAACGCGATGATGGTGATGGGCGCCGTGATGCTGGGCGGCATCATCACCGGCAAGCCGCCGGTGTCGGTGACGGCGGCCACGCCGCTGGCGCGCCTGACGAGCGAATACAACGTCTTCGTCGTGCCCGAGGCCTCGCCGCTGAAGACGATGAAGGACGTCGTCGAGCAGATGAAGAAGGACCCCGGCAGCGTGAAGTGGGGCGGCGGTTCACGCGGCTCCACCGAGCACATCGCCGCGGCCATGCTGGCGCGCGAAGTGGGTGTCGACGCGGCCAAGATCAACTACGTGCCCTTCCGCGGCGGCGGCGAGGCCGTGGCGGCCATCCTGGGCAACAACGTCAGCGTGGGCGGCAGCGGCTGGAGCGAATTCCAGCAGTACATCGAAAGCGGAAAGATGCGCGCCATCGCGGTGACCTCGGGCACGCGCCTGAAGGGCATCAACGTGCCGACGATGAAGGAGCAGGGCTACAACGTCGAGATCGGCAACTGGCGCGGTGTCTACGGCGCGCCGGGCATCACGCCGGCGCAGGTCAAGGTGCTGGTGGACATGATCGTCAAGGCCACCAAGTCCAAGAGCTGGGCCGAGTCGATGGAGAAGAACACCTGGACCCCGGCGCTGCTGACCGGCCCCGAGTTCGCCGACTTCGTCGACCGCGAGTTCGCCAGCCTGCGCGCGACCATGGTCAAGGCCGGCATGGTCTGAACCATGGACGCTGACCTGGCAGTCACCTCGCCCGCGGCCGTCAGGAACCAGACCCTGATCGGCGCCGCCGTGCTGCTGCTCGGCGCCCTGCTGGCGGCCGGCGCGCTGTTCATCCCGTCGGACGCTGGTTACGCCGGCGTCGGCCCGAACTTCCTGCCCTGGGTCGTGGCGGCGGCCCTGGGCCTGTGCGGCCTGATGCTCATCGTGCACGCCCGCAACGGCGGCTGGCGCCAGATGGAAGGCATACCGGGCGGCGAACATGCCGACTGGAAGGCGCTGGCCTGGGTGGCCGCGGGGGTGACGGCCAACGCCGCGCTCATCACCACGGCGGGTTTCATTCTCAGTTGCACGCTGTGTTTCATGCTCGCGGTGCGCGGCCTGCGTGCCGCCGAGGGCAAGCCGCACGGCGGCGCGCGCGGGTTGATGTGGGACGCCGTCACCGGTTTCCTGATCGCGGCACCCGCCTTCTGGCTGTTCACGAAAGTGCTGGCCATCAATCTGCCGGGCCTGACGGCCACCGGCTGGATCTGAGGTCGCGCGATGGACATCTGGAGCAACCTGCTGGGCGGTTTTGCCACTGCCGGCACACCGATCAACCTGCTGTGGGCCTTCCTGGGCTGCGCCATCGGCACCGGCATCGGCGTGCTGCCGGGCCTGGGGCCGGCGGTGACGGTGGCCATGCTGCTGCCCATCACCTCGCAGGTGGAACCCACGGCGAGCATGATCTTCTTCGCCGGCATCTACTACGGCGCGATGTACGGGGGCAGCACCACGTCCATCCTGCTCAACACGCCGGGCGAGACCGGCACCATGGTGACCGCGCTCGAAGGCTTCAAGATGGCCAAGAGCGGGCGCGCCGGCGCGGCCTTGGCCACATCGGCCATCGGCAGCTTTGTCGCCGGCACCATCGCCACCGTGCTGGTGACGCTGTTTGCGCCCATCGTCGCCACCTATGCCGTGCGGCTGGGGCCGCCCGAGTACTTCCTGATCATGCTGCTGGCCTTCACCACCGTGAGCGCGGTGTTGGGCGCCAGCACGCTGCGTGGGCTGACGGCGCTGTTCATCGGCCTGGCCATCGGCCTGGTGGGCATCGACCAGATCAGCGCGCAGGTGCGCTACACCGGCGGCGTGCCCGAGTTCATGGACGGCATCGAGGTGGTGCTGATCGCGGTGGGCCTGTTCGCGGTGGGCGAGTGCCTGTTCACCGCGCTTTATGAGGGCCGCACGGTGCAGGAGATGAACCGCATGGGCGGCGTGCACATGACCCGCGCCGAGTGGAAACGTTCGTGGCCGGCCTGGTTGCGCGGCACGGCCATCGGTTTCCCCTTCGGCACCATCCCCGCCGGCGGCTCCGAGATCCCCACCTTCCTGAGCTACGGCGTCGAGCGCAAGCTCAGCAAGCACAAGGAGGAGTTCGGCACCGTCGGCGCCATCGAGGGCGTGGCCGGCCCCGAGGCGGCCAACAACGCCGCCGTGACGGCCACGCTGGTGCCGCTGCTGACGCTGGGCATCCCGACCAGCGTCACCGCCGCCATCCTGCTGAGCGCGCTGCAGAACTACGGCATCAACGCCGGGCCGCAGCTCTTCCAGACCAGCAGCACATTGGTGTGGGCGCTGATCGCCAGCCTGTACATCGGCAACGTGATGCTGCTGGTGCTGAACCTGCCGATGGTGGGGCTGTGGGTCAAGCTGCTGGAAATCCCGCGCCCGCAGCTCTACGCCGGCATCCTGATCTTCGCCACCATCGGCGTCTACGGCATGCGTCAGAGCGCCTTCGACCTCTTCCTGATGCTCGGCGTGGGCCTGGTGGGCGTGGTGATGCGGCGCTTCCAGTTCCCCACCGCGCCGGTCATCGTCGGCATGATCCTGGGCCCGCTGGCCGAAGCGCAGATGCGCAACGCGCTGTCGATCGGCGAGGGCCGCTGGGACGTCTTCGTGCAGCGCCCGATGTCGGCCGTGCTGCTGACGCTGGTGGTGGTGGTGCTGGCGCTGCCGCCGCTGCTGGCCTGGCGCCAGCGCATGAAGGCGCGCTGAACGTCAGTCGGTGGCGCCCATCGCCAGCGCACGTTCGCGCTGGGCGCTCAGCGCGGCCGGGTCGGCGGGCGGGCGTGTGTCCCAGCCCTGCAGGTGCTGCAGGGCCACGTCGGCCAGCGCCTGCACGAAGACAGGTGAGTCGTTGACGCAGGGCACGTAGCTGAACTGCTCGCCGCCGGCTTCCAGGAAGGCGTCGCGTGCTTCCTGCGCGATCTCCTCCAGCGTCTCCAGGCAGTCGGCCACGAAGCCGGGGCACATCACGTCGACCTTCTTCACGCCCTTGCCGGCCATCGCGATCAGCGTCGGCTCGGTGTAGGGTTCGAGCCACTTGGCCTTGCCGAAGCGGCTCTGGAAGGTGACGACCATCTGCTCCTTGTTCAGGCCCAGCCGGACGCCGAGCAGGCGTGCGGTGACGTGGCACTGGCAGTGGTAGGGGTCGCCCAGGGTCAGCGAACGTTCGGGCACGCCGTGGAAGCTGAGCACCAGCTTGTCGCCGCGGCCGTGTTCGGCCCAGTGGCTTTCCACGCGCTGCGCCAGCGCCTCGATGTAGCCCGGGTGGTCGTGGTACTCGCCGACGAAGCGCAGTTCGGGCACCCGCCGGGCCTGCAGCGACCAGCGCATCACCGCGTCGCCGACGCTGGCGGTGGTGGCGGCGGCGTACTGCGGGTACAGCGGCAGCACCAGCACGCGAGTGGCGCCCTCGGCGCGCAAGCTGTCCATCACCGACGCCACCGACGGGTTGCCGTAGCGCATGGCGTGGCGCAGCAGCACATCATGCCCGGCGTTTTTCAGCACCGTGTCCAGCGCCTCGGCCTGGCGTTTCGTCCAGACGCCCAGCGGCGAGCCTTCGGGCATCCAGACGCTGGCGTACTTGGCCGCCGACTTGGCCGGTCGTGTATTCAGGATGATGCCGTAGAGGATGGGCCACCAGGCCAGGCGCGGGATCTCGACGACTCGCGTGTCGCTCAGGAACTCGGCCAGGTAGCGCCGCAGCGCTGGCGCCGTGGGTTCGTCGGGTGTGCCCAGGTTGACCAGCAGCACGGCGGTGCGCGCGCGTTGGCCGTGGCGGTAACCGGGTTCGGGGGAGAAGCTCATTCGGCAATGGCGGGTGCAGAGGTGGGGCCGCTGCGGCGCGTCAGTTCGGCGAGGATGGCGTGCAGGTCGACGGGCTTGGTCCAGCAGCCGTTGAAACCGGCCAGCCGCGCGGGCTCGGCGACCAGGCTGGGTTCGTCCGCGGTGCACAGGAAGGCGGGCAGGGCGGGCGCCTGCAGCAGCGCGCGCAGCGCCGGCAGCAGCAGGTAGCCGGAGGTGTCGGGCAGGTGCAGGTCGATGACGAGCAGGTCGGGTGTCCAGCGCCCCGCCAGTTCCAGCGCCTCTGCGCCGGTGGCGGCGGTTTCGGTCTCGACACCGCCGGCGAAGCGGCAGGCTTCGACGAAGAGCAGGGTGTTGATGCGGTCGTCGTCGACGTACAGCAGGCGCATGAAGGTCCGATCTAGCGCAGCGGCAGGAACGGCTGCGGCTGGGTCTCGGCCAGTCGCAGCACGTCGAAGCTGACGCAGGCCGAAGCGGGGTCGGCCGGCGAGCCGCCCAGGCCGATGCTGCCGCTGCCGTGCAGCGTGCAGCCGCCGCGGCGCAGGCTGACGATTTCGCCGTCGTTGAAGCGCACGTAGGTGCCGTTGTAGCTGAGGTCGGTGAGCTGGAAGCTGCCGCTGTGCCAGTCGAGCCGGACATGCGAGCGCGACACACGTGCGTCGTCGACGCAGAAGGCCGCCTGCGGGCTGCGGCCCAGCACCACCGGCATCTGCTGGCTGCTGAAGACGCGGTTCTGGCCGCCCCACATCAGGCGCAGGCCGTCGGGTTCCTGCACCGAGGTGATCTCGCCGAACTGCGTGGCGTTCGGGTCGACGCCGCCGCCGCGCCGGCCGCCCATGACGTGCACCTCGACGGGTTCGACACGGCCGCGCAGCACCAGGCGGTCGAGGCTGCGAAAGCGCGTCTGCATCTCGGCCGACAGCCCCTTGCTCACTTCCGAGGTGATGAGTGTCTCGTTGTCGCCGGCGTGGTCGAGCAGCCGCGCGGCGACGTTGACGGCGTCGCCGAAGCAGTCGCCGGCCATCTCGACGATCTCGCCGCGCGCCACCGCCACCTGCAGGCGCAGGCCACGCAGCCCCGAAGAGGCGCCGCGCTCGCTGCCGCGCGTGACCATGCCCTCAAGCACGTCGTGCATCTGGATCGCAGCCTGCACGGCCGCTGGTGGCGCGTCGAAGACGGCCATCAGGCCGTCACCCAGGGTCTTCACGACATGCCCGCGGTGGTTCGACACCGGCGTGGCCAGCGCGTTCACGCAGTGCGTGACCACCGAGGTGGCCTCGGCGTTGCCCAGGCTCTCGTACAGGCCCGTGCTGCCACGCAAGTCGGCAAACAGGACGGTGCGGTCGGAGATGCTTGTCATCACGCGAGCGAGTGTAGTGGGCGCCCCCGCTGCAGGCCGTCGCGGGCCAGGCCCACCCGTACTCGCTTACAGGTTGTCGAGATAGGTACGCAGCTGGGGCCTGCGGCGCAGGCTGCCAGGCACCCGCTGCGCGTTTGCCGCTGACTTCGTCGTCACGTCCATGTCCAATCTCCTTGCGTCGCTCACAGATTGTCCAGGTAGGTCCGCAGCTTGTCCGAACGGCTGGGGTGCTTGAGCTTGCGGATGGCCTTGGCCTCGATCTGGCGGATGCGCTCACGCGTGACGTCGAACTGCTTGCCCACCTCTTCCAGCGTGTGGTCGGTGCTCATCTCGATGCCGAAGCGCATGCGCAGCACCTTGGCCTCGCGCGGGGTCAGGCTGTCCAGGATGTCCTTGACCACGTCGCGCAGGCCGGCCTGCATCGCGGCATCGACCGGGGCCACGTTGTTGGTGTCTTCGATGAAGTCGCCCAGGTGCGAATCGTCATCGTCGCCGATCGGCGTTTCCATGGAGATCGGCTCTTTGGCGATCTTCATGATCTTGCGGATCTTGTCTTCCGGGATCTCCATCTTCTCGGCCAGCGTCGGCGCGTCGGGCTCGAAGCCGAACTCCTGCAAGTGCTGGCGCGAGATGCGGTTCATCTTGTTGATCGTCTCGATCATGTGCACCGGGATGCGGATGGTGCGCGCCTGGTCGGCGATCGAGCGCGTGATGGCCTGCTGGATCCACCAGGTGGCGTAGGTCGAGAACTTGTAGCCGCGTCGGTACTCGAACTTCTCGACGGCCTTCATCAAGCCGATGTTCCCTTCCTGAATCAGATCCAGGAACTGGAGACCACGGTTCGTGTACTTTTTCGCAATCGAAACCACGAGGCGAAGGTTGGCTTCGACCAGCTCTTGCTTCGCGATATCGGCCTTGCGTTCACCGACGGCGAGCGAGTCATTAATACGGCGAAGTTCTTCGATATCGATTCCGGAT
>CAMTUD010000102.1:0-4441 GCA_947084805.1 uncultured beta proteobacterium | reverse complement strand
CTGTTTGAGCGTAGCGAACGCAGTGAGCGCAGCGAGTTATGCGCCGGGCCATGGACCCGAGCACCGCAGGGCAGTCGGCGCGCAGCGACGACCGCCTCAGTCGCACGCCGCGCCCCGCCCGGACGGCCCTTTGCCGCCACAACCGTCAGCACACCAAGGCGGACGGCGAAGGTCCGCATCGGGCCGCAAACGGCCGTCGTCGGGTGTGTCAGCCCCCAGGCGTCTCGGCGACTGCGTGATGCGCCATCAGTTCCAGCGCCTTCACCAGCGCGGAATGGTCGAGCTGGTCCCAGCCCTGCGCGGCGCAGGCCTGCATCAGCTGCGCGGCGCCGGCCGTCTGCGGCAGGCTCACGCCGAGTGACTTTGCGCCCTGCAGCGCCAGGTTCAGGTCCTTCTGGTGCAGCGCAATGCGGAAGCCCGGGTTGAAGGTGCGCTTGATCATGCGTTCACCGTGCACCTCGAGGATGCGGCTGCTGGCGAAGCCGCCCATCAGGGCCTGCCGCACCTTGGCCGGGTCGGCACCTGCCTTGCTGGCAAAGACCAGCGCTTCGCTGACGGCGGCGATGTTCAGCGCCACGATGATCTGGTTGGCCACCTTGGTGGTCTGGCCGTCGCCGTTGCCGCCGACGTGGGTGATGTTCTTGCCCATCAGCTGCAGCAGCGGCAGCACCCGCGCGAAGGCTTCTTCGCTGGCACCGACCATGATGGTCAGGCTGGCCGCCTTGGCGCCGACTTCGCCGCCCGACACCGGCGCGTCGACATAGTCGCAGCCCAGCGCATTGATCTTGGCGGCGAAGGCCTTGGTGGCGATGGGCGAGATGCTGCTCATGTCGACCACGGTCTTGCCCTTCGACAAGCCGGAAGCCACGCCGTGGTCGCCGAACAGCACGGTCTCGACATCGGGGGTGTCGGGCACCATCAGGAACACCACGTCGGCGGCCTTGGCCACGTCGCCGGCCGTCTTGCAGGCCACGGCGCCGGCATCCAGCAGCACTTGGGGCAGCTTGCTGCGTGTGGTGACGAAGAGTTCGTGCCCGGCGGCGCGCAGGTGGCCGGCCATGGGGGTGCCCATGATGCCCAGGCCGATGAATCCGAGTTTCATGACGTTTTCTCCTCAGTGATCGGGGTGGCGACCCAAGTGAGCTTGGGGGCCTCAGGTCGTGGCGCGCAGCGTGCGGCGGGCCTGTTCGAGCCAGCCCAGGCCGGCTTCGGTGGTGGTGGCGGGCTTGTACTCACAGCCGATCCAGCCCTTGTAGCCGATGCGGTCGAGATGCGCGAACAGGAAAGGGTAGTGGATCTCGCCCGTGCCCGGTTCGTTGCGCCCCGGGTTGTCGGCAATCTGGATGTGCGCGATGCGCGCGATGTGCCTGGCCATCGTCGCCGCCAGCTCGCCTTCGTAGCGCTGGGCGTGGTAGACGTCGTACTGCAGGAAGAGGTTGTCGGAGCCGACCTCTTCGATGACCGAGATGGCCTTGTCGGTCTTGTTGAGCCAGAAGCCCGGGATGTCGTAGTTGTTGATCGGCTCGATCAGCAGCTTGATGCCCGCATCCTTCAGCGCCGCGGCGGCGAAACGCAGGTTCTCGACGAAGGTCTTGCGCAGCAGTGCGTCGTCGGCACCTGCGGGCGCCTTGCCAGCCAGGCAGTTGATCTGCGGCACGCCCAAAGCGCTGCCGACCTCGATGGCCTGGGCCACGCCGGCACGGAACTCGGCCACGCGGTCGGGCAGGCAGGCGATGCCGCGCTCGCCCGCGTCCCAGTCGCCGGCGGGCAGGTTGTGCAGCACCAGCTTCAGGCGGTTGCTGTGCAGCCGCGCCTTGATGTCGGCGGTGGCGTAGGCATAGGGGAACAGGAACTCCACCGAAGAAAAGCCCGTCCGCGCCGCGCGTTCGAAGCGGTCGAGGAAGGGCACGTCGGTGAAGAGCATCGTCAGGTTGGCGGCGAAGCGGGGCATGTCGGGTCTCCGGAAAAAAGGTGCAGCGCCTGGCCGCTGGGCAGCGGGCCGGCGCTGTTCTGGGTTTTCAGCGTGTCGGGGTCGGGCCGCGGCATGCTGCCGCGGCCCTGCCCAGCTTACTCGAGCAGGCCGGCGGTCATCAGGCCTTCGCGGCCTTCGGGGTGGCGGCAGTCGACGTCCTCGAACTCGTTGACCTTGTCGATCTCGACGCCCATCGAGATGTTGGTCACCTTCTCCAGGATCACCTCGACCACCACCGGCACGCGCAGTTCCTGCGCCATGGCCTTGGCCTGCACCAGCGCGCTTTCGATCTTGTCGGGGTCGGTCACACGCAGCGCCTTGCAGCCCATGCCTTCCACGACCTTGGCGTGGTCCATGCCGTAGCCCTTGAGCGTGGCGTCGTCGACGTTGATGTTGTCGAAGGCCAGCTGCACGCAGAAGTCCATGTCGAAACCACGCTGGCTCTGGCGGATGAGGCCGAGGTAGCTGTTGTTCACCAGCACCACCACCAGCGGCAGCTTGAACTGCGCGCCCACCGCCAGCTCTTCGATCAGGAACTGGAAGTCGTAGTCGCCGCACAGGCCGACCACGGTCTTGGTGCTGTCGCTGGCGACCACGCCCAGGGCGGCGGGCAGCGTCCAGCCCAGCGGGCCGGCCTGGCCGCAGTTGATCCACTGGCGCGGCTCGAAGACGTGCAGGAACTGCGCGCCGGCGATCTGGCTCAGGCCGATGGTGGTGACGTAGACGGTGTCGCGGCCGAAAGCCTTGTTCATCTCTTCGTAGACACGCTGCGGCTTGATCGGGATCTGCTCGAAGTGCGTCTTGCGGTGCATCAGGCGCTTGCGTTCCTGGCAGCGGAAGGCCCAGTCGGACCGGTCCTTCAAGGCGCCGGCAGCCTTGCGCTCACGCGCCACCTGCACGAAGAGCTCGAGCGCGATCCTGGCGTCGCTGACGATGCCGAGGTCGGGCGTGAAGACACGGCCGATCTGTGTCGGTTCGATGTCGACGTGCACGAACTTGCGGTCCTTCGTGTAGGTCTCGACCGAACCCGTGTGGCGGTTGGCCCAGCGGTTGCCGATGCCCAGCACGAAGTCGGACGCCAGCATGGTGGCGTTGCCGTAGCGGTGACTGGTCTGCAGGCCGCACATGCCGGCCATCAGCGGGTGGTCGTCGGGAGTGGTGCCCCAGCCCATCAGCGTGGGGATCACCGGCACGCCGGTCAACTCGGCCAGTTCGACCAGCAGGTCGGACGCATCGGCGTTGATGATGCCGCCGCCGGCGACGATGAGCGGCTTGTCGGCGGCTTGCAGCATGTCCAGTGCACGCTCGATCTGCTTGCGCGTGGCGGTGGGCCTGTAGACGGGCAGCGGCTCGTAGGTGTCGATGTCGAATTCGATCTCGGCCATCTGCACGTCGAAGGGCAGGTCGATCAGCACCGGGCCGGGGCGGCCGCTGCGCATCTCGTGGAAGGCCTGCTGGAAAACACGCGGCACGAGGCCGGGTTCACGCACGGTGACCGACATCTTGGTCACCGGCTTGGCGATCGACTCGATGTCGACGGCTTGGAAGTCTTCCTTGTACAGCCGCGCACGCGGCGCCTGGCCGGTGATGCACAGGATGGGGATGCTGTCGGCGCTGGCCGAGTACAGGCCGGTGATCATGTCGGTGCCGGCCGGGCCGCTGGTGCCGATGCAGACACCGATGTTGCCGGCCTTGGCCCGGGTGTAGCCCTCGGCCATGTGCGAAGCGGCTTCGACGTGGCGGGCCAGGATGTGGGCGATGCTCTGGCGCTCGCGCAGGGCCGCGTACAGCGGGTTGATGGCGGCACCGGGAACCCCGAAGGCCTGCGTGATGCCTTCCTTCTCCATCACCAGCACGGCGGCCATGGCGGCCTTCATCTTTGCCATCGTTGTGTCTCCTGTTGCAGTCCGGCGATCTTCGGGCGCCCGCGCCGCCCCGGGAAGCGCAGCAGGTGGATATGAGCTATTCCGTGGTGGAATAGTGAGGTGATGAGAGCCCTCCTGCTGGCACTGCTGTGCGCCACGGTCGGCGTGGCTGCGCAAGCCGCGCCGGCCGCCGTTGAAGACATCCTGGCCGCGCGGCTGGCCGCCTGCACCGTCTGCCATGGCAAACAAGGCCGTGCCGCGCCCGACGGCTACCACCCGCGCATTGCCGGCAAGCCTGCCGGCTACCTGCTGCACCAGTTGCAGAACTTCCGCGACGGTCGGCGGCGCTACGGGCCCATGGTGACGCTGGTCGACCCGCTGCCCGACGACTACCTGCGTGAAATCGCCGCGCACTTCGCCGCCCTGGACCTGCCCTACGCAGCGCCGCTGCCGCCGCAGGCGCCGCCCGAGGTGCTGGCACGCGGCCGCCGTCTGGCGCTGCAGGGCGACACGGCGCGCGGCCTGCCGGCCTGCGCCGCCTGCCATGGCGAGGCGCTAGATCGGAAGAGCGTCGTGTAGGGAAAGAGTGTAGTGCCACTGGTGT
>CAMTUD010000101.1:0-9287 GCA_947084805.1 uncultured beta proteobacterium | reverse complement strand
TGGCCCACTTCGTCCACAGCAGCATGTGGCCGTGCTCGAAGGAGTAGAAGCCGCCGCCCTGCTTGGCCCAGCTGCCGGCGTCCATTGCCTTGATGCTGTCGCCCGCGGCGGCTTGCTTGCGCTGGTTGGTGGTGGCTGCGTAGTTCCAGTGCACCGAACTGACGTGGTAGCCGTCGGCGCCGTTCTCGGCCTGCAGCTTCCAGTTGCCGTCGAAGGTGTACGTGGAAGAGCCGCGCAGCACCTCCAGCCCCTCGGGCGACTGGTCCACGATCATGTCGATGATCTTGGTGGACTCGCCCAGGAACTCGGTCAGCGGCGGCACGTCGGGGTTCAGGCTGCCGAACAGGAAGCCACGGTAGCTCTCGAAGCGCGCCACCTTCTTCAGGTCGTGGCTGCCGTCTTTGTTGAAGTTGTCAGGGTAGCCGGCGCCATTGGCGTCCTTCACTTTCAGCAGCTTGCCGCTGTTGTTGAAGGTCCAGCCGTGAAAGGTGCAAGTGAAGCTGGTCTTGTTGCCCTTCTTGTGGCGGCACAGCGTGGCGCCGCGGTGCGAGCAGGCATTGATGATGGCGTTGAGCTCGCCTGCCTTGTTGCGCGTGATGACGATGGGCTGGCGGCCGATCTGCGTGGTGAGGTAATCGTTGGGGTTGGGGATCTGGCTCTCGTGGGCCAGGTAGATCCAATTGCCCTCGAAGATGTGCTTCATCTCCAGGTCGAACAGGGTTTCGTCGGTAAAGGCGCTGCGGTGCAGGCGGTAGACGTGCCGGTCGGTGTCCTCGACCAGCATGCCGGCGAGGCGCTGCTTGACGCCTTCGAGAGATGCGGAAGTGCTCATGCTTGTCTCCATGCCCGGTCATGCGGGCTTGTTCGGGGCAAGGCTTCGCCCGACCCGGGCACGAACGCGTGCCGGAGGGGAGAAATTGCCTGTGGGGAACGGCGCCGCGCGGGGCGCCGCCGAGGTCAAAGGCTCAGGGCCTGTGGGCCCTGAGGGGGTCAGGCCGCTGCGCGAGGACGGGCGAAGTCCGTGGACGGCGCGCGGGCCTGATCGGCGTGCATCGTGAAGTCGAACTGGATCTCGTAGAACGGCTTGTCCACGTTCAGCGCCTGCATGGCGGCACGATCGTTGTTGGTATAGACCTTGGGCACCAGACCTTCACGCGTGCCGAACGCGAAGTCGTCCCACAGGTGCGGATCGTTCTCGATGTTGATCTGCGTCGTCAGCTTGCGGTGGCCGGGCGCCGACACGAAGAAGTGGATGTGCGCGGGGCGATGGCCGTGGCGGCCGAGCTGCTGCAGCAGGCGGTCGGTGGCGCCGCCCGGAGGGCAGCTGTAGCCCACCGGCATCACGCTGCGGAACTTGTAGCGGCCCTGCGCGTCGGTAACGATGGTGCGGCGCAGGTTGAAGGCGCTCTGCGTGCTGTCGAAGTACGAGTAATTGCCCTTGTCGTTGGCATGCCAGACCTCGACCTTGGCGCCAGCCACGGGCTGGCCGTCGATGCCGCGCACCACGCCCTGCATCACCACCACTTCACCAGCGGTCTGGCCGTCGTCCAGCCGGGCCTCGCCCTGCGCCACCGGTGCACCGGCCACGTACAGCGGGCCTTCGATGGTGCGCGGCGTGCCGCCCTTCAGGCCGGCCCGGGCTTCGGCCTCGTCCATGCGCAGGTCCAGGAAGTGCTCCAGGCCGATGCCCGGTGCGATCAGGCCGAGTTCGCCGTTGCGGCCGGCTTCGGCAAAGTAGTTCAGGCCCGACCAGAATTCTTCGGGCGTGATGTCCAGGTCTTCGATGGCGAGCATGAGGTCGCGCACCAGGCGGTTGACGACGAGCTTGACGCGGGCGTTGCCTTCGCCGACGACGCCGGTCTTCTCGAAGCGGTCCAGCAGTTGGTCGATGGTCTTGGTATCCATGTTTGTCTCCTCAAGGGGGTGGTGGGAAGTAAGGGTTGGGCTGGTAGGCCACTGGCTGCGCACTTGGAATGGAACGAATGGTAGGAATCCATTTGCTTCAAGTCCAAGACGCTTTTAGACTGCTTCGATACCTAAAAGGCATGCAATGGAACTGCGCCACCTGCGCTACTTCGTCGCCGTCGCCGACGAGCAGAGCTTCACCCGTGCGGCGGAGCGGCTGCACATTTCGCAGCCGCCGCTGAGCCGGCAGATCCAGGATCTGGAAGAGGAACTGGGCACGCCGCTGTTCGAGCGCGGCTCCAGGCCGCTGAAGCTGACCGAGCCCGGCCGCTTTTTCTACAGCCACGCCACGCGGCTACTCGAGCAGGCGGCGCAGGCCACGCGCGCCACGCGGCGCATCGCCAGAATGGAGCGCCGACTGGTGATCGGCTTCGTGGCGTCCACGATGTATGGCGCCTTGCCGCGCCTCGTGCGCTTGTTCCGCGCGGCTTTGCCGCAGGTCGAGATTGCCCTGGAGGAAATGGGCACGCTGGATCAGATCGAGGCCCTGAAGAGCGGGCGCATCGACGTCGGGTTCGGACGCATACGGCTCGAGGATGCGAGCATCAAGCGAGAGGTGCTGCGCGAGGAACGCCTGGTTGTCGCGATACCCGTGGAGCATTCGCTGGCCATCCCGGGGCTGCCCATCACGGTCGCTGCGCTTGCGAACCACGACATCCTCATCTACCCCCGAAAGCCCCGGCCCAGCTACGCGGACCAGGTGCTTTCACTGTTCCGTGACCAGGGCCTGCAGCCTGCAGCAGTTCACGAGGTGCAGGAGATCCAGACCGCGCTGGGGCTGGTGGCCGCAGGTATGGGCATCAGCGTGGTGCCAGCAGGCGTGAGCAGGCTGCGGCCGGACGAAGTGATCTACCGCGCGCTGAGCGATCCGCAGGCGGTCTCGCCAATCATCATGAGCACCCGCGTGCATGACCAGAACGAGGACATCGTGGTGCTGCGGGGGCTCATCGACCGCATCTATCAGGAACAGGCCGAGGCGCGCCAGCGCATTGAAGGCGCGGGCGCGGTCGCGGCCGCGGTGGACCAAAGGGTCTAGTGCGGTGCGCTCGAAGTCCTTGAACGTTTAGGCGTATCTCAGTGCCTGGTTTACCGCCGGCCGGCTTCACCCTGTCGGCCACTTCCGGACACCCGGCTGGCAATGGAATCGCTGCACCAACGACCGGATTGAATGGCAGAGCGGCCATACGTCAGCGCCCACTCGAAAGTGCATATTCTTCACAGCGGACGCTCAAGGGCCGGCAGCGCCTTTCGAAGGCCCTCGTAGCCTTGTTGCCCGACATCGGGGATCGCGCGGCAGTTGATCAGCCTGCCTCAACGGCGCAGCGCCTCGCGCAGCCTCGCAGCGAACTCGCGTGCTGCCGCGCTGCGTGACGCACCACGGCGCCAGAGGATTCCGGCATGCCGCACGACCTCAGGCGCTGTCAGTGCCACCGCGTGCAGGTCGGGCGCCAGGCGCGCGGCGCGCTCGGGCACGATGCTGGCCACGTCGCCGTGGCGGCACACCACCAGCAGCGACTCCACCGACGCCATCTCGATGCGCACCGTGGCGGTCACGCCGGCTTCGTGCAGGCTGGCATCGACCAGGCGCCGCGTCGCGAAGCTGCGCGGAAGCAGCGCCAGCGGCACCCCGGCCAGCGCCTTCAAAGTCAGGCTGCGCCGCGCCGCCAGCGGATGTGAAGGCGCCACCACCAGCAGCATGCGCTCGTCGAATAGCGGCTCGGTCTCGATCTCGGCGTGGGTCGTCGGGTGGAAGGCGATGCCCAGGTCGAGCTCGCCGCTGCGCAGTTGTTCCTCGATCGGCCCGGCACGGAGCTCGCGCACCTCGATCACCACGCCCGGGTAGTCGCGGCTGAAGGCGCCCACCGTGACGGGCACGACGGTGTTCAGAAAGGTGTGGATCGCGCCCACGGTCAGCCGCCCCGACTGCAGGCCGTTGAGTTCGGACAGCGCCATGCGCCCGGCCTCGATCTCCTTCAGCGCGCGCGAGGCGTAGACGCGGAACTCGGCTCCGGCCTGCGACAGCTTCAGGCCCCGGCCGAGCCGCTCGAAGAGCTGCACCTGCAGTTCCTCTTCCAGTTGACGCAGGCCGTGCGACAGCGTGCTCTGCGTGACAAAGAGCTTCTGCGCCGACTGCGTGAGGTGCTCGGTCTCGGCAATGTCGAGGAAGTAGCGAAGCTGGCGAATCTCCATGGCCACATGGTACCGCCCACCGTTCGACACTGTCGAATGATTCATCGCATATAAGTCATTTGATCTTGCAAGGGCGCCGCCTTAACGTGCCGGCATGCACTCCACTCACGGCCCCCTCCCCGCACCCGGCCACTGGCCCATCGAGCGCATAGAAGCGCGCATCCTCGACATCCCGACGATCCGGCCGCACAAGCTGGCGTTCGGTGCCATCAGCCGGCAAAGCCCCGTCATCGTCCAGCTGTGGCTGGCCGATGGCGCCTGTGGCTTCGGCGAGGCCGCCACCATCGGCGGGCCGTCGTGGAACGAGGAGTCGCCCGAAACCATCCTGCACGCGATCGACGGCCATCTGGCACCGGCGCTGCTGGGTCAGCCCGGCGGCCAGTTCGGTGCCGCGCTGGCGCGCATGGACCTGGCCTGCCGAGGCAACGCCTTCGCCAAGAGTGCCGTGGAGATGGCGCTGATCGACGCCGTGGCACGCACGCTGGGCGTCCCGGCGTGGCAACTCCTGGGGGGCCGCCGCCACACCAGTCTGCCGCTCGCCTGGACGCTGGCCAGCGGCGACGTCGCGCGCGACATCGAGGAAGCGCAGCTGCGCCTGGAGCAGCGCCGTCACCGCATCTTCAAGCTGAAGATCGGGGCCCGCGAGCCAGCGCAGGACGTGGCCCATGTGACTCAGATCGCACGTGCCCTCGACGGCCAGGCGACGCTGACGGTGGATGTCAACCAGGCCTGGGACGGCGCGACCGCCCGCCGCTGGCTGCCGGCGTTGATCGACGCCGGCGTGACCCTCATCGAACAGCCGGTGGCGAAATGGAACGTCGAGGCGCTGACCTTGCTGACGGCCACGCTGGGCGACCGCGCGGCGATCATGGCAGACGAAACGGTGTGCACGCCGCAGGACGCGATGCGTCTGGCGAAGGCGCAGGCCGCGCAGGTGTTCTCGCTGAAGGTGGCCAAGCACGGTGGCCTGTTGCGCACGCTGCAGGTGGCTGCCGTGGCCGAGGCGGCCGACATCGGCTGGTACGGCGGCACCATGCTCGAGACCTCGATCGGCAGCGCCGCTGCCGCTCACGTCTTCAGCACGCTCGGCCCCCAGCACCACGGCTGCGAGCTCTTCGGCCCGCAGCTGCTGGTGGACGACGTCGTCACCGCGCGCATGGAAATCCGCGACTTCGAGCTGCAACTGCCAGACGGGCCCGGTTACGGGGTCGAGGTCGACCCCGCACAGCTGTCGCGCTTCGACCGCGCGCGCGTCGGCTTGAACCCCACACATGTTGATCTCGGCCACCGCGCCGTGACGGCCTCTGGACATCCCTCTGAACACCTCGCCTGAAGGAGTACCCCTCATGCTTTTCCTGGTCCGCATGGACGTCCACATCCCTCACGACCTGCCCACCGCACAGGCCGATGAGATCAAGGCCCGCGAGAAGGCCTACGCGCTGGGCCTGCAGGGCGACGGCCGCTGGCGTCATCTGTGGCGCGTGGTTGGCGAATACGCGAACTACAGCGTCTTCGATGTCGCATCCAACGACGAGCTGCACACGTTGCTGTCTCAGCTGCCGCTCTTCCCGTACATGAAGCTGCACGTCACCCCGCTGGCGCAGCACCCCTCGGCGCCGGCCTGACCGGCACGTCCTGACAACTACAAACACAAACGGAGACACCATGAACAAGCGCCACTTCTGCACCCACATTGCCGCGGGCTTGGGCTTGCTGGCCGCCACGCTCGCACCCGCACAGGCTCAGCCCACCGACTGGCCGAACAAGCCCGTGCGCTGGGTCGTGCCCTTCCCGCCGGGCGGCGCGATGGACGCCATCGCACGCATCCTGGGCGAGAGGGCCGGCAAGGCGCTGGGCCAGACCTTCGTCATCGAGAACCGGCCCGGCGCCGGCGGCAACATCGGCGCCGCGTCGGTTGCCAAGTCGCCCGCCGATGGCTACACGATCATGATCACCTCGATCGGCATGGCCACCAACCTGCCGCTCTACGGCAAGCTGGCCTATGACCCGGTGAAGGACTTCGCGCCCGTCAGCCTGTTGGCCGTGGTGCCCAACGTGCTCGTCGTCAACGCCGCCCAGTCGAAGGCGCGCACGGTGCAGGACGTGATCGCCGCCGCGCGCCAGGCGCCGGGCAAGCTGACCTACGCGTCGGCGGGCAACGGGACGTCCATCCACCTGGCAGGCGAAGTGTTCACCTCGATGACTGGCACCGACCTGCTGCACGTGCCCTACAAGGGTAGTGGCCCGGCGGTGGCCGACCTGCTGGGCGGCCAGGTCGACAGCATGTTCGACAGCGTCACCTCGGCCAAGCCGCACGTCGTCTCGGGCAAGCTGCGCGCACTGGCCATGACAACCGCGAAACGCTCGCGCGCGCTGCCCGACGTGCCGACGCTGGCCGAAGCCGGCGTGCCGGGCTACGACGTCTCGCCCTGGTTCGCTGTCTTCGTGCCCGCGGGCACGCCGCGGCCTGTCATCGACAAGCTGAATGCGGCGCTGCTGGACGCGATGAAGCAGCCCGACGTGGTGGCGCGCCTGGACGTCATCGGCGTCGAGCCCGTGGGCTCCACGCCCGAGGCGCTGGCCGCGCACCTGGCCGGTGAGTCGGCGCGCTGGACGAAGCTGATTGCCGCGCGCGGCATCAAGATGGACTGAAAGCGTGTCGGCAGCACGCAAGAACTTTCCGAAAGCGAGAACCCCGTGATAGACAAGATCTCAGCCTCCGTCGCCGAGGCGCTGGCCGGCACGGCCGACGGCGCCACGGTGCTCATCGGTGGCTTTGGCACCGCCGGTATCCCGAACGAGCTCATCGACGGCCTCATCGAACAGGGCGCGCGCGAGTTGACGGTGGTCAACAACAACGCCGGCAACGGCGACAGCGGCCTGGCCGCGCTGCTGGCCGCAGGCCGTGTGCGCAAGATCGTCTGCAGCTTTCCGCGCCAGGCCGATTCGCACGTCTTCGACGCGCTCTACCGCAGCGGCAGGATCGAACTGGAACTGGTGCCGCAGGGCAACCTGGCCGAGCGACTGCGTGCCGCAGGGGCCGGGGTCGGCGCCTTCTTCACGCCCACCGGTTATGGCACCGCGTTGGCGAAGAACACCGATGGCAGCGCGAAGGAAACGCGGGACATCGGAGGCAGGCCGTATGTGCTGGAGTACCCGATTTACGGCGACCTCGCGCTGATCAAGGCCGAACGCGGTGACCGCTGGGGCAATCTGGTCTACCGCAAGGCGGCACGCAACTTCGGCCCGGTGATGGCCACCGCCGCGAAGCGCACGGTGGCCACGGTGCACGAGGTGGTCGAACTCGGCGCGCTCGACCCCGAGCACATCGTCACGCCAGGCGTCCACGTCAGCCACATCGTGCAAATCGAACGCGTGGCCACACAGGCCGGCGGCTTCAAGGCGGCAGCATGAACACAAGCTTTCAACGGCGCACCAAGGAAGAACTCGCGCGCCGCGTGGCGCAGGACATCTTCGACGGTGCGTACGTCAACCTGGGCATCGGCATGCCGACGACGGTGGCCAACCACATCCCGCCCGGCATCGAGGTCGTCCTGCACAGCGAAAACGGCATCCTGGGCATGGGCCCCGCGCCCGCCTCCGGCGACGAGGACTACGACCTCATCAACGCCGGCAAGCAACCGGTGACGCTGCGCCCAGGCGGCGCGTACTTCCACCATGCCGACAGCTTCGGGATGATGCGCGGCGGCCATCTCGACATCTGCGTGCTCGGCGCCTTCCAGGTCTCGGCCACAGGCGACCTGGCCAACTGGAGCACCGGCGAGCCCGGCAGCATCCCCGCGGTGGGCGGCGCGATGGACCTGGCCATCGGCGCCAAGCAGACCTGGGTCATGATGGACCTGCTGACCCGCGACGGCGCCAGCAAGGTGCTGCAAGCCTGCACGTATCCGCTGACGGGCCTGGCCTGCGTGAAGCGCATCTACGGCGACCTGGCCACGCTGGCCTGCACGCCGCAGGGATTGCAGCTCATCGACAAGGTCGAGGGCCTTGCGCATGACGAACTGGAACGGCTGCTCGGCCTGCCGATCCGCCCCTGACGAACCGAAAGTGTCCTCATGAGTCACGCCTACATCTGCGATGCGATTCGCACGCCCTTCGGCCGCTATGGCGGTGCGCTGGCTTCTGTCCGCGCCGATGACCTCGGCTCCGTGCCGCTGCGCGCACTGATGGCGCGCAACCCGGGCGTCGACTGGGCCGCGGTGGACGACGTGCTCTACGGCTGTGCCAACCAGGCCGGCGAAGACAACCGCAACGTCGCACGCATGTCGCTGTTGCTGGCCGGTCTGCCGCTCGAAGTGCCGGGCGGGACCATCAACCGGCTGTGCGGTTCGGGCCTGGACGCGGTGGGCACCGCTGCGCGCGCCATCCGCGCGGGCGAGGCCGGTCTGATGATCGCCGGCGGCGTCGAGAGCATGAGCCGCGCGCCCTTCGTGATGCCCAAGGCCGAAAGTGCCTTCAGCCGCGCCAACGCCATCCACGACACCACCATCGGCTGGCGCTTCGTCAACAAGCTGATGAAGGCGCAATACGGCGTCGACAGCATGCCGGAGACGGCCGAGAACGTGGCCGTCGAGTACGGCATCGAGCGCGAGGCACAGGACCGCATGGCGCTGGCCAGCCAGTTGCGCGCCGTCGCGGCACAGCAAGCCGGCCACCTGGCGCGCGAGATCACACCGGTGAGCGTGGCGCAGAAGAAGGGCGATGCGCTTGTCGTCGACACCGACGAGCACCCGCGCACCACCAGCCTGGAAGCGCTGGCCAAGCTGAAAGGCGTGGTGCGCCCGGACGGCACGGTGACCGCCGGCAACGCCAGCGGCGTGAACGATGGCGCCTGTGCGCTGCTGCTGGCCGACGAAGCCACCGCCGCCAAGCAGGGACTGACGCCCCGAGCCCGCGTGGTGGGCATGGCCACGGCTGGGGTGGCGCCGCGCGTGATGGGCATCGGCCCGGCGCCTGCGACGCAGAAGGTGCTGGCGCTGGCCGGCCTGACGCTGGCGCAGATGGACGTGATCGAACTGAACGAGGCCTTCGCCGCGCAAGGCCTGGCGGTGCTGCGCCTGCTCGGCCTGCAGGACGACGATCCGCGCGTGAACCCGAACGGCGGGGCCATT
>CAMTUD010000100.1:0-7608 GCA_947084805.1 uncultured beta proteobacterium | reverse complement strand
TGGAGTTCAGACGTGTGCTCTTCCGATCTGCCGCGCCGCCCGCGGCACCCGCGCCCGCGCCGACGGCTGCCCCGGCACCTGCACCCGTGCCCGCACCTGCCGCAGCGTCCGCCCCGGTCGCCAAGCCCGCGGCCAAACCGGCGGCGCCGGTGGCCGAAGAGCCCGGCCTGCTCGATTCGCTGCTCGACAACTCGCTGCTGCTGCCCGGCGCCGGTGTGCTGGTGGCGCTGCTGGCCGGCCTCGGCCTGTACCGCCTGCGGGGTCGCCGCAAGCAGGCCGGCGAGACGTCCTTCCTGGAAAGCCGCCTGCAGCCCGATTCCTTCTTCGGCGCCAGTGGTGGCCAGCGCATCGACACCCGCGACGCGCCGGCGAGCGCGAACTCGTCGTCGATGAACTACTCGCTGTCGCAGCTGGACGCCATCGGCGATGTCGACCCGGTGGCCGAGGCCGACGTCTACCTGGCCTACGGTCGCGACCTGCAGGCCGAGGAAATCCTGAAGGAGGCGATGCGCGCCACGCCCGAGCGCATGGCCATCCGCACCAAGCTGCTCGAGGTCTACGCCAAGCGGCGCGACATCAAGGCCTTCGAACTGCTGGCCACCCAGCTCTTCAACCTGACGCACGGCGAGGGCGAAGACTGGAAGAAGGCGCAGGAACTCGGCCAGGGCATCGACCCCACCAACGAGCTCTACCGCCCCGGCGGCCAGCCCGAGGACGTGCGCGCGGCGGGCGGCGTGATGATGCCCGACGCCTTGGGCGCTTCGACCCAGCCCTACACGGCACCGGTGCAGCCGCCGGCCTTCCAGCCCGCCGCCGACGCCACGCTCGACGCGCGCAACGACGGCTCGCTCGACCTCGACCTCGAGCTCGAGATGCCCGCGCACGGTGTGCCGCCGGTGTCGGCGCCGGTGCCCTTCACCGAGTCGACCCAGGCGCTGGGCACCCACGTGCAGATGGGCTCGGACGAAACGCTGGACCTCACGCTCGAGACCCCGGGCGACCCGAAGACCATCCCCGTTGCGCGGTCGGCCGCCCCGGCCGACGACCATTCTCTGGACTTCGACCTCGGCGCCCTGGCCAACGAGCCGCCCACCATCGCCATCAAGACGCCGGCACCCGCACCTGCCCAAGCCTCGGGCTTCGACTTCGGCGAGTTCTCGATCGGCGGCGAACCGCTGACCGCGCAGCCCGCGGCCGACGACGCGAACGACCCGCTGTCGCGCAAGCTGGAACTGGCCGAGGAATTCCGCCAGATCGGCGACCTCGAAGGCGCGCGTGACCTGCTCGAGGAAGTCGTGGCCAAGGGCAGCGGCCAGCTGCAGGCCAAGGCGCAGGGCATGCTCGACAAACTCGCCTAGCGCGCGAGCGCCGCACCGAGATGCGCCTGGCGCTGGGCCTGGCCTACCGCGGCCAGGCCTACCACGGCTGGCAGTCGCAGCCCGACGGCCGCACCGTGCAGGACGAAGTCGAGATCGCGCTCAGCGCATTCGTGACGCGGCCGATGGCCGCCATCTGCGCCGGCCGCACCGACGCCGGCGTGCACGGGCTGAACCAGGTGGTGCATATCGACTCGCCGTTCGAGCGCGAGCTGTTTTCATGGGTGCGCGGCACCAACCGCTACCTGCCACGCGACATCGCGGTGCAGTGGGCGCGCCAGGTGCCCGAAACCTTCCACGCCCGCAACAGTGCCTGGGGGCGACGCTACCGCTTCGTGGTGCTGGAGTCGGTGGTGCGCCCGGCGCTGGAAGTGGGGCTCGTGGGCTGGGTCTTCCGGCCGCTCGACGGCGACGCGATGCGCGCCGCCGCGGCGCTGCTGCTCGGCGAACACGACTTCACCAGCTTTCGCGCTGCGAACTGTCAGTCGCCGACGCCGGTGAAGACGCTGCGCAGCCTGGTCATCACGCGGCGCGGCGCGTACTGGTGTTTCGAGTTCGACGCCAACGCCTTCCTGTACCACATGGTGCGCAACATCATGGGCTGCCTGGTCGCGGTGGGGCAGGGGCGCCACCGCCCCGGCTGGGTGGCCGAGGTGCTGGCCGCGCGCAGCCGCGAGGTCGCGGCGCCGACCTTCCCGCCCGATGGCCTGTACTTCGTGGGGCCGTACTACGATGCCGTCTACGACATCCCCGCGCACACGCCGGCGATGGACTGGATGCTCTGACCCCCGCCCTTCATGTCCCGCACACGCATCAAGATCTGCGGCCTCACGCGCGAGGCCGATGTCGACGAGGCCGTCGACGCCGGCGCCGACGCACTGGGCTTCGTGCTCTACGCCAGGAGCCCGCGCCACGTCACGGCGCAGCGCGCGGCCGAACTGGTGGCGCGTCTGCCGCCGTTCGTCACGCCGGTGCTGCTGTTCGTCAACGCGTCGCCGGCCGAAGTGCGGCTGGCCACCGAACTGCTGCCGCAGGCGTTGCTGCAGTTCCACGGCGACGAGACCGCGGCGATATGCGACGCCGCCGGGCGGCCCTACATCCGTGCCGCCCGCATGGGCCCGGCCGACGCCGGCGCTGCCGACGGCGGGAGCCTCGATTTGCTAGACTTCGCAGCTCGTTTTCCAGGCGCACAAGCCCTGCTGCTCGACGCCCATGTCGAGGCTTACGGCGGGGCCGGGAAGGTCTTCGATTGGTCACTGATTCCACCCAGCGTGCCCCTTCCGGTCGTTTTGTCTGGTGGGTTGAATCCTGCCAACGTGACCGATGGGGTGCTTCGCGTCCGGCCCTGGGCCGTTGACGTGAGCTCCGGCGTGGAAATCAGCAAGGGCGTGAAAAGCGGCCCGCTGATGCGCCGGTTCTGCAAGGCGGTGTACGAGGCCGATCACCGGCTCGGCACCTGAACGCGGCGGCGGCGCAGCCCGCCGGCCGCGTCGCAAGAGGAATCAACGAGATGCTGGAATACCACCAACCCGACGCCCGCGGGCACTTCGGGCCTTACGGCGGCACTTTCGTCGCCGAAACGCTGGTGCATGCGCTGCACGAGCTGGAAGACGCCTACGCGAAGTACCGCAACGACCCCGAGTTCGTCGCCGAGTACCAGCACGAGCTCAAGCACTTCGTGGGCCGGCCGAGCCCGATCTACCACGCCGCGCGCCTGAGCCGCGAGATCGGCGGCGCGCAGATCCACCTCAAGCGCGAAGACCTCAACCACACCGGCGCGCACAAGATCAACAACACCATCGGCCAGGCGCTGCTGGCGCGGCGCATGGGCAAGCCGCGCGTCATCGCCGAAACCGGCGCCGGCCAGCACGGTGTGGCCACCGCCACCATCTGCGCGCGCTACGGCATGGAGTGCGTGGTCTACATGGGCAGCGAGGACGTGAAGCGGCAGTCGCCGAACGTCTATCGCATGCACCTGCTCGGCGCGCGCGTGGTGCCTGTGGAAAGCGGCAGCAGGACGCTGAAGGACGCGCTGAACGAGGCGCTGCGCGACTGGGTGACGAACGTCGAAAACACCTTCTACATCATCGGCACGGTGGCCGGCCCGCACCCTTATCCGATGATGGTGCGCGACTTCCAGCGCATCATCGGCGACGAGTGCCTGGTGCAGATGCCCGAGCAGATCGGCCGCCAGCCCGATGCCGTGATCGCCTGCGTGGGCGGCGGCAGCAACGCGATGGGCATGTTCTACCCCTACATCCCGCACGAAGGCACCCGCCTCATCGGTGTCGAGGCGGCAGGTGAGGGCCTGGACAGCGGCAAACACTCGGCCAGCCTGACGCGCGGCAGCCCGGGTGTGCTGCACGGCAACCGCACCTACCTGCTGCAGGACGACAACGGCCAGATCACCGAAACGCATTCGATCAGCGCCGGCCTGGACTACCCCGGCGTCGGCCCCGAGCACGCCTACCTGAAGGACATCGGCCGCGCCGAGTACGTGGCCATCGAGGACGGCGAGGCGCTGTCGGCCTTCCACCGCCTGTGCCGCACCGAGGGCATCATCCCGGCGCTGGAAAGCAGCCATGCCGTGGCCTACGCGATGAAGCTGGCCGCGACGATGAAACCCGACCAGCACCTGCTGGTGAACCTCAGCGGCCGCGGCGACAAGGACATCGGCACCGTGGCCGACCTCACCGGTGCCGACTTCTACTGCCGGCCTTCGTGCCGCGGGCAGGGCGTCAAGGGCGGCGTCGTCGTCGGAGGCCCGCTGTGAGCCGCATCCCCGCCACGCTGGCCGCGCTGAAGGCCCAGGGCCGCAAGGCGCTGATCCCCTACGTCACCGCGGGTGACCCGTTCGTCGACTTCACGCCGCAGATCATGCAGGCGCTGGCCGCCGGCGGCGCCGACATCATCGAGCTCGGTGTGCCCTTCAGTGACCCGATGGCCGACGGCCCCGTGATCCAGAAGGCCAGTGAACGGGCGCTGGCACGCGGCGTCGGCGCCGTGCAGGTGCTGGACATGGTGCGCACCTTCCGCCAGACCAACACCACCACGCCGGTGGTGCTGATGGGCTACGCCAACCCGGTGGAACGCTACGACCAGAAACACGGCGCCGGCAGCTTCATCCGCGACGCGGCGGAGGCCGGTGTCGACGGCCTGCTGGTGGTGGACTACCCGCCCGAGGAATGCGAGGCCTTCGCCGCGCAGCTCAAGGCGGCGGGGCTGGATCTCATCTTCCTGCTCGCACCCACGTCCACCGAGCAGCGCATGCAGGAGGTGGGGCGCATCGCCAGCGGCTATGTCTACTACGTGTCGCTGAAGGGCGTCACCGGTGCCGGCAACCTCGACACCGACGCGGTGGCGGCGATGCTGCCGCGCATCCGCAAGCATGTCAGCGTGCCGGTGGGCGTGGGTTTCGGTATCCGCGACGCCGCCACGGCGCGCACCGTGGCCGCGGTGGCCGACGCGGTGGTCATCGGCTCGCGGCTGATCCAGATCCTGGAAACCCAGACGCGCGACAATGCGCCCGCGGCCGCCCGGGCTTTCATGGTCGAGATCCGCGCCGCGCTGGACAACTGAACGAGGTGCCTGCATGAGTTGGTTGGAAAAGCTGCTGCCGCCCAAGATCCAGCCCACCGACCCGGCCGAACGCCGTGTCGTGCCCGAGGGCCTGTGGATCAAGTGCCCGGCCTGCGAGACCGTGCTCTACAAGACCGACCTGGAGCAGAACCTCAACGTCTGCCCCAAGTGCGACCACCACCATCGCATCGGCGCCCGCGCCCGGCTCGACGCCTTCCTCGACCCCGAAGGCCGCTGGGAGATCGGGCAGGAAGTGATGCCCGTCGACGCGCTGAAGTTCAAGGACAGCAAGAAGTACCCGCAGCGCCTGAAGGCGGCACTTGAAGCCACCGGCGAGACCGACGCCATGGTGGTGGTGGGTGGCGCGGTGATGAGCGTGCCGGTGGTCGCGGCCTGCTTCGAGTTCGAGTTCATGGGCGGCAGCATGGGCAGCGTGGTCGGTGAACGCTTCGTGCGCGGCGTCGAGGCCGCCATCGAGCAGAAGGTGCCCTTCGTCAGCTTCACCGCCACCGGCGGCGCGCGCATGCAGGAAGGCCTGCTGAGCCTGCTGCAGATGGCCAAGACGAATGCCTCGCTGACACGGCTCTCCAAGGCGAAGCTGCCCTTCATCAGCGTGCTCACCGACCCCACGATGGGCGGTGTCTCGGCCAGCTTCGCCTTTGTCGGCGACGTCGTCATCGCCGAGCCCAAGGCGCTGATCGGTTTTGCCGGGCCACGGGTGATCGAGAACACCGTGCGCGAAAAGCTGCCCGAAGGTTTTCAGCGCAGCGAATTCCTGATCGGCACCGGCGCGCTGGACATGATCTGCGACCGGCGCCAGTTGCGGAACAACATCGCGCGGCTGCTGGCGATGCTGCAGCGGCAGTCGGCCGACGCCGTGGCCTGACGCTCCTCCACATTCCACGGACGGCGGGCCTGCAAGGGCCCGTCTTCGTTTGCCGATGACAACACCGATCACGCTGGAAGACTGGCTGGCCCATTGCGCCGCCATGCACCCCAAGACCATGGACCTGTCGCTCGAGCGCACGGTCGAGGTCGCACGCCGCCTCGACATCCGCTTCACGGTGCCCGTCATCACCGTGGCCGGCACCAATGGCAAGGGCAGCACCTGCGCCATGCTGGAGAGCATCGCGCGCCACGCCGGCTACCGCACGGGGCTGTACCAGAAGCCCGAGCTCGTGCACTTCGAGGAACGCTGCCGCGTCGACGGCGCGCCGGTGAAGGCGGAGGAACTGGTGCCGCACTTCGCGGCGGTGGAACAGGCCCGTGGCGACATCACGCTGACGCAGTTCGAGTTCAGCACGCTGGCCATCGCGCGGCTGCTGTCGCTGCTGCCGCTGGACGTGGTGATCCTGGAAGTCGGGCTGGGTGGCCGCTACGACAGCGTCAACGCCTTCGACACCGACTGCGCCGTCATCACCAGCATCGCGCTCGACCACATGGAGTGGCTGGGCCCCGACCGCGAGAGCATCGGCCTGGAAAAGGCGCAGATCATGCGGCCCGGCAAGCCGGCCATCGTCAGCGACCCGCTGCCGCCGGCCAGCGTCGTGACACACACCGAAGCCATCGGTGCCGACCTGTGGCTGGTGGGCCGCGACTTCAACCACGCCGGCGACCGCCAGCAATGGGGCTGGAGCGGCCGCGGCCGGCGTTTCCACGGCATGTCCTATCCGGCGCTGCGCGGTGCCAACCAGCTGTTGAACGCCGCCGGTGCCATCGCCGCGCTGGAAGCGCTGCGCAGCCGACTGCCCATCACCGCGCAGGCCATCCGCAGCGGGCTGGCGATGGTGGAGCTGCCGGGCCGCTTCCAGATCGTGCCCGGCCAGCCGGCCCTGGTGCTCGACGTGGCACACAACCCGCATGCCGTGGCGGCACTGGCGTTGAACCTCGACGCGATGGGCTACTTTCCGCGCACCCATGCCGTGTTCGGCGCGATGCGCGACAAGGACATCCCCGGCCTGCTTGCGAAGATGGTGCCGCTGGTGGACGTCTGGCACTGCTGCACGCTGCCCACCGCACGTGCGGCCAGCGCCGACGAGCTGGCCGCGCTGCTGCGCACGGCGGTGGTCGGGCGCATCGGCGAGCCCGTCGTCGTGCACACCCACGCCAGCCCCGCCGATGGCCTGCGCGCCGCGGCGGCCGCCGCCGACCCCGCCGATAGAATCGTAGTCTTCGGGTCTTTCTACACCGTGGGCGGTGTGCTCAAGGAAGGCCTGCCCCGGCTGACGGCCGCCCACGTCGCCTGAGCCCCACCCCGGGGCGCTGCCCGCCTGTCGACCACGCCCACCCCTCCGCATGCGACTGCCTTTCCTGCGCCCCAAGCCTGCGACCGAACCCGTCCGTCCGGCGGCCACGCGGGCCAACCGTGCACGGCAGGCACCCGGCGAGTCGGCCGGTGACGTGGCGGTGGCACGTGCACGCGCGCGCCGCCGCCTGGTGGGCGCGCTGGTGCTGCTGCTCGTGGGCGTGATCGGTTTCCCGGTGCTGTTCGAAACGCAGCCGCGGCCGCTGCCGCTGGACATTCCCATCCAACTGCCCTCCGGCGAGGGCCGCACCGGGGCACCGGCCGTGTCGCCCGCGCCCGGCCGCGCGTTGCCCGTGCCGAGCAGATCGGAAGAGCGTCGTGTAGGGAAAGAGTGTCGAGGCGGTAGGG
>CAMTUD010000099.1:0-9825 GCA_947084805.1 uncultured beta proteobacterium | reverse complement strand
GCGAGGCTCAGGCGCTGGACGCCGCGGCGCCCGGCCCGGCGCTGCTGGCGATGGAGCTGATGCGCCAGCGGCCGCAGGCCGAGGCGATGGTCACCACCTACCTGCGCCAGGAGGCCGCCGAACCCCAGCTGCGGCTGGCCTACGTGCGCGTGCTCACCGCCGCGCAGCGTTACCCCGACGCCGTCGGCCAGCTGCAGACCCTGACACGCCAGCAGCCGAACCTGGCGGTGCCCTTCCTGTCGCTGGGCGCGCTGCACCTCGAGCTGAAGCAGGCCCGGGAAGGTGAAGCCGCACTGCAGCGCTACATCGAACTGGTGCAGTCCGAGGTCGGCAGCGCGGCGGCGACGCCGGCGCCCGACACGGCGCTCTCGTCCACCGAGAGCGAAGACGACGACGCCCCGCCGCGCCCCGAGCAGGGCCTGGTGCAGGCCTGGCTGATGCTGGCGCAGTCGGCCGAGCAGCGTGGCGACTTCCGGACCGCCGAGGCCTGGCTGGGCAAGATCGACGACCCCAAGCGTGCGCTCGAAGTACAGACGCGGCGCGCCTCGATGCTGGTGCGGCAGGGCAAGGTCACGCAGGCGCGTGAGCTCATCCAGCGTGTGCCCGAGAAGGACGCCGACGATGCACGCGCCAAGCTCGTGGCCGAGGCCAGCGTGCTGCGCGACGCCAAGCGCTGGCGCGACGCCTACGACGTGCTGGCCGGCGCCAGCCAGCGCTTCAGCGACGACAGCGACCTGCTCTACGAGCAGGCCATGATGGCCGAGAAGCTGAACCGGCTCGACGACATGGAAAGGCTGCTGCGCCGCGTCATCGCACTCAAGCCCGACAACGCGCACGCGCACAACGCGTTGGGTTATTCGCTGGCCGACCGCAGCCTGCGCCTGCCCGAGGCGCGGCTGCTGGTGCAACGGGCGCTGGAATTGCTGCCGGGCGACCCCTTCATCACCGACAGCCTGGGCTGGGTCGAGTTCCGCATGGGCAACCGCGAAGAGGCACTGCGCCTGCTGCGCAGCGCCTACGCGGCACGCCCCGACGTCGAGATCGCCGCCCACCTCGGCGAGGTGCTGTGGGCGCTGGGCCAGCGCGACGAAGCTCGCGTCGTCTGGCGCGAGGCCAGGGCACGCGACGCCGCCAACGACGTGCTGCGCGAGACGCTGAGCCGGCTGCGCATCGAACCGTGAAGCGGCACGCGGGCACGCTGCGGGCCGCGCTGGCGCTGCTGCTCGCCGGTTTGCTGGCGGGATGCGCAAGCACACCACCGGCGCCGGGCGAAGCGCCGTGGACCAGCGGCCGCCTGAGCCTGCGCATCGAGGCCCAGGCCGAGCGCGTCGCGCAGAGCGTCAGCGTGGGCTTCGAGCTGCGCGGCGACGGCAGCGGCGGTGAACTGCGTTTGAACTCGCCGCTGGGCACACGCGTGGCCACCGCGCGCTGGGCGCCGGGTGTGGCCGTGCTGGACCAGGGCCAGGGCGAGCAAGCCTACGGCAGCCTGGAGGCGCTGTCGCAGGAAGCGGTGGGCGAGACCCTGCCGCTGGCCGCCCTGCCCGACTGGCTGGGGGGCCGGCCCTGGTCGGGCGCGCCGCACACCCGCGGTGTCGCCGGTCTGAGCGGCTTCGAGCAGCTCGGCTGGCAGGTCGACCTGGCGCGCCGGGGCGAGGGCTGGATCGAGCTGCGCCGCAGCGCAGCGCCGGCGGTGCGCGTGCGCGTCAAGCTGGACGAAGCGCCGTGAGCCTGCAGGCCCTGTACGACCTGCCGGCGCCGGCCAAGCTCAACCTGTTCCTGCACATCGTCGGCCGCCGCGCTGACGGCTACCACCTGCTGCAGTCGCCCTTCGTGCTCATCGACTGGGCCGACACGCTGCACTTCGAGCGCCGCAGCGACGGCCGGCTGCAGCGCCACGACCTCGGCCCGGCGCTGCCGCAAGACGACCTCTGCCTGCGCGCCGCGCGTGCGCTGCAAGCGGCCAGCGGCAGCACCGCGGGCGCCGACATCTCGATCCACAAACACGTGCCCTGGGGCGCCGGCATGGGCGGCGGCAGTTCCGACGCCGCCACCACGCTGCTGGCGCTGAACCGGTTGTGGGGCCTGCACTGGCCTCGCACGAAGCTGGCGCAGATCGGCCTGAGCCTGGGCGCCGACGTGCCCTTCTTCGTGTTCGGGCACAACGCCTTCGTCGAGGGCATTGGCGAACGGCTCCTGCCCATGGCCTGGCCCGAGCAGCATTACGCCGTCGTCAAGCCGCCCGCGGCGCTGGCCACGCGCGAGATCTTCGAGCACCCGGCGCTCAGGCGCGACACCGATCCTGTTATAGTTGCGGGCTCTCCTGAAGAGGCAGGCCGCAGCGGTGTGTCGACTAGGTGGGTGCAGGAATTTGTCGAAGGCTACGGCCGAAACGACCTGCAACCACCCGCCGAAGACCGCTGTCCCGAGGTGGCGCAAGCCGCCCGCTGGCTGGAGGCCCGTTACGGCAACAGCCGCATGACGGGTTCCGGCAGCGCTGTTTTCTCGAGGGTCGGTGCGGCCGAGCCATCCAGGGCGAACGACGCGGCGGCAGGTCTCGAAGACCTGCCACCGCACTGGGTGGGACGGCGGTGTCGCAGTCTGGTCCGGCATCCGCTTGCGGGTTGGGCCGACTGAAACGGTTTTGAGGTGGCGGCGCGAGCCGCAACCTGTGTAGGGGAGTCGCCAAGTTGGTCAAGGCATCGGATTTTGATTCCGACATGCGAGGGTTCGAGTCCTTCCTCCCCTGCCAAATCTTCTGCTGACGCCGGAGAACCCTCGACGAAGGAGGCTCCGGCGCAATCCCCCGACGGAGAGTCCACCGTGCTGTTCAACACCGTGCTGTTCACCGGCAACGCCAACCCGGTGCTGGCGCACGAGATCGCCGGCCACCTGGGCGTTGAACTGGGCAAGGCGGCCGTGGGCCGCTTCTCCGACGGCGAGGTCACGGTCGAGATCCGCCAGAACGTGCGCGCCCGCGACGTCTTCGTGATGCAGCCGACCTGCGCGCCGACCAACGAGAACCTGATGGAACTCCTGATCATGGTCGATGCGCTGAAGCGGGCCAGTGCCCGCCGCATCACGGCCGTGATCCCCTACTTCGGTTACGCGCGGCAAGACCGCCGGCCGCGCAGCACCCGCGTGCCCATCAGCGCCAAGGTCGTGGCCAACCTGCTGGAAACGGTGGGCGTCGAGCGCCTGCTGACGATGGACCTGCATGCCGACCAGATCCAGGGCTTCTTCGACATCCCGGTCGACAACATCTACGCCAGCCCGGTGCTGCTGTCCGACCTGAAGAGCAAGGACTACCCGAACCTGGTGGTCATCAGCCCCGACGTCGGCGGCGTGGTGCGCGCGCGTGCGCTGGCCAAGCAGCTGGGTTGTGACCTGGCCATCATCGACAAGCGCCGGCCCACGGCCAATGTCTCCGAGGTGATGCACGTCATCGGCGAGATCGAAGGCCGCAACTGCGTGATCATGGACGACATGATCGACACCGCCGGCACGCTCGTGAAGGCCGCCGAGGTGCTGAAGGCACGTGGCGCGCAGAGCGTCTACGCCTACTGCACGCACCCGGTGTTCTCGGGCCCGGCGGTCGACCGCATCAACGCCTCGCACATCGACGAGGTTGTCGTCACCAACACCATTGCGCTGTCCGATGCGGCCAAGGCCTGCCCCAAGGTGCGCCAGCTGTCGGTGGCTTTCCTGTTTGCCGAGACCATCCGTCGCATCTCCGATGGCGAATCGGTCACGTCCCTCTTTGCCGAGCAGAACAGCAATTTCTGAGCGGCAAGACCCGGGTCGGCGCGTCGCGCCGGCCTTCTTCAAGGTGCCTGGTCGCGGGCGCCTCATCCACATGGAGTTCACATGAAATTCACAGCTTACGAGCGTACGCTGCAGGGGACCGGAGCGAGCCGCCGCCTGCGCGCCGCCGCCAAGGTGCCCGGCATCGTCTACGGTGCCGGCACGCCGGCGATGATCGAGCTCGATCACAACGCCTTGTTCTTCGCGCTGAAGCGCGAGGCCTTCCACTCGTCGATCCTCGAGATGGACATCGGAGGCAAGGTCGAGAAGGTGCTGCTGCGCGACTTCCAGATGCACGCCTACCGGCTGATGGTGCTGCACATCGACTTCCAGCGTGTCGACGAGACGACGCGCCTGCGCAAGAAGGTGCCGCTGCACTTCGAGGGCGAGGAACTGTCGCCGGCGGTCAAGACCGACAAGTGCCTGGTGAGCCATGTGCGCACCGACCTCGAGATCGAATGCCTGGCCGCGCAGTTGCCCGAGTTCGTGACCATCGACCTGTCGGGCCTGGTCAAGGGCACCAGCCTGCACGCCAGCGACCTGAAGCTGCCCGAGGGCATCAAGGCCGTCAAGCACGGCACGCAGAACCCGGTGATCGTGGCCGTGACGGTGCCGCGCGTCGAGGAAGAAGCCGCTCCGGCCACCGTCGTGGTGGCGCCCGAGAAGGGCAAGGGCGGCAAGGCGCGCAAGGAAGAGAAGCAGCAGAAGGGTCGCGGCGGCTGAACCCGGACGTGGGGCTCCGGCAGGAGCCGCACGCCAGGCCCCACCCCCCCCTTTTGGCCCCACTCTTCAGGCCCCACTCCGGTGGGGCTTTTTCTTTTCCGCGGCGCCAATAATCGTTCCCCATGATTCGACTCTTCGTCGGCCTCGGCAACCCGGGCCCTGAATACGAGGCCACGCGGCACAACGCGGGGTTCTGGTGGACAGACGCGCTGGCCGAACAGCTCGGCGTGCGCCTGGTGCCCGAGCGCAGCTACCAGGGGCTGGCCGCGCGTGTGAACCGGCCGGGCGCCGAACCCGTGTGGCTGCTGCAGCCGATGACCTTCATGAACCGCTCGGGCGCGTCGGTGGCACCGCTGGCGCGCTTCTTCAAGATCGAGCCGAAGCAGATCCTCGTCGTGCACGACGAACTCGACCTGCTGCCCGGCCAGGCCAAGCTGAAGTTCGGCGGCAGCGCGGCCGGGCACAACGGCCTGAAGGACATCCACGGCATGCTCGGCACGCTGGACTTCTGGCGCCTGCGCCTGGGCATCGGCCACCCGGGCGTGAAGGCCGAGGTCGTGAACTACGTGCTGAAGAAACCATCACCCGACCAGCGGGACGCGATCTCGAAGTCCATCGACCAGAGCCTGAAGGCCGTTGACGCGCTGCTGGCCGGCGAAATGGACCGCGCGCTGGCCCTCATCCACGCCCAGCCGCCGCGCCCGAAGCCACCGCGGCCACCCCGCCCCACGGAGCCGCCGGCCGAAGTGGCGCCGCCGTCCCTTCCGACCCCAGGAGACACGCCATGAGACGAAGCCTGCTGACGCTGCTGGCCCTGAGCCTGCCCCTCGTGACTCTGCCCCTGGCCAGCCAGGCCCAGGACGTCTGGCGCTGCGGCCCCGACGGCCGCAGCTACGCTGACGCGCCCTGCGCCGACGGCCGCCGCATCGAGGTGGCAGAGGCCCGGCCCGCCGACGAGGTGCGCCTGGCACAGGCGCAGGCGGCGCGCGAGATCCATCTGGCCGACACGCTGCGCCGCGAGCGCCTGGCGCAGGAGGCCGCACAACGCGGCAGCGGCCTGGCCGCCCTCGGCCCGCAGGCCGGCAGCTTCAAGCAGCGGAAGCTGGATCGGCCGGACGCAAAGGCACGGCCGCCGCTGCGCCGTTCGGCGCATCCTGAAGTCGATGGAACCTGGCGAGCAGTTGCACCTTCGTCTCGACGTGCAAAGGGTTGACCGGGATGCAGCTCACCGGGCAGACCTGCACACACTGCGGCTCGTCGAAGTGGCCGACACATTCGGTGCAGCGCTGCGGGTCGATCTCATAGATCTCGGCGCCCATCGAGATCGCCTGGTTCGGGCACTCGGGTTCGCAGACATCGCAGTTGATGCACTCGTCGGTGATCCAGAGGGCCATGTGGTTTGCACACCCGGGTCTGCAGGCCCGGGCTCGCTGTTTGCCTAGTCGTCGTTCTGGGTGGTGACGCGCTCCTTGAGCCGTCGCAGCACCGAGGGTGCCACGAACTTGGAGACATCACCGCCAAGGCTGGCAATCTCGCGCACGAAGGTACCGCTGACGAACTGGAACTGGTCGCTGGGCGTCATGAACACGGTCTCGACGTCGGGCATGAGCTGGCGGTTCATGCCGGCCATCTGGAACTCGTATTCGAAGTCGCTCACCGCACGCAGGCCGCGGATGACGACCTTGCCACCGGCGCCGACGACGAAGTCGCGCAGCAGGCCGCGAAAGGCCGTGACCTCGACGTTGGGGTAAGGCGCGGCGATCTCGGTGGCGATCTCCAGCCGCTCGGCGATGGTGAACATCGTGCGCTTGTGGTGGCCGGCCGCCACTGCCAGGATGAGGCGGTCGAAGAGGCGCGAGGCCCGGCGCATCAGGTCTTCGTGGCCGAGGGTCATCGGGTCGAAGGTGCCCGGGTAGACGGCGGTGAGCGGGGCTTTGAGGGTCACGTCACTTTCCTCCAGGCTAGGGGCTTGCAGCACAGGGGCGGCGGCAGTGTAGCCGCGCTCAGGGCGCAGCAAGAAAGAGCTGCGCGTGCACTGCACCGGCGCGCAAGCTGCGGTGCAGCGTCAGGCCGGCAGGTGCCTCGGCCAGCGGCTCCGGGCCTTCCAGGTAGACAAAACCGCCGGGCACGACGATGCGCGCCGCCGCGGCCGCCGCCGCGGCGCCCAGGCCCGCGTCGAAGGGCGGGTCGAGCAGCACCGCCTCGAAGCGTTGCGGCGCGCAGCCGGCCATCCAGCGCAGCGCCTCGGCACGCTCGACCTTCAAGGCCGCGGCGCCCAGACGTTCGCGGCTGGCGCGCAGGCTGACGAGCAGCGCCGCATCCAGTTCCAGCAGCAGCACTTCGGCGGCGCCACGCGACGCCGCCTCGAAACCCAGGGCGCCGCTGCCGGCAAAGGCGTCGAGCACACGCCAGCCGTCCAGGTCCTGCCCCAGCCAGTTGAAGAGCGTCTCGCGCACACGGTCGGGCGTGGGGCGCAGGCCCGGACGGTCGGCCACCGGCAGCTTGCGCCCGCGGTAGAGGCCGCCGATGAGCCTGACCTCACCGAGGTGCTGCGTCGCCGGCTTGATCACCGGGCGGGTGGACTTGGGGTCGCGGCCGTGGGCCTGGGGCTTGGCTTTCACAGGCGCACCGGGATGCCGTCGCGCGCCATCAGCGCCTTGGCCTGGCCGACCGTGAACTCGCCGTAATGGAAGATGCTGGCGGCCAGCACCGCGTCGGCGCCGCCTTCGCGTATGCCCTCGGACAGGTGCTCGAGCGCGCCGACGCCGCCCGAGGCGATCACCGGCACGGGCACGGCGTCGCTCACGGCGCGGGTGAGCGCCAGATCGAAGCCGATCTTGGTGCCGTCGCGGTCCATGCTGGTGAGCAGGATCTCGCCGGCACCTTCGTCGGCCATGCGCCTGGCCCAGGCCACGGCGTCCAGGTGCGTGTTCTTGCGCCCGCCATGGGTGTAGACGTCCCAGCCCGGGCCCTTGCTCGTCAGATCGTCACCGACGCGCCGCTTGGCGTCGATGGCCACCACGATGCACTGCGCGCCGTACTTGTCGGACGCGTCGCGGATGACCTGCGGGTTGGCCACCGCGGCCGAGTTGAAGCTGACCTTGTCGGCGCCGGCGTTCAGCAGCCGCCGCACGTCGTCCACCGTGCGCACGCCGCCGCCGACGGTGAGCGGGATGAAGACCTGCGACGCCACGGCCTCGATGATGTGCAGGATGAGGTCACGCCCGTCACTGGTGGCGGTGATGTCGAGAAAGGTCAGTTCGTCGGCGCCCTGCTCGTTGTAGCGCGCGGCGATTTCCACCGGGTCGCCGGCGTCGCGCAGCGCAACGAAGTTGACGCCCTTGACCACGCGGCCGCCGGTGACGTCGAGGCAGGGGATGATGCGTTTGGCAAGCATGCGGGGATTATCCGGCCGCGTGGCCCTCCCCCTGATTTGCGGGGGGCGGCGCAGACGGGGCTGGACCTGTCCGTCGGCTTGCAGGTAAAAGCCTCGACGGGGATATCCTTCCCCCGGAACACCGCGCTGGAGCATCAGCCCCATGAAGTCCAAATCGATTGTCAGCACCGTTGTGGCCTTGTTGGCAACCGCTGGCGCAACCGGTGCCATCGCCGCCACGACGATTTTTTCGACCAATCTCGCGGCGGCAGGCGAGCCCGTGCCGACCTCGTTCGCCACGGGTGCGGCCATCGTGTCCTTCGATGACGTCGCCAACACCGTCACGGTGCAGATGTCGTTCCAGGGCCTGGCCAACACCGCGCCGTTCGGCCACATCCATTGCTGCACCACCGTTCCCGGCACCGGCAGTGCCGGCGTGGCCTTGGGCTTCACGCCGCTGCCGGCAGTCACGACCGGCACCTACAACAACATCTTCGCGCTCACGCCGGCCGCCTTCGGCACCCTCCTGACCGGCGCCCTGGGCGGCCAGGCCTACGTCAACATCCACACCCCGGGTACCTATGCCGGTGGCGAGATCCGCGGCTTCCTGCAGGCTGCCGTGGTGCCCGAGCCGTCGTCTTACGCGCTGATGGCCCTGGGGCTGGGCGTGGTGGGCGTGCTGGCGAGGCGCCGGCGCCTGGCGGCCACGGCCTGAGCATGCGCCGTCTCACGACGGCCTGAATTGAAAACGCGGCCTCGGCCGCGTTTTTTCATGCCCCGGCGCGCGCGGCCTTCCGCCGCCTTCCGCCGCCTTCCGCCGCCTTCCGCAGTCAGGCGCCGGCCAGTTCGTCGGCGCGCCGCTGCGCCGAGGTGAAGTCGAGCGCGCCGGTGTAGATGCTGCGCCCGCAGATGACGCCGGCGATGCCCTCGGTCTCGACGGCGCACAGGCGCTCGACATCGGCGATGTCCGACAGTCCGCCCGAGGCCCAGACCGGAATCGTCAGCGCGCGCGCCAGCTTCACGGTGGCTTCGATGTTGATGCCGGTGAGCATGCCGTCGCGGCCGATGTCGGTGTAGATCACACCTTCGACACCGTAGTCCTGGAACTTCTTCGCCAGGTCGACGACCTCGTGGCCTGTGAGCTTGCTCCAGCCGTCGGTGGCGACCTTGCCGTCCTTGGCGTCGAGGCCGACGATGATGTGGCCGCCGAACGCACTGCAGGCATCGCGCAGAAAGCCCGGGCTCTTGACCGCTGCCGTGCCGATGATGACGTAGCTGATGCCGTCATCCAGATAGCGCTCGATCGTGTCGAGGTCGCGCAGGCCCCCGCCGAGCTGGACCGGAATCTTGTCGCCCACGGCCCGCACGATGGCCTTGACGGCCGCTTCGTTGACCGGCTTGCCGGCAAACGCGCCGTTCAAGTCGACCAGGTGCAGCCGGCGCGCGCCGGCCTCGAGCCAGCGCAAGGCCATGGCCGCCGGGTCTTCGCCGAAGGTGGTTGACGTCTGCATGTCGCCCTGTTCGAGGCGCACGCACTTTCCGTCCTTGAGGTCGATCGCGGGTATCAGCAACATGGTTTGAGAGGGGGGATTAGGCCGAAAAGTCGAGCAGCTAGGGCTTCCAGAGGAGGAAGTTGCGATACAGCATCAAGCCGTCGGCAGCGCTCTTCTCGGGATGGAACTGGGTGGCAAAAATGTTATCCCGGGCCACGGCCGAGGTAAAGCGCAAGCCGTAGTCAGTCAGGCCCGCGCTGTGGCGTGAGTCACACGGATCGGCATAGAAACTGTGCACGAAGTAGAACCAGGCGCCATCGGCCACTCCCGCCCACAGGGCATGCGGCTGCGCCTGCTGGACGCGGTTCCAGCCCATCTGCGGCACCTTGTAGCGGCTGCCGTCGGGTTGCAAGCCGCCCTCCAGCCGAAATC
>CAMTUD010000098.1:0-42794 GCA_947084805.1 uncultured beta proteobacterium | reverse complement strand
GCCGCCGCCAGCGCTGCCAGCGCGGCGGCGGCCGCAGCCACCACGCTGTTGCTGGCCCAGGAAGACCTGCTGCGGCTGCAACCCAGCCTGCTGGCCAGCGGGCCCGTCATCAGCGGTGCGGTGCAGCCCGAGCGCCGAGCCGACCTGCGCGCCGAGGTGGCCGCGGTGGTGATGCAGGTGCTCAAGCAGAACGGCGACGCCGTGCGTGCCGGTGAACTGCTGATGCGCCTGGACGACACCGCCATCCGCGAAAGCCTGGGCTCGGCCGAGGAGGCGGTGCGCGCGTCGACGCAGGCCTTCGAGCAGACCGAACGCCAGGTGCAGCGCCTGCGCACGCTGCAGGCCCAGGGCATGACGTCGACGCAGGCGCTGGAGGACGCCGAGCTGCGGCGCAACAACGCGCAGAGCGATCTCGTCGCGGCGCGTTCGCGTGCGGTGACGGCGCGCCAGCAGCTGACGCGCACCTCGGTGCGCGCGCCCTTCGATGGTGTGGTCAGCGAGCGCAAGGCTTCGGTCGGCGACACCGTGCAGGTCGGGCGTGAGCTCGTCAAGGTGATCGACCCGCGCAGCATGCGCTTCGAGGGCCTGGTCTCGGCCGACCGCATGCTCGAGCTGAAGGTCGGCCAGGCGGTGAGCTTCCGTGTCAACGGCTTCACGCAGGGCGACTTCGCCGGCAAGGTGCGCCGCATCGACGCCGCGGCCAACGCCACCACGCGCCAGGTCGAGGTGGTGGTCGGCTTCGACGACCCTGCCGCCGCGCCCAAGGTGGCGGGCCTGTTCGCCGAGGGCCGCGTCGAAACCGGCGGCGTGCAGACGCTCACGCTGCCAGGCAGCGCCGTGGTGCGCGCTGGCGAGCAGGCCTACGTCTGGCGTCTGAACGGCGCCAGGCTGGCCAAGGTGGCGGTGCGGCTGGGCGAGCGTGATGCACGCAGCGGCGGGCTGCCCGTGCTGTCGGGCCTGACCGCGGGCGACCGCCTGTTGCGCAGCCCGGGCGGCACCTTGGTCGACGGCCAGAAGTTCGAGCTCGCCACCGCCGTGCAGGCGGCCAGTGCCGCGGCCTCGGCCGCCGCGGTCAAGTGAGGAGGCGCCATGTTCCTCTCTGAATTCAGCATCAAGCGGCCGGTGGCGATGATCGTCATCATCCTCGGCCTGATGGCCCTGGGCCTGCTCGCCTTGAGCAAGCTGCGCGTGAACCAGATGCCCGACGTCGAGCAGCCGCTGCTCGTGGTGGCCATTCCCTACCCGGGTGCCAGCCCCGACACCGTCGAGCGCGAGATCGTCAACCGCATCGAAAAGGCGCTGCAGGGCATCTCGGGCGTCACCGACGTGCGCAGCACGGCCAGCGAGGGCAACGCGCAGCTGCTGCTGATCTTCAACTTCAACAAGAACATGATCGAGGCCGCCGACGAGGTGCGCAACGCGATCGCCTCGGTGCGCTACAAGCTGCCGGTGGAGATGCGCGAGCCCATCCTGCGGCGCGTCGACCCCGCGGCCCAGCCCATCATGCAGCTGGCGCTGTCGTCCAGCGCGCTGGGTCACGCCCAGATCTCGCGCCTGGCCGAGGATGAACTGGCCGACCGCTTCCGCGGCATCAACGGTGTGGCCGTGGTCAACGTCAACGGTGCGCTGCGGCGTGAACTGAGTGTGCTGCTGCGCGCCGAGAAGCTGCGTGAGTACGAGGTCAGCGTCACCGAGGTCGTGTCAGCGCTACGTGCACAGAACGCCACCGCGCCGGTGGGCAAGGTGCGCGGCACGCTGCAGGACCAGAGCATCCGCCTCGTCGGGCGCATCGAGAGCCCGGCCGAGTTCGGCCAGATCGTCATCAAGCGGCGGGGCAGCGAACTCGTGCGGCTGGAGCAGGTGGCGGTGGTGAAGGACGGCTTTGCCGAACTGAGCAGCTTCTCGGTGCGCAGCGGCAACCCCAACGTCGGCCTGTCGATCACCCGCACACGCGAGGCCAGCACGGTGAGCGTGGCCAACGACATCCGCAAGCTGGTGGCCGAGATCAACACCACCCTGCCTGCCGGCACCAAGCTGGAAGTGACGCAGGACGGCGGCGAGAGCGCCAACAACAGCCTGCGCAATGTCATCGAGGCGCTGGTCTTCGGTGCCGGGCTGACGATCCTCGTCGTCTACGTGTTCCTGAATTCGTGGCGCAGCACGCTGATCACGGCGCTGAGCCTGCCCACCAGCGTCATCGCCGCCTTCATCGCGGTGTGGCTGTGCGGTTTCACGCTGAACTTCATGAGCCTGCTGGGCCTGAGCCTGGCCATCGGCGTGCTGATCGACGACGCCATCGTCGTGCGCGAGAACATCGTGCGCCACATGGAGCGCGGCGAGGACCGCCGCACCGCGGCGATCAACGGCACCGCCGAGATCGGCCTGGCGGTGGCCGCCACCACCTTCAGCATCGTCGCCGTGTTCGTGCCGGTGGCCTTCATGCCCGGCGTCAGTGGTGAATGGTTCCGGCCCTTCGGGCTGACCGTGGTGGCGTCGGTGCTCGTGAGCCTGTTCATCAGCTTCACGCTCGACCCCATGTTGTCGGCCTACTGGGGCGACCCGGTGGGCCACCACCAGGCGCCGAAGACGGGCATCAGCCGCCAGCTGGCGCGTTTCAACGACTGGTTCGACCACCAGGCCGACCGCTACGGGCGTGTCATCGCCTGGGCGCTGCACCACAGGCGCTGGATGGCGGCCTTCGCGGTGGCGAGCCTCGTCGCCGCCGTCGGGCTGCAGGCGAAGTTCGGTGGCTCGAGTTTCCTGCCCTCGTCCGACTTCGGCACCATCGCCATCGACGTGCGCACGCCGTCGAGCAGCAGCCTGGAATACGCCCGCCTGAAGGTCGAGGCTGCCGCGCTGCTGGCACGCGGGCTGCCGGAGACCAAGGCCACCAACAGCTTCGTCAACCCGGGCGGCGGCCGCATCTACGTCGACGTGGGCAAAAGCACGCAGCGCAGCCGCAAGGCGCAGGCCATCGCGGCCGACTTGCGCAAGCTCACCGCGCGCCTGGTGGGCGCCGAGTACGTGGTGCTCGACGACCTGAACAATGGCGCGCAGAAGCCGGTGCAGATCCGCTTCACCGGCGCCGACACGCGTCAGCTGCTGGCCATCACCAGCGCCTTCCAGGAGAAACTGCGCAGCGTGCCCGGCGCGGTGGACATCGGCCTGTCGGAGCAGGACCCGCAGGACGAGATGAAGATCGAGCTCGACCGCGGCCTGGCCAACACGCTGGGCATCAGCGTCAACGACGCCGCCCAGGCGCTGCGCGTGGCCTTCGCCGGCGTCGAGGTCGGCGACTGGGTCGACCCGGGCGGCGAGACGCGCGACGTGGCGGTGCGCCTGCACCCCGACGACCGTGTCAGCGCAGACAACATCGAGCGCCTGCCCATCGCGGTGAGTGGCAGCAACCGCATGGTGCCGCTGGAACAGATCGCCACCGTGACCATGGGCAAGGGGCCGAGCCAGATCCAGCACAACGACGGCAAGCGCACGATCAGCGTCGCGGCCAATGTGCAGGGACGTTCACCCGGCGAGGTCACCGCCGAGGCGCTGAAGCTGGCGCGCGCGATGGACTACCCGCCCGGCTATGGGCTCGAACTGGCCGGCGCCTCGCGTGACCAGCAGGAGGTGTTCAAGGAGATGGGCATCGCGCTGGCCTCGGGCATCGCACTGATGTACCTGGTGCTGGTGATGCAGTTCGGCAGCTTCACGGCGCCGCTGGCGGTGATGCTGTCGCTGCCGCTGAGCCTGATCGGCGTCGTGCTGGCGCTGCTGCTGACCGGCGGCACGCTGAACCTGATGAGCTTCATCGGCGTCATCATGCTGATGGGGCTGGTGGCCAAGAACGCCATCCTGCTGCTCGACGCGGCGCGGGTGCAGGAGGCCGAAGGCATCGATCGCGAAGAGGCGTTGATGGCCGCCGGCCGCAAGCGGCTGCGCCCCATCCTGATGACCACCTTCGCCCTGGTGGCCGGCATGATGCCGGTGGCCATCGGCGTGGGAGAGGGCGGTGAGTTCTACCGGCCCATGGCCGTGGCCATCATCGGGGGCGTGATCACCAGCACGCTGCTGACGCTGCTGGTCATTCCCAGCTTCTACGACAGCATCGAGAACGCCCGCGACCACGTCGGCGTGAAGTTCAGGGCGCGCGAGTCACGCTGGAACACGTTCGTCGCCTTCGTGCTGACGGGGCTGGAGGTGTTGGCGGCACTGACCGGGCTGCGGCTGCTGTGGCGCCTGCTGGGCCGCAGTGTCGGTTGGGTGCGCCGGCGTGGCAACGGTGCGCAGCCGGCTTGACGTCGGGCCCTGGGCGCGGCGCACGGGGCAGCCGACGCGTCGGCGTCGGCGATCTGCCTCAGTTCACCTGGGCGGTGTGGGCAATCTGCACCGGCGCCGCCGGTTGCACCTGTCGGGCGCTGTCGGCGGCTGCGTCGGCCTCGATCTTCGGCAGCGCGACGTTGATGCCCAGCGTCAGCGCCATCAGCAGCACGGCGAAGACGACGGGTTCAACCGGCAGCGGCCGGTGGCGACGGGCGGGGGGGTGCGGTGCAATCGTCAGGGCGGTTTTCACTGTAAGCACTCGAAACAGGACAGGTCGAATTTAGCCACGGCAATGTGTCCGGTCGATGCGCTGGCGCACTTACGGGCTGTGACGAATTCACATCGGCACGGGGGTGCGGGGTCTCACCCCCCCCAGGTGCGGGGCCTCTGATGGACGTTCTCGACAAGGACCTGCTGCCGAGGGTGGAGGCGCTCGCCCGCGCCGCCGGCGCCCTCATCCTCGAGGTCTACCGAACCGACTTTGCTGTCCAGGACAAGACTGACGCGTCGCCGGTGACGCTGGCCGACGAACGCGCCGAGGCGCTGATCACGCCGGAATTGCAGCGCCTGCGCCCGGCCTGGCCGGTGGTTGCCGAGGAAGCCGCTGCGCGCGGCGAGGCCCCGGCGGCGGCCGACTGCTTCTGGCTCGTCGACCCGCTGGACGGCACACGCGAGTTCGTCGCCCGCAACGGCGAGTTCACGGTGAACATCGCGCTGGTGCGGCTGGGTCAGCCGGTACTGGGGGTCGTCTACCTGCCGGTGCCCGACCGCCTCTACGCCGGCGTGGTGGGGCAGGGTGCCTGGCTGGAAGCGGGCGGCAGGCGCAGCGCCATCACCGCACGTGGGCTGCCGGCAGCGGGTGCGGTGGTGGCCTGCAGCCGCTCGCACGGCGACGTTCTGGCGCTGCAAGGCCGGCTGCAGGGCCAGCCGGTCGTTGCCTGGGTTCCTGCCGGCTCTTCGCTGAAGTTCGGCCTCATCGCCGAGGGCCAGGCCGATGTCTACCCGCGCCTGGGCCGCACGATGGAGTGGGACACCGCCGCCGGCCACGCCGTGCTGGCCGCGGCGGGGGGCAGCGTCTGCGACCTCGACGGCCAGCCGCTCCGTTACGGCAAGCCGGGTTTCGAGAACCCGCACTTCGTGGCGCGCGGCGCGCCGGCCCGGCCGCCGGGGTAAGTCCGCGCCCAGGGCCGCGGGCCGGCTCCTAGAATGACCGTGAACCCGCCCTGAATCCGAGGAAAGCCCGCATGCCGTCACCCCGCCGCCCCCCGGCGCCCGCCGCCGAAGAGGGCACCCCCGCCGACGGCCCGGTGCGCACGCTCAAGAAGTACCCCAACCGGCGCCTCTACGACACCCAGACCAGCAGCTACATCACGCTGGCCGACGTCAAGCAGATGGTGCTCGGCGGCGAGACCTTCGAGGTGCGCGACGCCAAGACCGGCGAAGACCTCACGCGCAGCATCCTGCTGCAGATCATCCTGGAAGAAGAATCGGGCGGCGTGCCGATGTTCACCACGCAGGCGCTGGCGCAGATCATCCGTTTCTACGGCCACGCCATGCAGGGCGTGATGGGCGCGATGATCGAGAAGAACCTGCAGGCCTTCACCGAACTGCAGGCGCAGTTTCTGAGCCAGAGCAAGGGCCTGTACGACCCCAAGCACCTGAGCCCCGAGGTCTGGACACAGTTCATGACCGGCCAGGCGCCGGCGCTGCAGGACATCATGGGCAGCTATGTCGAGCAGAGCCGCTCGATCTTCGAGCAGATGCAGAAGGCGGCGCTTTTCCCCGGCATGCCCGGCTTCCCGCCCAAGCGTTAGGCCGCGGCCTGGAAGCTGGCCTTGTAACGGGAAGCTGTTCGGCCCGGGCTGGGTCGGTTTCACCGGCGGCTCGAATTGCTGGCACCCTGCCGGCGGGCCTGTGAAAGCCTCGGTTGCTGCTGGAACGCCCAGAACGGCGATCGCGTCCGCTTTCAATTTGCCAGCCGCTGCGGGCGGCGGTCGCGACATGGTTGAAAATCGGGTCATGAATGACCCGGTAGCTCTGCCCCTTGCACCCGCCTCCACGCGCCCGCCCACCGTCGGTTTTGTCTCGCTCGGCTGCCCCAAGGCGCTGACGGATTCCGAGCTCATCCTCACGCAGCTGCGTGCCGAGGGTTACGAGACGAGCAAGACCTACGCCGGGGCCGACCTCGTCATCGTCAACACCTGCGGCTTCATCGACGACGCGGTGAAGGAAAGTCTCGACACCATCGGCGAGGCGCTGGCCGCCAACGGCAAGGTCATCGTCACCGGCTGCCTGGGGGCCAAGGGTGGCAAGGACACCGGCGAGGGCGGCGCGAACCTGGTGCGCCAGGTGCACCCCAAGGTGCTGGCCGTGACCGGCCCGCACGCCACGCAGGAGGTGATGGACGCCGTGCACCTGCATGTGCCCAAGCCACACGACCCCTTCATCGACCTGGTTCCCGAGGCCCGGGGCATCGCCGGCATCAAGCTCACGCCGCGCCACTACGCCTACCTGAAGATCAGTGAGGGCTGCAACCACCGCTGCACCTTCTGCATCATCCCCAGCATGCGCGGTGATCTCGTGTCGCGGCCGATCGGCGACGTTCTCGGCGAAGCGCGGGCGCTGTTCGAAAGCGGCGTGAAGGAACTGCTGGTGGTCAGCCAGGACACCAGTGCCTACGGCGTCGACGTGAAGTACCGCACCGGCTTCTTCGACGGCCAGCCCGTGAAGACACGCTTGCTGGAACTGTGCACCCGGCTCGGTGAGCTGGCCGAACCCTTCGGCGCCTGGGTGCGGCTGCACTACGTCTACCCCTACCCCAGCGTCGACGAGGTGCTGCCACTGATGGCACAGGGCCGCGTGCTGCCTTACCTGGACGTGCCCTTCCAGCATGCGCATCCGGACGTGCTCAAGCGCATGAAGCGTCCGGCCAGCGGCGAGCGCAACCTCGAACGCCTGCAGCGCTGGCGCGAGCTGTGCCCCGAGATCGTCGTGCGCAGCACCTTCATCGCCGGCTTTCCGGGCGAGACCGAGGCCGAGTTCGAGACCCTGCTCGACTTCGTGCGTGAAGCCGGCATCGACCGCGCCGGCTGTTTCGCCTATTCACCCGTGCAGGGTGCGGCCGCCAACGAACTGCCCGGCATGCTGCCGCAAGCGCTGCGCGAGGAACGCCGCGCGCGTTTCATGGCCGTGGCCGAGCAGGTGTCGGCGCAGCGCCTGCAGCGCCGCGTGGGTGCCACCATGCAGGTGCTGGTCGACCACGCGCCGGCGCTGGGCCGTAAGGGCGGTGTCGGCCGCAGTTATGCCGATGCGCCCGAAATCGACGGCGTCGTGCGCCTGCTGCCGCCCGAAAAGGCCAGCAAGACGCTGAAGGTGGGCGAATTCACGCGTGCCCGCATCGTTGCTGCCGAGGGCCACGACCTCGTCGGCCTGCCCATCTGACCCGCGCTGCCTGCCACCATGCCCCGCGACATCGCCACCGAACTCATCCATCACGCCTACCAGCCGCCCGCCGGCTTCGAGGCGCCGCAGCCGCCGGTGCACAGGGCGTCGACCGTCCTCTTCAAGGACGTCGCTGCGCTGCGTGCACGCGACTGGCGCGAAAAGACGGGCTACACCTACGGCCTGCATGGCACGCCCACCACCTTCCTGCTGGAGGAGCGCATCGCGTCGCTGGAGGGTGGCCTGTACTGTTCGCTGGCGCCCAGCGGCCTGGCTGCGGTGGCGCTGGTGGACCAGGCCGTGCTGTCGCAGGGCGACGAGGTGCTGCTGCCCGACAACGTCTACGGCCCCAGCCTGGCACTGGCACGCGGCGAACTGGCCCGCTGGGGCATCACGCACCGCCTTTACGACCCGATGGACGTGGCCGGCCTGGCCGCGCTGATCGGCCCCGCCACGCGCCTGGTGTGGCTGGAGGCCCCGGGCTCGGTGACGATGGAATTCCCTGACCTGCCGGGCCTGGTGGCCGCTGCGAAGGCGCGCGGCGTGACCACGGCGCTGGACAACACTTGGGGCGCCGGCATCGCCTTCCGCGCCTTCGACAGCGGCGTCGACATCGTGATGCAGGCGCTGACGAAGTTTCCCAGCGGTGGTGGTGACGTGCTGATGGGCTCGGTCGTCACGCGCGACGCCGCGCTGCACGAACGCATCAAGCTGACCCACATGCGCCTGGGCCTGGGCGTGGCGGGCAACGACGCCGAACTGGTGCTGCGCTCGCTGGCTACCATGCCGCTGCGTTATGCCGCGCAGGACCAGACCGCCCGCACGCTGGCGGTGTGGCTGGCAACGCGGCCCGAGGTGGCCCGGGTGCTGCACCCGGCGCTGGAAGGCGCGCCCGGATACGCCCACTGGCGTGCCACCTGCACGGCCGCGGCCGGGCTGTTCTCGGTGATGCTGGACGCACGCTACAGCCGCACGCAGGTCGACCGCTTCGTCGACGCCTTGCGGCTCTTTCGCATCGGTTATTCCTGGGCCGGGCCGGTGAGCCTGGTGGTGCCCTACGAAGTCGCCGAGCTGCGCAGCGCCGGTGCGCAGCAGCGTGCCCACCTGCAAGGGCACCTCGTGCGCTTCTCGATGGGCTTCGAGGCCGCAGCCGACCTGCAGGCCGATCTCACCCAGGCCCTGCAGCGCGCCTTCGGCTGAAGGCGGCGACGCGCAGGCCCGTGCCGGGCCCGCGCGCTGCGGCGTTCAGGGTTGCCTGAAGACGTGCACGCCCGAGGCCGAGCCGCCACCTCCGGTGAGCAGGAAGGTCGAGAACACCAGGCCATCGGCATTGCGGCCGATGAAGCTGCCGCCGAAGCTGCTGCTCTGCGGCGTGAACGCGCTGCAGCCGGTGCAGCTGCCACTGCTGTAGTTGCCGCCGAAGGTGCCCGAGGCGATGCGGTCGCTGTAGGTGGCGCTGCCGTTGAGGCCCGAGAAGGCCAGACCGCCGATGTTGAAGCCCAGGTTCTGCAGCGCCACGCCGCGGGTGACGAAGTTCACCGCCACCGTGCCGCTGGCCTGGGCCAACGAGCCGCCAGCGGGCGAAAACACTGCCGTGCCGGTGGTGGGCATGGTGCGCGTGGCGTCGGCGTAGGCGTAGTCGACCGGGCCCAGCTGTGGCGCGGTGAGGGTCTGGCCCGAAACGCTGACGCTGGCGCTCGCCGTGGGGGTCGAGAGCCAGGAACCCCAGTATGCGGTGCTGCCGTCGGCCAGCACCGTGTTGCCACCGACCACGGCGTTGGCGTTCTGGCGCTGCGCCTGGAAGCCGATGGCGGCGTTGCCCAGGCCGTCGAGCGTGGTGCCGTCGAGGCGGAAGGCGTCCGACTTCCATTCCGCCGCGTTGGCCACGCTGGCCGTGGTGCCCGAGGGCAGCGTCACCGTGTAGGCCAGCCCGGCGACGATGTTGGGCACGTACTGCGTCCCCGAGCCCGGTGGCGTGGTGGTGAAGGTGGACCCGGCGGCGGGGTCGGTGGCACTGGGCAAGGTGATGGCGATGACCGACTGCCCCGCGGCCAGCGCCGCCACCGCCCGCGCGGTGTCGACCGCGAAGCTGGCCTTGCCGCGGTCGACCGCGGCGCCGGCCGCTGCCAGCACCACAGCACGCGCCTGCACACCCGTGCCCAGGTTGACGTCGGGCATGGCCTGCTGCTGTTCGGCGGCCAGCACAAAGTTCGGGTCGAGCTCGGCGGCGCGTGCAAACTGCACCTTGGCCTCGACAAACTTGCCCTGGTCCTTGAGGTCCAGCCCCGCGCTGAAGGCGCGGAAGGCGTCGAGGTTGGTGGTGGCAAAACGCTCGATGCGCGAACGCACCTCGGGCGGCAACTGCTCCAGCGAGATGCCGGCCGAACGCAGGATGCCGAAGGTCATCGCCTTCTGCGCGCGGAAGAGGGCGTTGATGTCGCCGCGTTCGTTGATGACGCCCAGGCTGCGCGAAGTGCGGCTGTCGATGACCGCGCCTTCGAGCGAAAAGCCCTGTGCGGCCGCGCCGCCGGCCGCGGCCAGCAGCAGGGTGGCGATGACGGTATGGCGGGTGTTCATCATTGCACCTCGAAGTTGCCGACCACGACCTTCTCGGCCCGCATCAGGCGGCCCGAGCGCACCGCGGAAGCGGTGTCTGCCAGGCCGCTGTCGCCCAGCTTGGCCTCGTTGACGAGCAACTGCACCTTCTCGCGCTCCAGCACCTTCAGGCCCGGCACCTTGCTGAGGTCGGCGATGACCATCGCCGCCAGCCCCTTGGCCATCGCACGGTAGGCTTCGTTGCCCTTGTTGACGAAGGCCTGCACGGCGATGCTGCCGGGCTCGGGCGGTGTGCTCACCACTTCGGATTCACGCGCCACCGCGGCTGCCACTTCCTGCTGCAACTGGCTCGAGGACAGCAGGGTCATCGTCTTCGGCACGTCGCGCGCGGCGGCGCCTTCGGGGTCTTCGCGGGTGTACTGCTGCAGCAGGTTCAGCGCGGTGGTGTTGTCCTCGCGCTTCAGGGCGATGAGGCCGAGGTAGTAGGGCACCAGCGTCTCGCCCGGGGCCAGCGTGCGCACACGCTCCAGGGCCTGCGTGGCCTCGGCATCGCGGTTCGCGGCGAAGGCCTCGATGCCGGATTTCAGCGTCGCCGCCACTTCGGCGCGCACGCGTGTGGCGTCGGCCTGGTTGGACAGGTCGTCGAGCAGCGCGGGCTGTGCCGGCAGCACTTCGGGCCGCGTGCTGGCGTCGGCCCAGCGGAAACTGCGGGTGCGCAGCACCGAGCGGCCGCCCTGGTATTCGAGCACCGCTTCGCCCTGCGCGATGCGGCCGTACAGGCCGCGCGGCAGCGCGCAGCCGGCGCCGCAGGCCTGCAGCTTCAGGTAGCCGTTGGTGCGGATGCTGCGGTCGGGCAGGTTCACGCGCCACTCGGTGTTGGCGGTGCTCAGGCGCAGCCCGCCGGCGGCCAGCGCCAGCGTGTTCGGGCTGTCGCCCAGGCGCAGTTCGCTGCCACCCGGCAGGGCCATCACGGCGCCGGCGGCGGTGCGCAGCTGCACGCGGCCGTCGATGCCGGTCACCACCGTGGCGCCCTGCGGCACCGGGCCCGCCTGCGCGGCGGCGCCGTTGACGCGCACGTCGCCCTGCAGCTGCACGATGCGGGCTTCGACACCCTGGGCCCAGGCGCCAGGGGCAGCGCCGAGTGCCAGCAGGGCGAGGGCAAGTGCGAGACCTGCACGGGGCAGATGCCGGGGCGCCTGTGATCGGAAGACGTTGGGCATGGGGCTTCCTCAGTACTGGTAACGGAGCTTCAGCGAGGCCGACTTGCGGCTGCTGTCGTAGAGGTCCTGGTTGGAGCGGTTGCGCGACCAGAGGAAGTCGCCGCGCAGCGACCAGCGTTCGTCGAGCGCGTAGTTGGCCATCAGGTCGCCGCTGAGCGCGTCGTCGTGGCGCACGGTGCCGAAGCCGATGTCGACGTTGCCGTACTTCTGCCGGTAGGCCGTCAGACCCGCGGCGACGCGCAACTGCGGCAGCGGTGCCACCGAGGCGAACAGGCGCACCAGCGGCATGTCGCGGTCGAGGTCGCTGCGCAGGCGGAGGTTCTGCTCCTGCGTCCAGCTCACGCGCACGCCGATCGTCGGGCTGCCCGGCAGGTCGGCGAAGGCGCGTGTATACATGCCGCCCAGCGTCACCGCGCGGGCGTCGCGCACCTCGTCGGCGACAGCGTGGCGCTGTTCGGCGTACTGCGTGAAGCCCATGAACGAGCTTTCGGGCGACAAGGAGACGTTCGCTTCAGCCGCCAGCTGCATCGTGTCGCGGTAGCGGTTGCCGCCCACCAGCAGGCGTGTGCTGCCCAGCGTCAGGCGCCACAGCGCACCGGCGCCCAGCTGTGTCAGGCCGACGTAACCGCCGGCGGTGGTCAGGTCGTAGGCCTTCTCGTCGAAGTTGGCGCGGTGGTCGAGGTCGGCGCCGGCGAAGACCGAGAGGCGGTTGGTCACCCGCAACAGCTGCTGGCCACCCACGGCGGCCTGGGCGTAGCTGTCGGGCACCTGGCGCGACGGGCTGCCTGCCAGGCTGACGTTGCCGAAGACGAGCTGCAACTCGTCGCGGAAGGTGCCGCCGTTGACGTTGGTGTCGTGGCCGACGCCGCCTTCGAGGTACAGGCGCGCGGTGGCGCGGCGGTCGGCCGATTCGCGCACCTGCATGGCCTGCAGGAAGCCGTTGATGTTGGCGCGCACGCCGGCGGGCGGGTTGTAGCGCAGCACGAACTCGAACTCGGCGCGGGCGCGTGTGTATTCGCCGAGCAGGAAGTAGCCCCGCGCCAGTTCAAGGCGTGCGCGGTCGTTGGCGGGCACTGCCGCCAGGTGGCGCTCCAGCGCCAGCAGGCCGTCGGGGATGCGGCCGACGTTGATCGCCGCCACGCCGTAGAGGAAGTCGAAGTGCACGTCGCCCAGCAGCTGCGGGTTGGCCTGCGCCGTGGCCCAGGCCTGCTCGAACTGGCTGGCCTCGACCTGGCGGCGCATGTCGTCCAGCGGCGCGGCCTGGGCGGCCGTGGCAAACACGGCAGCCAGGCTGAGCACGGCGGCGACAAGGGCCCGGCGGGGCCGGCGTGGCAACGGCCGACCCCGGGGGGTGGCGCGGAGGGTGTGGTGCGTCATCGGTACCTGCTGAAAAGACGTGGCCGGGCGTTCAGGGCGCGGTGGAGGAGGGCGGCGTGCTGCCGGCGGCGGGGCCGCCGAACATCAGCCGGCGCAGCGTGGGGTCGAAGGAGACCAGCGGCAGCCGCAGCAGTGCCGGCAGCGTGATGCGCCGGCTGTCGCCGGCCAGCGCGACGCTGATCTCGGCGGCCGTGGCGTCGACGTTGCGCAGCGCCAGCGGCAAGCCCGGCGCGGTGTCGGCCCCGGCCTGTGCGACGACGCTGGCGTTGCGCTGCAGCGCGTCCAGCGCGCGTTCCAGTTCCGCCTGGTCGACCTGCACCGCGAAGCCCTGCGGCCCCGAGTTGCCGGCATTCGGGTCGACGTCGTCGACACGCGGCGGCTTGGGCAGCACGACCAGCAGGCCGCTGTCGTAGCTGAGCGCGTAGTTCGACGCCTGACCGACGCCGAACACCGCACCCCTGGGCACCAGTTCGAAGATAGAGCCGCCGGCTGCCGTGGCGCTGCCGGTCGGCGCGTTCAGCACCACCGAGGCGATGCTGTCGCCGCCAACGAGGCCGCCGACGTTGGTGGAGAAGCCGAAGGTGGCCGGGTTTGCTTCGTCGGCGCTGCGCACCACGCTGTTGGCGGCGATGGTCAGCGGCCTTGGTGTCACCGTGAGCAGGCCGCTGCTGTACGTCAGCGTGTAGTTGGCGGGGTTGAAGGTGCCGCCGCGGGCGTCGCTTGCGGCGACGGCGTAGGGTGAGCCTGCCACCGCCGCGGTGGCCGCCGTGCCGGCGCTGGCCAGCGTCACCGCGCCCAGCGACTCGCCGGCCACCAGGCCCAGCGTCGTGTACTCGGCGCCCGTGAGGTTGATACTTTCGCCGTACACCTTGCTCAGCGAATTGGCCTGCACGGTAAGTGGCGCACGGTTGATGCTGGCCGTGGTGCTCAGCGTGTTGGCCAGCAGCACGTAGTCGCCGGCGTCGGCGCCGCCGAGGCTGAGGCCGGCCACGCTCACCGCCTGCCCGGCGCCGGCGTCCTTGCCGGCGAAGGTGGCGCTGCTGCGTGTCAGGCTCAACGCATCGCCTGCGATGCGGTCGTCCTGCAGCGTGACGGCCGCCGTGTTGTTGCCGTCGTAGACCTTGTCGAGGGCGATGGCGCTGGCCACCAGCGTGCGCGGCGTGATGTCCACGCGCAGGCCGCCGCTGTTGTCGACCGTGTAGTTGGCCACGTCGGCCCCGGCCAGCGACAGGCCGGTGACGTTGACGGCCTTGCCGCTGCCGGCGTGCCGGTCGGCCATGCTGCCGGTGACACCGCTGGCCAGCAGCCGCAGGTCGTCGCCCGCCAGCACGCCGTTCAGGCTGCCGCCGGCCGAGTTGATGGCCACCACCGTGCTGCCGTCGTAGACGCGGTTGACCGCAGACACGCCCAGCAGCACCACCGGCCGCGGTGCGATGTTCACGGTGAGCCCGGCCACGCCGGTGATCTGGTAGTTCACCGCGTCGGCGCCGCTCAGGCTCAGGCCCGAGACCGCCACCGACTTGCCCGTACCGGCCGACTTGTCGACCATGGTGCCCGCGCTGATGCTGCCGCTGGGCAGGCTGATGGTGACATCGTCACCGGCAAGCACGTCGCCCGTGGCCGTGCCGATGACGGCGCTGCCGGTGACCTGCACGTCGCGTGTGCCGTCGTAGACGCGGTTCACCGCCTGCAGGCCCGACAGGCCGCTGATGTTCAGCGGCCTGGGCGTGACCGTCGCCGTGGTGCTGGCCGAGGTCGAGGTGAGCGCGTAGTTGACGGCATCCGCGCCTTGCAGCGTGATGCCGGACACCACCACCGGCTTGTCGACACCGACGTTGCGGGCGCCGATGCCACCGAACACGGCGCTCTGCGCGATGCGCAGGTCATCACCCGCGATGGCGCCGCTGCTGCCAAGCGTGACCGGGGCGTCGGTGGTGCCGTCGTAGACCCGGGTGCCGCCGACGTAGCTCGGCGTCAGGGGCCGCGGCGTGATGTCGGCGCTGGTGCTGCCCGTGGTGTTGTGCAGGCTGTAGTTGCGTGCATCGGCGCCGGCCAGTGCGCCGCCGGTGACGGTAATGGCCTTGCCCAGGCCCACGTTCTTCGCATTGGCGCCCGTGAAGATGCCGCTGCCGGTGATGCTGACGACGTCACCGCCGAGCAGGTTGGCCGAACTGCCGAGCAGCAACGCCGCTGCCGTGCCGTCGTAGACCTTGTTCTGCCCGGTGTAGACGGCGGTCAGTGCCAGCGGCGTGATGTTCACCGTGACGCCGGTGGCGGCGGCCACGCTGTAGTTGCCGGCATCGTTGCCGTTGAGCGTGAGGCCGCTGACGGTGACGGGCTTGTTGCTGCCGACATGCTTGTCGGCCATCGTGCCCGCGCCCGCCCCGGTGGGCGGCGCGACGACGCTGACGTCGTCGCCCGCCACCACGTCGGCCTGGTTCGGTGCGATGGCGCCGCTGCCCTGGATGCTGATGGCCACGGCGGTGCTGCCGTCGTAGACGCGGTCGGTGGCCACGACGCCGGTGAAGCCCTCGATGCGCAAGGGCCGCGGCGTGATGCTGGCGGTGGTGGTGGTGGTGTTCGAGAGCAGCGCGTAGTTGCCGGCGTCGCCGCCGCCCAGCGTGACACCGGTGATGCTCACCGCCTTGCCCGCGCCGACGTTCTTGGCGCCGGCGCCGGTGAACTGAGCGGTCTGCGTCAGGCTGAGGTCGTCGCCGGCGATGAAGCCGGCCGCCGTGCCGGTGACCGGCGCGTTGACGCCGCCGTCGTAGACGCGCGTACCGCCGACGTAGGCCACGCTGATGCCGCGTGGCGTGATGCTGCCGGTGGTGGTGCCGGTGGGGTTGACGAGGCTGTAGTTCGGCGCGTCGCCGCCTGCCAGCGTGGCCGAGAGCACGTTCACCGGCTTGCCGGTGCCGACGTTCTTCGCGCCGGTGCCGGTGAACACACCGGTGGCGCTGATGGTGAGCACGTCGCCGCTGACCACGCCGGAAGAGCTACCCGTGACGACAGCGTCGGTCGTGCCGTCGTAGACGCGCGTCAGCTCGGCAAAGCTCGCGGTCAGCGCCTTGGGCGTGATGTTGACCGTGACGCCGGTGGCCGCGCTGATGGTGTAGTTCGGTGCGTCCGGCCCCGTCAGCGCCAGCCCGGTGACCGTCACCGGCTTGGCGGTGCCGACGTTCTTGTTGGCGACCACACCGGTGGTGGTGCCGGTGCTCGGCACGGTGACCGTGACGTTGTCGCCGGCCACGATGTCAGCCGTGTTGACGCTGATGGTGCCGGTGGACTGCACGTCCACGGTCACTGCGGTGCTGCCGTCGTAGGCGCGGTCCTGCGCGCTCACGCCCGTCAGGCCGAGGATGCCGATGGGCCGTGGCCGGATCGAGCCCTGCGTGCTGGCCGAGGTGGCGGTCAACGCGTAGTTGGCCGCATCGCTGCCGTTGAGCGTGATGCTGCTCACCTGGATGGCCTTGCCCTCACCGACGTTCCTGGCGTTGGCGCCCGTGAACACGGCGGTCTGCGCAAGCGACACCTGGTCGCCGAAGATGAAACCGGCGCTGCCACTGACAGGCGCAAGCGTGCCACCGTCGTAGACCCTGCCCGGGCTCGAATAGACGGCGGTCACGCTGCGTTGCGTGATGCTGCCGGTGGTGCTGCCGGTCGTGTTGACGAGGCTGTAGTTGGCGCCGTCGTTGCCCGACAACTGGGCTTGCAGCACGCTGATGGTCTTGCCGCTGCCGACGTTCTTGCCGCCGGCGTCGCTGAACACACCGCTGCCGCCGATGTTGACGATGTCGCCGCCGATGATGTCGGTGGAGGTGCCGGTGACGCTGGCGTTGACGGTGCCGTCGTAGGCCCGGCTGACGCCGACATAGTTGGCCGTCAAGGTTTTGGGTGTGATGCTGACGGTGATGCCGGCGGTACCGCCGATGCGGTAGTTGCCGCCGTCGGTGCCGCTCAGCGACAGGCCGTCCACCGTCACCGCCTTGCCCGCGCCCACCGACTTGGTGGCCACGCTGCCGGTGGTGACGCCGGAAACCGGCACCTCGATGTTGACCACGTCGCCGGCCACGATGTCGGCGCTGGAAGGCACCAGCGTGACGCCGGTCGGCACGGTGACCACCACCGTGCGCGTGCCGTCGTAGACGCGGTCGGCTGCCGTCACGTTGGACAGGCCGCCCACGGTGATCGACTTGGGCGTGATGTTGCCCACGGTGCTGGTGCTGCTGGTGCCCAGCGTGTAGTTGCCGGCGTCGGCGCCCGTCAGCGTGATGCCGGTGACGTCGATGGCCTTGCCATTGCCGACGTTGCGTGCACCGCTGCCGGTGAATGCGGCCGTCTGGGTGAGCGAGACGGCGTCACCGGCCACGACGTTGACGATGCTGCCGCTGGCCGGGGCGCTGACGCCGCCGTCGTAGACCTTGGACAGGCCACTGGCGTAGCTGGCCGTGACGGGGCGCGCGGTGATGCTCGCGGTGGTGCTGCCGGTGGCGTTGAGCAGCGTGTAGTTGTCGCGCTGCGCGCCGCCCAGGAAGCCGTCACGCACGGCCACGGTCTTGCCGGTGCCGACGTTCTTGGCCCCGGTTCCCGTGAACGTGCCGGTGGCGTTGATCTGCACCGAGCCTGCATCGACGGCGAAGATGTCGGCCGAGGTGCCGGTCACCAGCGCCGTGGTGTTGCCGTTGTAGACCTTGTCGGCGCCCGTGTAAGTCGCCGTGATCGCGGCCGGCGTGATGTTCACGTTGAGCCCGGTGGCGCCGATGAGGCTGTAGTTCGCCGCCGATGTGCCGCTGATGGCCAGGCCGGTGATGGCCACCGGCTTGGCGTTGCCGACGTGGCGGTCGGCCATGGTGCCGGTGCTGATGCCGTTGGGCGGCAGCGTGACGCTGACGTCGTCGCCCGCCACCTTGGTCGACACGTCGACGGTTGCGCCGCTGACGTTGACGGCCACGTTCGTCGTGCCGTCATAGACACGGCTGGTGGCGGTGATGCCCGCCACGCCCAGCGGACGCCGCGTGATGTTGACGGTGGTGCTCGCCGTGGTGTTCAGCAGCGTGTAGTTCGCCCCATCCTGGCCCGTCAGTGCGATGTTGCTGACCGAGACCGACCGGTTGCTGCCGGCGGCGCCGTCGCCGACGAGGCTGGCGGTCTGCGTGAAGTTGACGAAGTCGCCGGCCAGCACCTGCAGCGAACTGCCGAGCACCGAGATGCTGGTGTCGGCCAGGCCGTTGTAGACGCGGTTGACGCCCACGTAGTCGGCCGTCACCGACTTGGGCGTGATGTCGGCCGTCGCGGTGGCCGTGGTGGCGGTGAGCGAGTAGTTCGCGGCGCTGGCGCCGCCGAGCGCGATCGACGTGATGCCGATCGGCTTGGCGGTGCCGACGTTGCGCGCCCCGCCACCCGAGAACACGGCCTGCTGGCTGAAGGTGACGGTGTCGCCGGTCTCGATGCCGGCGGTGGTGGAAGTGACGCCGGCCGTGACGCCGCCGTTGTAGACGCGGCTGACGCCGGTGTAGGTGGGCGTCAGCGCCTTCTGGCCGATGTTGACGGTGATGCCGCTGCCGGCCAGGTCGATGCTGTAGTTGACGGCGTCGGTGCCGGTCAGCGACAGGCCGGTCACGGTGACGGGCTTGGCGGTGCCGACGTTCCTGTTGGCGATGGTCCCGCTCGTCAGACCGCCGCTGGGCTGCGCTACCGAGACGATGTCGTTGGTGACGAACCCGGCCGAGGTGACGGTGGCGGCGTTGACCTGCACCGTCGTCGTGCCGTCGTAGGCGCGGTCGACGGCGGTGATGCCGCTGAGCGTCACCGGCTTGGCCGTCACGTTGCCGGTGGTCGTGGCGCTGGTGTTGGACACCGTGTAGTTGGACGCGTCGTTGCCGGTGAAGGTGATGCCGGTGACGCTGATGGCCTTGCCGGTGCCGACGTTCTTGGCATTGGTGCCCGTGTACTCGGCGCTCTGGCTCGTGGTGATCGTGTCGCCCGAGTACACCCCGGACGCGTTGCGGTTGAGTGTCACGGTGGCGGTGGTGAGGCCGTCGTAGACCTTGGTAACGCCGCTGAAGTCCAAGGTCACCGGCTTGGCCGAGATGCTGGCCGTGGCGATGGCGCCGTTCGGGTTGATCAGGTTGTAGTTGTTGGCATCGTTGCCGTAGATCGACTCGGTGCTGGAAGACACCGTCTTGCCGGTGCCGACGTTCTTGTCCGAGAAGCTGGCCCACGGGTTGTAGCCGTAGTAGTAGGTGGTGTAGAAGTTGCTGTAGAACAGCAGCTCGTCGCCCGAGACGACGTCGCTCGAGGAGGCCTGCGTCACCACAGTCCGGCCACCGTCGTAGACCTTGTCGCTGGCGGTGTAGGCCACGTTCAGGTCCTTGCGGGTGATGTCGACGCTGACACCGTTGCTGGCGCTGTTGACGGTGTAGTTGCCGGCATCGGCGCCGGTGATGGTCAGGCCGGGCACGGTGACGGCCTTGCCGGTGCCGACGTTCTTGTCGACCATCTGCCCGGTGACACTGCCAGCGGTCGGGATGACCACGCTGACGTTGTCGCCGGGCACCACGACCGAGGTGTCGACCACGGCGCTGCTGACGTTGATCTGCACGTCGCGCGAGCCGTTGTAGACCCGGTTGGTGGCGCTGATGCCCGACACCGGCAAGGCCAGCGGCGTGATCGTGCCGGTGGTGGTGGTGGTGGTGTTCTGCAGCGTGTAGTTGCCGGCGTCGGTGCCGCTCAGGCTCAGGCCGCTGACGGTGATGGTCTTGCTGGTCACCGCCCCCGCGGTGTTGTAGGCGACGTTCTTGTTGTCGTAGGCGATACCGGTGTTGCTCAGCGTGACGTTGTCGCCGGCCCACAGGTTCGAGAGGCTGTACGTCCAGTCGTTGTACAGCGCCACCGTCGCGTCTGCGGTGCCGTTGTAGACCCTGCTGGTGCCCGTCGTGGGCTGGGCATAGACCGTCACCAGGAAGGGCGTGATGTTGACCGACACCGCGCCCTGCTGCGGTGCGTAGTTGGCGGCATCCACGCCGCGCAACGTGAGGCCGGTGACCGTCACCGGCTTGGCGTCGCCGACGTTCTTGTCGGCCACCGACGCCGAAACCGAGTAGCTGCTCGGCGTCACCTGGTCGCTGCCGAGCACGCCCGACAGCGACATCGTGTTGGTGTTGATCGAGACGTTGGTCAGGCGGTTGTAGGCCCGGTTCGTCGCCGTGATGCCGTTGACGGTGACCGCGCGCGGCGTGATGTTCACAACCGCGCTGCCGATGCCGGCGAGCGTGTAGTTGCCGGCGTCCGTGCCCGTCAGGCTGGCGCCCAGCACGGTCACGGCCTTGCCCGTGCCGACGTTCTTGTCGGCCACCGTGCCGCTGCTCACCGACGACAGGTCGACGCTGACGCCGTCGGTGCCGAGCACGCCGCTGAGGGTGGCGGGCGTGGCCGTCACGGCCACGGCGGTGGTGCCGTCGTAGGCACGGTTCGTGGCACTGAAGCTGCCGGCGGTCAGCGTGGCCTTGGTGATATCGGCAGTGGTCGTGGTGCCGGTGGGCAGCGTGTAGTTGCCGACCTTGCCGCGCGTGCCGTCGGCCCAGGTGTAGCTGCCGGCGATGTTGACGGTCTTGGCGACGCCCGCGTTTTTGTCCGCGAAGGCCAGGCCGAAGTTTCCGGCCGGCTGGAACAGCAGGTCCTCGCCGGCCACCAGGCCGCCGGGCTGGCCGCCCGCAGCCACGGCAGCGGCGGTGGTTGCGTCGTAGGTCTTGCTGGCGGCCAGGCCGGCCAGCGTCAGCGCCTTCTTGTTGACCGTCAGCTGCGCCGTGCCGACCAGGTTGAGGTCGTAGCCGTTCTGCACCGAGTACAGATTGGCCGCACCCAGGGCGTAGCTGCCGACGTCGGCTGCGACACCGCTGCCGCCGACCCGGATGCGGTCGGGGAACTGCACCGCGCCGCCGCTGGAGTTGACGGTTGCGCCGCCGAGCGAGGTCGTGCCGTCGTAGGTCTTGCTCACGTCCACCAGCGTCAGCGCCAGCGGGGTGAGGAAGCCGCGCAGCAGGGGCGTTGTGAAGCCTTCGTAGATGCGCCAGATCGAACCGCTGCCGCTGCTGCTGGCGATGTCCCAGCCGTTGAAATTGGCGGCCGTCTGCAATTGGGCCAGCGTGCGAGCGCTGCCGATGATGCTGGCGGCCTGGCCGCTGGTGTCGGTGGCCCAGTAGCTGTCGGTGGCGGTGACCGCGGTGGCGTTGCGCGCGGCCACCAGGCCGCCGACCGTGCGCGTGGTGCCACCCGTGGCGCTGACGGCGCCGGTGGCGTAGACATTGTCCAGGCTGGTGTTGGCCTGGCCGACCAGCCCGCCGGCGTTGAGCCTGCCGTTGGTGCTGGCCAGCGTCACGTTGCCGGTGGCGTACGAATCGCTGAGTGTGACGGCGGCAGCCGAGGTGCCATCGAGCTGGCCGACCAGGCCCCCGGCGTACACCGTCGTGTTGGTGTTCATCGTCACGCCGCTGGCCAGCGCCACCGTGCCGGTGGCGTAGCTGCTCGACAGCACGCCTGCGCCGGCTGTGGTGTTCCGGTTGATGAAGCGGCCGACGAGGCCGCCGAGCTGGCGCGTGCTGGTGCCGCTGGTGCCCGTGACCGAGCCCGTGGCGCTGCTGTCACGGATGCCGGCGAAACCGTCGAAGTCGCCGACCAGGCCGCCCGCGATCTGGCTGGCCGAGACGTTGCCACTGGCCTGGCCGTTGCGGATGCCGAGGTCGACCGTGCCGATGCCGTAGTAGTAGGCGCTGTAGCCACCGACCAGGCCGCCGGCGACGGCGGTGTTGCTGACGTTGCCGCTGGCGCGGTTGTTGGTCACGCCGGCCGTGCCGGTGTTGTAGAGCTGGTTCTGGAAGTAGCCGATCAGGCCGCCCGCGTAGCTGCCACCCGAGACGTTGCCGGTGGCGGCGCTGTCGTTGATCGACGTGCCGTCGTAGGACACCAGGGCCTCGCCGACGAGGCCGCCGGCGCGCCCACCCGTGCTGGTGACGACGACATCGCCCGTCGCCTGGCCGTTGCGCACACCGACGTTGCGCAGCGAGCCGACGAGGCCGCCGCCGTAATACGTGGCCGTCACCTTGCCGCTGGCCGAGCTGTCGCTGATCGACGCTGCGTTCGAATTGCCGTCGTAGTAGCCGGCCAGACCGCCGCCGTAGTAGGCGCCGCTGACGTCGCCCGTTGCGCGGCTCGCGCTGATGCCGACGCTGCTGCTGGCGCTGTAGTAGCCGACCAGACCGCCCGCAAACAGCGAGCTGCTGTTGAGGTTGCGGCTGTCCTTCACGGTCACCGAACCGCTCGCGTTGCCGTTCGAGATGGCCACCGAGCTGACCTGCCCGGCCAGACCGCCGGCGTAGACATAGCTGGCATCGACGTTCACGGCGCCGGTGGCCGTGCTGTCGGCGATCGAGTTGGTGCTGCTCGTGCCATACGTGTAGCCCACCAGGCCGCCGACGTAGACCGTGCTGTCGCTCACCACAGCCACGCGGCCCGACGCAGTGCCACGCGACAGCGACGTGTAGGCCAACTGCCCCACCAGGCCACCCACCATGTAGGTGCCGTCGACGTTGCCGGTGGCCGAGCTGTTGTTGATGCCGCCGGCGCTGTTGTAGGCATAGCCGATCAGGCCACCCACGTAAGTGGTGCCGCTCACCCGGCCGGTGGCGCGGCTGTCGGTCACGCTGTTGCTGCTCTGCAAGCTCCCGACCAGGCCGCCGGCGTAGTCGGTGGCGGTCACGACGCTGCGGGCGGTGGAGTTGGTGATGTCGCCGCTGGAGGTGAATTCGCCGACCAGGCCTCCGCCGTAGCTACCCGCGGTGACGGTGTCCCCGTAGGCGTTCGAGTTGGCGATGTTGCCGCCGCTGATGTGGTAGCCCGTCAGGCCGCCCGCGCGCGTACCGCCACTGACGTTGCCGTAGGCGTTGCCGCGCGTGATACCGCCGGCCTTGCGGAACTCGCCGACGAGGCCGCCGACGGCGCCGGTGTTCATCACCCCGGTGACGCTGCCGCGGGCCGTGCCGTCGACGATGCCGCCACTGCCGCTTGCGTAGCCGACCAGGCCACCGACGGCGCCACGGCCGTTGACGCTGCCGGTGGCCTCAGACGAGGTGATGCTGGCGTTGACGGAGTAGCTGCCGACCAGGCCGCCGGTCTGGTTGCCTCCGGATACCGTACCCGAGGCCGTGCCACCGGTGATGGCGCCGCTGGTGGCCGAGCCGATGAGGCCGCCGACTGCGGCGCTGACGCCGCTGCTGCTGACGTTGCCGCTGGCGGTCAGGTCGGTGAGCGCGCCGGTGCCGGCGGCATTGCCGATCAGGCCGCCGGCATCGTTGCCAGCGGTCACGCTGCCGGTGGCCGAACTGCTGCTGACCGCGCCGCCGCTGCGGCCCACCAGCCCGCCGGCCGCGTAGCTGGTGCCGGTCGCGGTGACGCTCGCGGCGCTGGAACTGCCGCTGATCGACGAGGCTTCGCTGTAGCCGATGACGCCGCCGACCCAGTCCTGCCCTGTCACGCTGGCCGTGCCGCGGGTCAGGCCGGCCACCGGGGCGGTGGAGTTGTAGTAGCCGACGATGCCGCCGGCCGAACTGCCGCCCGCCACCACGCCCGTGGCGGTGATGGTGCCGCCGATGGCACCGCTGAGCGAGTAACGGCCGACGAGGCCGCCGATCCAGGCCGCGGCCGTGTCGCTGCTGACGGCGCCCGAGGCGCTGCTGTCGGTGAGGGTGCCGGTGCCGTCGGCCTGGCCGATCAGGCCGCCGACGGTGTACCGACCCGACACATTGCCGCTGGCCGAACTGGTGGCCACGCTGCCGTTCGAGCGCCCGACGACCCCGCCGGCGGCACCGCCGCCGGTGCCGGTGGCGGTGACGTTGGCCGACGAACTCAGGCCGCTGAGCGACGCGGCGGCGTTGACGTAGCCGACGACGCCGCCGACCCAGGTCGTGCCAGTGACGGTGGTCACCGACGACGGGGTGGACACACCGCTGAGCGCGGTGGCGGTGCTGTAGTAGCCGATGTAGCCACCGGTCTGGGCGCCGCCAGTCACGTTGCCTGCGGTCGTTGTGCCGGCCACGCCGCCCGACAGCGCGAAGTAGCCCGCGACCCCGCCGACGCTGTAGGTTGCCGTGGCGCTGCTGGTGACCGTGCCGCCGGCCGACGAGTTGCTGATGCTGCCGGTGCCGGTGGCAAAACCGACCAGTCCGCCCGTATCACCGAAACCGCTCACGTTGCCGCTGGCAGCGCCGTTCTGGATGCTGGCGGCGCCGGCATCGAAGTAACCGACCAGACCACCGGTGTAGCGCCCGCCGCTCACGTTGCCCGTGCTGGCGCCACGCAGGACGCCGCCGATGTTGTTGTAGCCGATGAGGCCACCCACGCTGCCGGCGAGCGTCGCGGTGGTGACCGTGCCGGAGGCCGAGACGTCAGTGACGCCGCCGGTGCCGTCGGCTTGTCCAATAAGTCCGCCGACGTAGAAGGTGCCGGTACCGGTGCTCGTGACGTTTCCGGTCGCAGTGACGTTGGTGACGGCGCCGCCGGTGTACCCGGCCAGGCCACCTGCGTTGCCCGCAGACGTGACGGTGACCGCCACGGTCATGGGGCTGCCCGCAGAGGGCCCGGTGATGGCCGCCGTCGACACTGCGCCGAACAAGCCGCCGACCCAGGTGCCGCCAGAGACCGTGCCACCGGTGAAGCTGCCGCCCGTGATGGCGGCGGCCGAGCGGTAGTCGCCCGCCAGTCCGCCTGCGTAATTGCCACCACTGACGGTGCCCGCAGCGGTCACGTTGGACCAGCCGCCGGCCATGTTGAAGTCGCCCACCAGGCCGCCGACCTTGCCGACGTTGTTGCCGCCGGTGACGTTGCCGCGTGCCGTGCTGCCTGTGATGGCGGACGCTCCCGTACCGGTGGCGTCGCCGACCAGGCCACCCGTGTCGCCGCCGCCTGCGACGGTGGAGGTCGTCGCGGTAGAGGCGTTGACGATGCCGCCGGCACTGTTGAAGACGCCGACCAGACCGCCCGTGATGGCGCCGCTGCCGCTGCCACCCTGCACGGCACCGCTGGCCGTGGTGACGCCGGGCGTTCCAGTCAGTGCGCCGCTGTTGGAGTAGCTGCCGACCAGGCCGCCCACCGCACCGCCGGTGCCGGTGCCGGTCACGGTGCCGCTGGCGCTGACGTTGTTGAAACCACCGGCGCCGTCGGCGGTGCCCACGAGGCCGCCCGCCGTGCCAGCCGAACTCACCGTGCCTGACGCCGTGAAGCCGGAGACGACGCCATTCGTGCGGCCGGCAAGGACCCCGGCCGAGCCGCTGGTGCCGGTGGCGATGACCTGGGTCGCCAGCGGCGTGCCGGCCGCCGGGCCGGTGATGGTGAGCGCCGCCGTCGAGGACATGTAGCCCACCACGCCACCTACCCACGTGCTGCCGGTGACGGTGGCGCCGCGGAAGGCGATGGTGTTGGACGCGTCGTTGACCAGGGCGGTCGCCGAGTTGTACCAGCCCACCACGCCGCCGGTGTACACGCCGCCGCTTACCGTCGTCGCCGCGTTTGGGCCCGAGGCCGCGGCACCGGCGCTGCTGTTGACGATGCCGCCGGTCATGCTGAACTGGCCTGCCAGGCCGCCGACGGTGTCGCCGTTGGTCGGCGCCGAGACGCTGCCGGTGGCAGAGCTGTCCGACAGCGAACCCGTACCGGTGGCGATGCCGACCAGGCCGCCGGTGTCGCCACCGGCCGAGCCCGTCACGTTGCCCGTGGCGCTGCTATTGGTGATGCCGGCGGTGCTGCTCGAGAAGTTGCCGATCAGGCCGCCGGTCGAGGTGCCGCCCGAGACGGCGCCGCTGGCCGTGCCACCGGTGACGGCGCCGCTGGACATGGTGCCGATCAGGCCGCCAGCGCTGCCGGTGGTGAGGGTGTTGGTCACGCGGCCGGTGGCCGAACTGCCGGTCACGGCACCGGTGCCGTTGGCGATGCCGATCAGGCCGCCGACATCGCTGGTGCCCGAAACGGTGCCGGATGCCGAACTGTTGCTCACGGCGCCGCCTGCACGGCCCATCAGGCCGCCGGCGTCGCCCGCGGTGGCCGTCACGTTGGCCGAAGACGAACTGTTGGCCACCGCGCCCGTGCCGCCGTAGCCGACGAGGCCGCCCACCGAAGAACGGCCCGTGACAGTGCCTGCCGTGATCGATTGCGTGACGGTGCCGGTGGTGGCGAACTGGCCGACCAGGCCGCCCGCGTAGGCGGTCGACGCCGACGCGGTGGCGACCGCGCCGCTGCTCTGGACCTTGTTCAGGGCCGTCGCGGCGTTGGCAAAGCCCACCACTCCGCCGGCGTACTGACTGCCGGTGATGGCCGAGCCGGTGAGCGTCAGGTTGCGGATCTGCGCGTTGTTGGTGTTGCCGAAGAGACCGACCGCGAGCGCCGTGGGCCGCGCGATCGTCAGGCCGCTGATCGTGTTGCCCAGGCCCTCGAACTGTCCGCTGAAGCTGTTGGTGGTGCTGGCCGCGGTGGCGGCTTCGTTGCCGATCGGGTTGAAGCCCAGGCCACTGTTGGCGGTGGCACTGGCGCTGGCGTCGAGCGCGGCGCCGAGCGCGTAGCTGGTGGCCAGCGCGGTGGCGTTGCCGTCTATCAACTGCAGGCCGGCGAGGTCGGTGACCACCGTGTAGCTGACCGTCGTGCCGCCCGTCGTGCCCAGACGCGTGGTGAGGTTGCCCACGCCCGCGGCCAGCGACACCGGGACGTTGACGCTGTAACTGCTGGTGTTGCCGGCCGCGACCGCGCCCTGTCCGTACTCGAGCGCCAGCCTGGCCGTGCCGCTGCCGGCCATGGCGGCGTTGATGGCAATGTTGCGCTCGGCACTCAGCGTCAGCGTGTTGGCCGCCCAGGACACCGCGTCGTTGACGAAGATGTCGCCGTTGCCGCCCGCCGTGCCCATGTTGGCGGTGGCGATCGTCACCGAGCCGCCGCCCAGGTTCGTCGACAGCGTGGCGCCGGTGATGTTGCCGCCGCTGGCAGCGATGGTGAAGTCATTGGGGTCGATCAGCCACGTGCCGGGCTGCCCGCCGACTGCCTTCGTGACGACACGCGCGTCGCCCGCGACGGTCACCGTCGCGGCGCTGGTCTCAACGAAGCCGCCCTTGCCGCTGGCCGCACTGGCGTCGATCGTGCCGCCCACGTCGGCTCGGCCGCTCAGCAAGTTGCCGATCACCATCACGCGGCCGGCGTCGCCGCCATCGGGGGCGCTGGCCACCAGTTGCCCGCGGTTGGCCACGTGGTCGCCCGTGATCCATATCTCGCCGGCCTTCTCGACCAGCGTGTTGGCACGCACGATGCCGCTGTTGTTCACGAGCGAGGCCGCGATGTCCTGCGCCGACTTCGCGCTCAGCGTGACGGTGCCGCCGTCGGCGGTGATGCGCCCGCTGTTGTCGACGCTGCCCGGCAGCGTGCCCGACGAGACCACGGCCGAGATCAGGCCGCTGCCGCTGATGCTGACGGTGGCCGCGCGGCCCGAGGCCAGCACCACGGAGCCGGCATTTACCGCGATGTCGCCCTGGTTGTCGACATGCTGACCGAACAGTGCCAGGTAGCCGCCCGCGCTGGCGTTCAGGCTGCCCTGGTTGAGGACGCGGCCTTGGGCACCGGTGGCGTTGAAGACGTAGCGCCCGTCGGCGAAGTCCTGCTGCGACAGATCAAACGTGCTGGCCACCAGGCCACCGACGTCGACCTTGGAGCCGGGCGCGAAGAGCACGCCGTTGGGGTTGGTCAGGAACACCTGGCCGTTGGCTTTCAGATTGCCGTAGATCTCGCTGCCGCTGTTGCCGACGACGCGGTTCAATGCCACGGCACTGGCACCGGGCTGGCGGAACTCGACCGTGGCGCTGCTGCCGATGTTGAAGCTCTGCCAGTCCAGGCCCAGGCGGTTGCTGTTCTGCTGGATGACGAGCAGGTTGGGGCTGAGCTGCAACTGCCCGCTGCCGACCATCACCTGCCCGCCGCTGGGCAGCGCCCCGGGCGCCACCTGGGCAAACGACAAGCCCGCGTGGCCCAGCCAGGCCGCCAGCAGCCAGGCCAGCAGCCGCGACACACGTGGCCGCCGTCGCTGCAGGGCGCGTTGACGCGCCGCGGCGCGGCGCGCGATGGCGGGTGCGGGCTTGGCAGCAGGCGAGGGGGCTGGGCGAGTGGACATGGTGGGCTCCGAACGGCGGACTCAGGCGCGGGCAGGCGCCTGCCGCCTCTCTAGGCGTGCAAGCAGGTGGGGCGAGATCGCAACCGGGTTCATGGCGTGACGACGACCTGCAGGTAGATGCGCGGCTTGGGGTCGCCGCCTTCGGCTGTCGGCAGGCGCGAGCCGCGCCAGGCCACCGACGCGCTGACGCCGACGTCGGCGCCGTTCCATTGCACCGACAGGCCGGTGCCCGAGAGCTTCGGTTCATTGCCTGCCGCCACCAGGGGTCGGCGGTTGACGCGGCCCTCGGCGCGGTCGTGGAAGAGGCCCCAGACGAAGTTGCCGCCCAGGTAGTCGGCCGCGTAGCGCGCTTCCACGGTCAGCAGGCCGCCCTGGTCGACCGAAGCCTCGCCCGGTGCGTAGGCGCGTACCGCGCCCGGGCCGGCGAGCGCGAACTTTTCCGAACTGTCGAGGTTGCCGCCGCTGTACTGGCCGCCAGCGCGCACGTAGAGGCTGAACGGTCCGCCCAGCGCCTGCTGGCGCGCAAACTGCAAGCCCAGCTTGCCGTAACGTCGTCCGGTGAGCAGGCCCGCGGCGTCGGCGGCACGACGGCCGTCGTCGAGCAGTTGCAGCGAACCCATCGACGCGACCACGCTGGCCGCCGAGACGCCGCCCCAGCCGTCGCGGTGGTCGGCGCTGACCGTGAAGTCGAGGGTGTTGTTGCGCTTGGGGTTGGTGCTGCCGATGAGCTGGATGTCGTCGCGCAGGCGTTTGGTCTCTGCGCCGAGACGCAGGCTGAGGTTGGTGTCGGTCGAGCGCACGAAGGGGTAGCTCATGTCGACGCCGAAGGTGTTGGCGTTGCCGACGGCGCCCAAGGCGCGGAAGCTGCCCGCGAGTTGGTAGCTCAGCCGTGACAGGCTGAAGCCGAGGCGGTAGCCGTCGCCACCCACCGCCACCGAACTGTTCAGGCTGCCGCTGACCAGCCCGCCCTTGTTCGACACCAGCGCGCGGGCCAGCGTGTTGTCGCCCCAGCCGAAGAGGTCTCGCAACTGCAGGGCGATGCCGGCCCGGTACTCGCCGGTGGACCGGCTGCCGTGGTTGTTCAGCTCCACCCGCAGTGCCAGGGGTTCGTCTTCGGCCACCGAGACCACCATCTCGGCACCGCCGGTGCTGCTGCCGGGGGTGAAGGCGGCACGCGCCGTGACACCCGGCAGGTCGTTGAGCAGCAGCATCTGCCGCTCGACCTCGGCCTGCAGCACCGGGCGCGGGTTCGTCGCGTCCGTGACGAGGCGGTCCGTGTGGGCCTGCACCACTTCGTCGCGCAGGCGCACGTCTTGCGCGGTGACGATCTGCACGCCTTCGAGCCTGCCTTCGAGCACGGCGATCTCGACCACGCCGTCGGCAACCCGTTGCGCCGGGATGTAGGCGTAGGTCAGCAGGTGGCCGTTGCTCTGGTAGTGGCGGGTCAGCGCGCCGGCGGCTTCGTTCAGGCCGTTGATGTCCAGCCGCTTGCCGACCCAGGGCTGCAGCAGGCCCGTCAGGAGTTCGGCGGGGTAGGACGAAGCGCCCGTGACGCGGAAGCTGCCGGCCTGCACCGTGACGCCTTCGGGCAGGGTGATGATCGGTCGCGCCGGCACGTCGACGATGCGCGGCGCCGTGGCCGGCGGCAGCGTCGGCCGCGCCGGTTGGCGCGTTTCCTCGAGCAGACGGCCGGCGTCGGGTGGCGTCTGCGCCCAGGCGGGCGCCAGCGCGGCGCTGGCCAGGCCGATCAGGGCGCCCAGGCGGCGGGCTGGGGGGCAGGTCGGGCGGTGGAAGGTGGGCATCGGCGTCCAGTGCGGATGGGTCGGGGCTAACGGGCGGCGGGGCTGGCGACGGGGCGGGTCGGAACTGGGCAGCGACGCAGGGTAGGCGACGGGGCGTTACGGCAGCGTTACCGCCGCGACATCTTGCCCAGCAACGTCACCAGTTGGCGTTCTGCGGGTGTGAAATCCTTGTCGCGGGTCAGCAGCGCCTGCAATGCGGCGATCGCGGCGTCCAGGTCGCCGGCGTCGGCCAGTGCCAGCGCGCGGTCGTAGGCTTGCCACACCTCGGCGGCGTGGCTGCGCGCGTCGGCAGCGGCGGCGCCGCCCAGGGCGCGCGCCAGCCGGCCGTTCATCGCGGCCACCTGCTGCATCACGGCGGGCAGGGGGGTCGTCGCTTCGTCGGAAAAGATGACGCGTGAACTGGCGGTGTCGACGACGCGCACGTGCACCTGCACCTCGTCGCCCAGCACAAAAAAGCCGCCGAAGACCATGCGCTGCGCGCCGACGATCTTGCCCAGGCGCAGCCGGGTGTCCTCGTCGGCCAGCGCGCTGGCGGTGAGTTGCTGCTCGGCCAGCAGGTCTTTCAGGCGCTGGCGTTCCACCACCGGCAGGCCCTGCACCTGCAGCAGCGTGACGGTGAGGTTTTCGGACAGCGAACGCCGCAGGTAATCGATGCGTTCCGTGGGAAGCGAGGACACCGCCGTCTGGTTGTCGAAGTCCCACACCACCACCGCCGGCAGTGCTGCGGCCTGGGCCCAGCCGGCCGCGGCCGTGGCCAGCATCAGGCACGCCAAAGCACCACGCCGGACGCGGTGCAGCACACCGGCCGGCGGTTGGGCAAGCGCTAACAGGGCGTTCATTCCTTGCGGGCGATGATCCTCTGATTTTTCTCGGGTGCGGCACGCATTTCACCGATGCGACCATAGGACAACAGGTCCTGTACCTCGGTGACGGTCACCTGGGCGATGCGGTTTTCCTTGTAGCCCAGGATGCGCCCGTTGAGCTCGATGGGCTCGCCACGGCTCAGCACGTTGAACGACTGGCCGGCGGTCACGCCGTGTTTCTTGCCCAGGTTGATGATGGCCTGCTGGCCGTCGACCGAAACGATGCGGCCCTTCAGCGGGTACTTGTCGGCCACCGTCTGCGCCACGCTCTGCGCGATGCTGGCGGCCAGCGTGGTGGGGTTGAAGGCGCCCGGCGCCGGTTTCTCGGCCTTGACCATCGCCAGCTGGGTGGTTTCGGTGTCGATGGCACGCACGGCCGCAGCGACGCCCGGCCCCTGCGAACTGAGCGTGCCCGAGACCATCAGCCGCGCCGCCAGCACGCGGCCGAGCTTGATCTGCGTGTCCTGGTCGGCCAGTTCCGACGAGCCCAGCTTGACCTCGGCCAGCACCTTGTCGAGCAGCCGGCGCTCGACGATGGTGAAGCCGCGGGCCTGCAGTTCGCGGATGACTTCCTGTTGCACCAGCGTTTCCAGGCCGATGCGGCCGGCGGCGCCGGGCAGGGTCTGGTCCTGGAAGGGCAGCACCGAGACGGCCAGCGCTGGCGAGGTCCAGTCGTCGGCGGTGCCGGCGCTGGCCGGACGTGCTGCCGGGGCGCGGAAGCGCGCAGCCAGTTCCTTCACCGAGTCGTCGATGTACTGCTGGCGCGCGCGGTCCTGGTCTTCGGCCAGCCCGTCCTGGATCTGGCGCAGCAGCGCCAGCGTCATCGCGTCGCCGGGGTCGAGGGCCTGCGCCCGCTCCAGCACGACGCGCGCCTTGGCCGACTGGCCGCTTTCGTTCAGCGCCACGGCCAGGTTGCTCAAAGCGCCCACCGACTGGCGGTCTTCGCGCGCCGCGCGCTCGTAGCTGGCGATGGCGGCTTTCGGGTCCAGCTTGCGCTGCACGTTGCCCACCGCGACGAGCGCGTTGGCCTTCTGCCACGAAAAGTCGGCCGCGGTCTGCGGGCCGGCCGCCTGGGTCAACGCCGCCTGGCCGGCCTGCGCCTGGCCCGAGGCGGCCAGCGCGCGGCCGCGGATCAGGTAGGCCGCGCTGCGGGTCGGCGCCTTGGCGATGATCTCGTTGGCCTCGGCCAGCGCCGCGTTGCTGTCGCCGCGTGCCAGCTGCACCTCGGCCAGGCCCTCGCGCCCCATCAGCACCACCTCAGGGTGCGAGGCACTGGCCAGCGCGCGGAAGATGCGCTCGGCGTCGTCGAGCTGGCCCTGGCGCAGCTGGTCGTAGGCGCGCTCGGCGCGGGCGATCTGCTCGATGCCGGGTGGCGTGGGCAGGGTCGTCGGCCCGCCCTTGACGCCGGGCGCGGCGGGGAAGAAGTAGAAGTCGCCTTCGAGCGAGGTGCTTTCCCAGGGGATCTGGGTGCCGTTGGAGTCGAGCCGCACGCCCAGACGCACCCGCTTGAACACTTCTTCGATCGGCGTGCCGGGGCGTTCGATGTTGGCCAGCAGGTGCTGCGTGTAGAGGCCGTTGGTGCTGCTGCCGTCGCTGGCGACGCTGCCCGGCGCGGTGGCGAAGGCGATCAGCGAACCGATGGGCGCATCGACCTGCGACAGGCCACCGGCGCCCGAGCGGCTGCTGCGCGCAAACGGGTTGTCTCGGCAGGCGTCCAGCACCACCATGTTGATGCGGTTCTTGGCCGTGTCCATCTTGTCCAGCACCTGCTGCACGTCGACGGCCTTGTAGGGCACCTCGTCCTCGCGCTTGATGTCGGTGCCCACGGGCAGCATGAAGTTGCGGCCCTTGATCTGCACGCCGTGGCCGGCGAAGTAGAAGAGCCCGGCGCCGCCAGTGCGCAGGCGGTCACCGAACTCGGTCACGGCGTCCTGCATCTGCTTCTGGCTCGCGTTGAGCCGCAGTTCCACCTTGAAGCCGGCCTTCTGGAGCACCTTGGCCACCGCGGCGGCGTCGTTGGCCGAGTTTATCAGCGGCGCCGTGGCGTAGCTGGCGTTTCCGATGACGAGCGCGTGGCGGGGTTCACCGGCCAGCGCGGGCGCTGCCGCCGCGCCGGCCGGGCCGGCCACGCTGGCCAGCAGCGCGGCACACAGCAGCGCCAGCATCGGCCAGAAGGCGCCCGGGAAGTAGGCCGCAGGGCGGGCGCGCCGCGAGGGGGTCGACATGGCAGATTCTCCGCAAGGGCGGCCGGCGGGCGGTGCTGGGTGCACAGGTCGGCCGGCAACGAAAGGGATGGTAAGCCCGCGCCCCGCGCGCGCAACCGCTGCTCAGGGGATGTCGGCGCCGCGGCGCCCTCGGATCGAGGGGGTGAAACCGAAGGCCGGTTCAGCCTTTCGGCTTGGACGACACCTTGTGGCGCATCAGGCGGCCCTTTTCGCGTTCCCAGTCGCGTTCCTTGACCGTGTTGCGCTTGTCGTGCTCGGCCTTGCCCTTGGCCAGCGCGATCTCGGCCTTCACGCGGCCGTCCTTGTAGTGCAGGTTCAGCGGCACCAGGGTGTAGCCCTTCTGCTCGATCTTGCCTATCAGGCGCCGGATCTGCGCCTTGTGCATCAGCAGCTTCTTGGTGCGGTCGGCCTCGGGCGTGACGTGGGTCGACGCAGCGCCCAGCGCGTTGATGCGGCAGCCGATGAGGAAGAGCTCACCTTCACGCACGTGCACGTAGCCGTCGGTCAGCTGCACCTGGCCGGCGCGGATGGCCTTCACTTCCCAGCCGCTCAGCACCATGCCGGCCTCGAACTGTTCTTCGATGCTGTACTCGTAACGGGCGCGGCGGTTTTCGGCGATGTTGGACATGGGCAGGGGCGTCAGGTGGGGGCGGGGGGCCGGAACACAACGCACTCCTAGAATGCCCGCATTGTATGAAGCACGTGCGCAAATCGGTCCTGCTCTGGTACTCGCCCCGCGAGATGTACGACCTGGTGACGGGTGTGCACGCCTATCCGCAGTTCCTGCCGTGGTGTGACAAGGCCGAGGTCGTCGACCACCACACCGACGGCATCACCGCGCGCCTGGGCATGGCCTACATGGGCGTGCGCCACGCCTTCACCACGCGCAACACGCACCACCCCGGCCAGTCGGTGGCCGTGAAGCTGGTCGACGGGCCCTTCTCGCAACTGGAAGGCACCTGGCTCTTCCTGCCGCTGGGGCGGCCGGGCAGCGACGAGTCGGCCTGCAAGATCGAGTTCGACCTGATGTACGCCTTCTCCGGCAAGGCGCTGGAAGCGGTGGTCAGCCCGGTTTTCGACCGCGTCGCGAACACGCTGGTCGATTCCTTCGTGCGCCGCGCCGAGAGCGTGTATGGCCCCCGCTGAACTGCGTGTCGAGGTCGCCTACTGCCCCGACCCGGGCGTGACCGACCTGCAACCCCTGCGGCTGCCGCCCGGCGCCACGGTGGCCGACGCCCTGCAGGCCAGCGGCGTGCTGGCGCGGCACGGCCTGGCGCGCGAGGGCCTGCGCACCGGCGTCTGGGGCAGGGTGTGTGGCGCCGCAACCGTGCTGCGCGACCGCGACCGTGTCGAGATCTACCGCCCGCTCACGGTCGACCCCAAGGAAGCGCGGCGGCAGCGCTACAAGCGGCACCGCGACAAGATCGCCACGCGCTGAAGCGCGCGCCGGTGCGGTGTCAGCGGCAGTCGGAGGCGATGACCTCGCGCGCCTGACGCATCTCGTCGGCACGACCGCGGTCGTCGAGCACCTCACGCTCGCCCTTCTCGTTGACACGGGCGATGCGCTGGCCGGATTCCATGGCCGTCAGGTGGCTGCGCGCACGGCGGCAATTCTCGGCGCGCTGCACGGCCTGGCGTTCTTCCTCGGCCTTGGTCTTGCCGGCCTGTTCCTGCTCGGCGGCGCGGCGGCGGGCCTCGAGTTCGCGGTCGCCGGCCGGCGCGCGCAGCGGTTCGGCGGCTGAGGCGGCACTGGCTGCGGCCGCCGGGAACACGCGGCGCTGCTCGGGCACGGGTGCGGGCCGGGCGAGGATGTCCTTCTCGGGGACATCCAGCGGCGGCGGGCGGTCGCTGGCATTGACCTGCCCGGACTTGTCGCGCCACTTCCACTGCGCGTGGGCCAGCGGGGCCGCCAGGGCCAGCACCAGTGCGGCCAGGACGGCGAGGGACAGGGCGCCAGGGCGCGACGGTTCAGGCGACGATGCACGCATGCAGCCAGTGTAGTGCGGCGGCCTGCGCGCGGGCCGCCGCTTATGTCACGGCACGTGACCGTGCGTCACCGCGGCGTCGCCCTGGGGGCGCTCCCTATAATCTGCTTTTGCGTCTGGAGCCCTTGCATGCGCCTACTCGGCAAAGCGCTCACCTTCGACGATGTGTTGTTGGTGCCGGCCTATTCCCAGGTGTTGCCACGCGACACCCGTCTTGCCACCCGGCTTTCGCGCAACATCGCGCTCAACCTGCCCCTGGTGTCCGCCGCCATGGACACGGTGACCGAAGCCCGCCTGGCGATCGCCATCGCCCAGGAGGGTGGCATCGGCATCGTGCACAAGAACCTCACGCCCAAGCAGCAGGCAGCCGAGGTGGCGCGTGTCAAGCGTTACGAATCGGGGTTGTTGCGCGACCCCATCACGGTCGGCCCCACGGCCAGCGTGCGCGAGGTGATGGCGCTGTCGCGCCAGCACGGCGTGTCGGGCTTCCCGGTGGTCGAGGGCAAGACGGTGGTGGGCATCGTCACCAACCGCGACCTGCGTTTCGAGACCCGGCTGGAGATTCCGGTGCGCGACGTGATGACGCCGCGTGAACGCCTGGTCTACGTGCACGAGGGCGCCACCATCGAGGAAGGCAAGGCGCTGATGCACCGCCACCGCCTCGAGCGTGTGCTGGTCGTCTCGGGCGACTTCGAACTGCGCGGCCTGATGACGGTGAAGGACATCACCAAGCAGACTGAATTCCCCAATGCGGCGCGTGATGCCCACGGCAAGCTGCGTGTCGGCGCTGCGGTGGGCGTGGGCGAGGGCACCGAGGAACGTGTCGAACTGCTGGTCAAGGCCGGCGTCGACGCGTTGATCGTCGACACCGCACACGGCCACAGCCAGGGCGTGATCGACCGTGTACGCTGGGTCAAGCGCAACTTCCCGCAGGTCGACGTCATCGGCGGCAACATCGCCACCGGCAGCGCCGCGCTGGCGCTGGTGGAAGCCGGGGCCGACGCGGTGAAGGTCGGCATCGGCCCGGGCAGCATCTGCACCACGCGCATCGTCGCCGGCGTCGGCGTGCCGCAGATCATGGCCATCACAGCGTGGCCACCGCGCTGCGCGGCAGCGGCGTGCCGCTGATTGCCGACGGCGGCATCCGCTACTCGGGCGACATCGCCAAGGCGATTGCCGCTGGCGCTGGCACGGTGATGATGGGCGGCGTCTTCGCCGGCACCGAAGAAGCGCCGGGCGAGGTCATCCTCTACCAGGGCCGCAGCTACAAGAGCTACCGCGGCATGGGCAGCATCGGCGCCATGCGCGCCGGCTCGGCCGACCGTTATTTCCAGGAAGCCGACGAGACCAGCAACCCCAACGCCGACAAGCTGGTGCCCGAGGGCATCGAGGGCCGCGTGCCCTACAAGGGTTCGATGGTCAGCATCATCTACCAGATGGCCGGCGGTCTGCGCGCCGCGATGGGCTACTGCGGCTGCTCCACGGTGGCCGAGATGCACGAGCGGGCCGAGTTCGTCGAGATCACCGCCGCCGGCATCCGCGAAAGCCACGTGCATGACGTGCAGATCACGAAGGAAGCGCCGAACTACCGCATGGAATGACGGCCGACACCCTCACGTCGCCGGGGCGCGGGCCGGGCGCTGACCGACCCGCCGCCATGCGTTTCATCATGGTGGCGGTGCTCATCGACATGCTGGCCGTGGGCATCATCGTGCCCGTGCTGCCGGCGCTGGTGGGGCAGTTCACGTCCAGCGCGGCCGAGCAGACCCACTGGTACGGCCTCATCGCCTTCACCTACGCCGCGGCCAGTTTCATGGCCGCGCCGCTGCTCGGCGCGCTGTCCGACCGCTACGGCCGCCGCCCGGTGCTGCTGCTGGGTTTCTGCGGCGTGGCGCTGAACTTCTTCACCACCGCGCTGGCCACCAGCCTGTGGATGCTGCTGGCCTCGCGCATCGTTGGTGGCGCCATGCAGGCCAACGCGGCCGTGGCCAACGCCTATGTGGCCGACATCACGCCGCCGGAGCAGCGCGCGCGCCGCTTCGGGTTGCTGGGCGCGATGTTCGGCATCGGCTTCATCCTCGGGCCGGTGCTGGGCGGGCTGCTGGGCGGCATCGACCTGCGCTTGCCGTTTTTCGTCGCCGGCAGCCTGGCCTTGCTGAACCTGGCCTACGGCGTCTTCGTGCTGCCCGAATCGCTGCCTGCCGACCGGCGCCGCGCCGTCGGCTGGTCGGCGGCCAACCCGCTGTCGTCGTTGCAGCAACTGGCGCGGTTGAAGGGTGTGGGGCTGCTGCTGCCGGTGCTGGCCCTCGTCGGCCTGGCCCAGTTCACGCTGTACACGGTGTGGGTGCTGTACACCACCTTCAAGTTCAACTGGGGGCCGACCGAGAACGGCTGGTCACTGTTTGCCGTCGGCCTGGTTTCGGCGGTGGTGCAGGGCGTGCTGCTGGGCCGCATCCTGCGGCACATCACGCCGCAGCGGCTGGCGGTGCTGGCGCTGCTGTCGTCGGCGCTGGCCTTCACCGGCTACGGCCTCGTCACCGAGGGCTGGATGCTCTACCTCGTCATCGTCTGCAACCTGCTCGGCAACACGGTCGGCGCGGCGCTGCAGAGCCTGGTCTCGTCGGCGGCCAGCGGCTCCGAACAGGGCCAGACGCTGGGTGCCGTCAGCGGCCTGAACAGCCTGATGGCCGTGCTGGCGCCAGCGCTGGCCACGCCGCTGCTGGGCGCCGTGTCGCATTTGCCGGCCGGCGACTGGCGCATCGGCGCGCCGATGTTCTTCTGCGCCGTGCTGCAGGGCCTGGCACTGCTGCTGGCCGTCGTGCACTTCCGCCGCCAGCGTCACAGCGCGCTGGCCACCACCCCCGGCCGCGCCTGAAGCGCGATCCCTCAACGCCGTGACGCACGCCATGACCCACGACAAGATCCTCATCCTCGACTTCGGCTCGCAGGTCACGCAGCTCATCGCCCGACGTGTGCGCGAGGCGCACGTCTATTGCGAGATCCACCCCAACGACGTCAGCGACGACTTCATCCGCAGTTATGCGCCCAAGGGCATCATCCTGTCGGGCAGCCACGCCAGCACCTACGAAGAGCAGGACCTGCGCGCGCCGCAGGCGGTGTGGGACAGCGGCGTGCCGGTGCTGGGCATCTGCTACGGCATGTTCACGATGACGGTGCAGCAGGGCGGGCAGGTCGAGGCCAGCAGCCACCGCGAGTTCGGTTACGCCGAGGTGCGTGCGCACGGCCACACCCGGCTGCTGCAAGGCATCGAGGACTTCAGCACCCCCGAAGGCCACGGCATGCTGAAGGTGTGGATGAGCCACGGCGACAAGGTCACCGCGCTGCCGCCGGGTTTCAAGCTCATGGCCAGCACCCCCAGCTGCCCCATCGCCGGCATCGCCGACGAGGCGCGCGGCTACTACGGCGTGCAGTTCCATCCCGAGGTCACGCACACCGTGAAGGGGCGCGAACTGCTCGAACGCTTCGTGCTGCAGATCGCCGGCGCGCAGCCCGACTGGGTGATGCGTGACCACATCGAGGAGGCGGTGGCGCTCATCCGCCAGCAGGTCGGCAGCGAAGAGGTCATCCTGGGCCTGAGTGGTGGTGTCGACAGCAGCGTGGCCGCCGCGCTCATCCATCGTGCCATCGGCGAGCAGCTCACCTGCGTCTTCGTCGACCACGGCCTGCTGCGCCTGAACGAGGCGCAGCTGGTGATGGAGATGTTCGTCGGCCGCCTGCATGCCAAGGTGATCCACGTCGACGCCAGCGCGCAGTTCCTCGGGCACCTGAAGGGCGTGAGCGACCCCGAGGCCAAGCGCAAGATCATCGGCCGCGAGTTCGTCGAGGTCTTCCAGGTCGAGGCCAAGAAGCTGGCCAACGCCAAGTGGCTGGCCCAGGGCACGATCTATCCCGACGTCATCGAGAGCGGCGGCGCCAAGACCAAGAAGGCGACGACGATCAAGAGCCACCACAACGTCGGTGGCCTGCCCGAAACCCTCGGCCTGAAGCTGCTGGAGCCGCTGCGCGACCTGTTCAAGGACGAGGTGCGTGAACTTGGCGTGGCCCTGGGTCTGCCGCACGAGATGGTCTACCGTCATCCTTTCCCCGGCCCCGGCCTGGGTGTGCGCATCCTGGGCGAGGTGAAGCCCGAATACGCCGCGCTGCTGCAGCGCGCCGACGCCATCTTCATCGAGGAACTGCGCAACACCATCGACCCCGCCACCGGCAAGAGCTGGTACGACCTGACGAGCCAGGCCTTCGCCGTGTTCCTGCCTGTGAAGAGCGTGGGCGTGATGGGCGACGGCCGCACCTACGACTACGTGGTGGCGCTGCGCGCCGTGCAGACCAGCGACTTCATGACCGCCGACTGGGCCGAGCTGCCCTACGCGCTGCTGAAGAAGGTCAGCAGCCGCATCATCAACGAAGTGCGCGGCATCAACCGCGTGGCCTACGACGTGAGCAGCAAGCCGCCGGCGACCATCGAGTGGGAATGATTTGGGGCCTCTCGGTACCTTTCGCCGACTATCGGAAAAGTTTCTTAAGTTATTGATTCATAGAGACAATAGTCCCAAAGACTATCGGTGACTATCGGCGGCAAGCAGGAATTTTTGACGATGAAATTGACGGTCATCGGAAGCCCCGCCAAGCTCGCTGAATTTTTACCGTCAGACGTTTTCAGGGTCTGACGGTAAAAAAAGTCCAAAAAAGCTAGGATCCATGCGGGTTTCCGGCCGATTGGAGGTTTTCCGGTCTCTGACGGTAAAATTCTCCTCTTCGAGGAGGATCGGCGATGCTGACCGAGACCGCGCTGAAGCACCTCAAGCCGAAGGACGCCGTGTACAAGGTGGCGGACCGGGACGGCATGTACGTCACCGTGTCGGTGGTGGGGACGATCAGCTTTCGCTTCGACTACAGGCTGAACGGACGCCGGGAGACGTTGACGCTGGGTCGCTACGGCCCTGACGGCATTTCTCTAGCGGTCGCTCGCGAACGGTGCGTGGATGCCCGGCGCGCGATCTCGGAGGGCCGGTCACCGGCGCAAGAGAAGCAGCGCGAAAAGCGCCGCCTCGCTGAGGCGCAGACCTTCCAGGAGTTCAGCGATCAGTGGGCGGCTGGGGCACGCATGGCAGCGAGCACGCGGTCGATGCGCATGAGTGTGCTGTCGCGCGACATCCTTCCCGCGTTCAAGAACAGGATGCTCACCGAGATCACGGCGGACGATCTGCGAGCACTGTGCAACAAGGTCAAGGCGCGCGGTGCGCCGGCCACCGCGGTCCATGTCCGCGACATCGTCAAGCAGATCTATGGTTTCGCGATACTGCATGGCGAAAAGGTGGCGAACCCGGCAGACGATGTCGGGCCTTCTTCGATTGCGACCTTCGTCCCGAAGGATCGCGCACTGTCGCCCACGGAAATCCGGTTGATGCACCAGCAACTCGAATTCGTGGCGTCTTATCCCACGATCCGGCTTGCGTTGCGGATGATCCTCCTGACGCTGGTGCGCAAGAGCGAACTGATCCAGGCCACCTGGGATGAGGTCGACTTCGCCAACGCACTCTGGACCATTCCCAAGGAACGGATGAAGGGCGCCAAGGCCCATAGCGTGTATCTGTCGCAGCAGGCCCTGGACATCATGATCGCGTTGCACACCTGCGCCGGAGGGTCGGCCTACGTCCTGCCTTCGCGGTACGACGCCGACAAGCCAATGTCCAACGCGACGCTGAATCGGGTCACCGGCCTGGTGGTCGAGCGAGCGAAGGCGAAGGGCCTGCCGCTCGAGAGCTTCACCGTGCACGACTTGCGGCGCACGGGCTCGACGATGCTCAACGAACTGGGTTTCAACAGCGACTGGATCGAGAAGTGCCTAGCGCATGAGCACGGGCGATCTTCGCGCGGGGTCTACAACAAGGCCGAGTACGCAGAACAGCGTCGACACATGCTCCAGGAGTGGGCCGACATGATCGACGCATGGGTGGCGGGCAAGCCCCATACGCCAACCCTGCTGCCGCCATCGATGAAGGTCATCACGACGCAGGCGCTGATCTGACGGGCCTGCTGCGTCTCTGCCGTACGTCGGGCGGTGGCGCCAGTTTGATCTGGGCGAGATCGGATGCCTGGCGGCGAGAGTCGATCCAGGCTTCGACTTCTCGGAGATCCCAAACAACGCATCGCGAGGTCAGGTGGAACCTTCGCGGAAACTCGCCGCGTCGCTCCATGTCGTAGATCGTGGTGTCTGCCAGTGGCACGATCTGTCGCAGTTGGGCTCGGCGTATGGTCGGTCGCAATGGTATCCAGCCGGCATGGGCAGCGGTTCGCGGGAGTGTTGCAGGCGCATCCTCAGGCTGACGAACTTCGTCCGCCGCGGTATGGGGATGAGAGGCCGGTGCGGATGGTCTGTCGCGGCTGGTGCTGCTCATGATCGACTCCGGAAGGTGGCACTGGCGTCAATTTCTTCCCTGGTGGTGCATTGAGCTCGCGTCGAAGGCTGCCTGCCTGGCAGCGGGAGGTCCCGATGCCACGGCCATCTTGGCGGAATCGGTCTCGAAGAAGTCGAGCAGAAGGTGCGGGAGACATTGACGGTGGTTGGGTTGGCTGAAGGTTCGGGTTGGAGGGTTGTCTCAAATGAAAATGAACGGTGGGCGGCGCGCCTGCGGTGTGGTGCCGGTTGGCTACTGAGGCGCTTGTGATCGGTGACGGCCAAAACGGCGCACTGGCCACTCGTCCCAGGGATGCTTCGACACGTTCTCGCGCGGGCGACCAGTCCGATGTGTGGTGCAAGGGGAACAGGACGAAGTCGGAGCTGCTCGACGAGTCGTGAAACGGATCCTCGCGCCCGTCGGCCTTGGCCGTCGTGCAAGGGTGGTCACGTTCCAGGGAACACCGCGAAGCAGCGCTCTTCCTGCGCGCGCGGCGCAGATTCAAGGACGCTCTGTCGCAAGGACAGCGCGGCAGCGGCACGAGCCCAGTGGGCGGCCTGAAGGGAGTGGTGCTCGATGCAGAGTCAGCCGATGGGACGGCTTGACCGACAGGGTCGGTTCTATCGGATGGAGGGTCACGACCTCTAACGGCTGCTCAGGGTTCGGAACAGGTGGCGTTGTCAGCAGGGGCCTGCAGCCGAACCTCACCGTCGTTGGCAGCGAAACGCGACGGCCGAAGCCATTGGATCGCCGCCCTCATTCGCAGTCAAGCAAAGCAGCTCATCTGACCAGCTTCGACCAAGTGATCCTGCGACATCGACGATGCCGGTGCTGCCCGCAATGGCCACTTGGAGTCCACGGAAAAAGAGCGGCCCCACCGCAGACACGATGGGGCCGGAACGGCAGCCTCAGGCCGCCAGCGATTCTTCAGATGCTTCCAGGCCCTGCGTGCCGGCCTCGTCCTTGTCGAGGTCCAGTTCGCCAGCCAGTGCGCGCTGCCGTCCCAGGAGTGCAGTCAGCCGTTCCTCGTGCTCGAACGGCTTGCCCAGTTCGTCGCGCAGTTCGTCCAGCCGGCGCGCTGTCGACGCGAGCTTGCGCTCGGTCTCCAGGCGCCGGTCCGGCATGGCCAGGATCGTGTCGCGCAGCGCCTGGTACAACGCCGGCCCCGTCTGGCAGGACCGGCAGTCGTGGATGGCTTCGCCCTTCAGGTACAGGTGCACGTCGTCGAACTCGCGGCCGATGAAGACCCAGAGCTCGAAGCTGCCGACCGCGCCCAGCAGTTCCTCCGTCGACCGGGCCGACACGCTCGCGCGCGCCATCCTGATCACCGTCCGCAGGGCATCGCCCAGGCTTTCGGGACCCCGGTGCGTCCGACCATGGACCGTGGCCACCAGAT
>CAMTUD010000097.1:0-14391 GCA_947084805.1 uncultured beta proteobacterium | reverse complement strand
GGACTCTCGGCCCATTGCGCGCCGCGATCGAGCAATGGCTGCGGGCCGAGCCGTCGCTGCCGGCCGGCTTCGCGCGCTGGACCGACGCGTTTGACGCAGGTCTGGCGCCCGGCCCGCATGTGGCCCAGCCCGACGACCTGGCGCTGCTGCCCTACACCTCGGGCACCACCGGCCTGCCCAAGGGCTGCATGCACACCCACCGCACGCTGATGCCCAACACGGTGGCTGGCGGGCTGTGGTCGCAGGCCAGCGCCGAGACGGTCAGCCTGGCGGTGGTGCCGATGTTCCACGCCACCGGCATGCTCTACGGGCTGCTGCAGCCGGTCTACCTGGGCAGCACGGTGGTGATCCTGCCGCGCTGGGACCGTGAACTCGCCGGGCGCCTGATCTCGCGCCACCAGGTCACGCACTGGACCTGCATCCCGACGATGATCATCGACCTCTTCGGCAGCCCCAACTACCGCAGCTTCGACCTCTCGAGCCTGCGCTACCTGTCGGGCGGCGGCGCCGCCATGCCGCATGCGGTGGCCGAAAGGCTGCAGCGCGAGTTCGGCATCACCTTCGCCGAAGGCTACGGCCTCACCGAGACCGCCGCGCCCAGCCATGCCAACCCGCCCGAGCGTGCCAAGCTGCAGTGCCTGGGCATCCCCATCTTCGGCGTCGACAGCCGCATCATCGACCCCGACACGCTGCAGGAACTGCCCGACGGCGCGGTGGGCGAGATCGTCACCCACGGGCCCATGGTGTTCAAGGGTTACTGGGGCCACCCGGGCGCGACGAAGGCGGCCTTCATCGACATCGACGGCAAGCCCTTCTTCCGCACTGGCGATCTGGGGCGGCGCGACGACGAGGGCTACTTCTTCATCACCGACCGCCTGAAGCGCATGATCAACGCCAGCGGCTACAAGGTCTGGCCCAGCGAGGTGGAACTGCTGCTCTTCAAGTGCCCCTGGGTGCAGGAAGCGTGTGTCATCGCCACCCACGACGCCTACCGCGGCGAAAGCGTCAAGGCCGTGGTCGTGCTGCGCAGCGAGGCGCGCGGCCAGGTCACCGAACAGCAGGTGGTGGACTGGGCCCGCGCGCACATGGCGGTCTACAAGGCGCCCCGCACCGTCGAGTTTGCCGAGACGCTGCCGCGCAGCGGCGCCGGCAAGGTGATGTGGCGGCTGCTGCAGGAGAAGGAAGCCGCGGCCGCACGCTGAGTGCGGCGACCGGCGCCGCTCGGCGCCGGCGGTCGGTTGTTCAGTCGATGCGGCGCGTGCCAGGCGACAGCAAGCCGGCGGCCTTGAGCGCCTTCGGCTCGCCGCTGGTGGCGATGCGCAAGGCCACCGTGTTCTTCACCGGCGCCAGGTTGACGATGAACGAGAAGCGGAACATCGTGCCCCAGTTCAGCGCGCTGGCGGCGTTCGGCGCGGTCCAGGTGACACCGCTGCGGCCGACACTGGCGACCCAGTCGTTCTGGCTGTCGAGGTCGCCGTCGCTGAAGGCCAGGTCGGTGACGGTCGCGCTGCCGACGGGCACGCTGAAACTGTCGAAGCCGAGGTTGCTGACGACACGCAGGTTGGGCTCGGCGCCCTGGGTGACGGCACGTGCGAAGTCCAGGTTCATCACCGCGTAGTCGTAGCGCCAGCGGCCGCCACCCAGGTTGGTCGTCTTGACCGCCACCTTGGCACGGCCTTCGGGCGTGGCGAGTTCGGTCGTGCGCGCGTTGCTGCCCGGCGCGGCCGGGTCGACCCAGCGGTCGATCGCCGGGCCCAGCTTGTATTGGTCGTTGCCGCCCACGACCCAGACCGAGCCGCTGCGCGTGAAGGTCGCACGTGTCGTGCCCATCGAGTTGTAGATGTTGACGTCTTCACGCGCCAGGTACCACGACTCGAACAGGTAGGTGGCACCGGTCTGCGCCGCGCCGCTGAACTGCGACTCACGCACCTTCAGGCGCTGGTCGAAGGAGGTGTTCGGAGTCGCATTGGCCACGCCGTCGCAGTTGGTGTCGTAGATCGAGCCGCAGCGCCCCCACTTGTTGCTCGACGCGATGATCTCCGAGCGGGGACCGAGGGAGTTGTTGTTGTCGTTGTTGCTGACGCTGTAGACGTCGGAGCAGCCGCGGCCGAGGATGTGGCTGTCGCCCGGGTTCTCCAGGCAGGCGGTGTTCAGCGTCAGGAAGGCATGCTTGGCGCCAGAGCGCCCGATCTGGTCGATCGAGCCGTCGGCGTTGAAGCGGTAGAGGTTCCAGATCAGGTAGGGATGCTGGTCGTTGTTGTAGGGCGCGAAGTTGCCGGTGAACTTCGAATACCAGGGGATGTCGGCCGTGTACAGCGCGCTGCTGGTGCCGAGCGGGTCACCGGCGATGGTGACCATCTGCGAGCCGTTGTTGACGTTGTTGCGCAGCGTCGACGACGGCGTGAAGACGGCATTGCCGCTGCCACCGACACCGGTGCAGGTGTCGCAGCGGCTGTACTGCATGCTGAAGGTCTGCATGAACAGGTCGGCCTGGTAGACCGCACCGGGCACACCCGGCACCGCGGTGCCGTGCCACTTGGACGTGGCCAGCAGGGTGGTGTCGGCGCCCTGGCGCGACACGTTGGTGGTCAGCTCCATCTCGGCGACGGTCCAGCCGGCCAGTTCGGGCTGGCCCAGGCGCTCGGCCAGTGCGGGGGTGATGCGTACGTCCATCGTGCGCACGGCCAGACGCTGCTTGCCGTCGATCAGCTCGTACATCAGGCGGTCGACGTAAAACCAGGACTGGCCGTCGCTGCCGACGACGTCGAGGATGGGCGCTTCGCCGCGGCGCGGCACGAGGCGGAAGTCGGTGAGGTCGATGCGACCGGCGCGGGATTCGATGACGTAACCGCCGCTGGCCTGCAGCGAGCCGCCGACGAAGCTGCTCAGGTTGCCATTGCGCACGTCGAAGTCGAGGCTGCTGGCGGGGCGCAGGTCGAAGATCTCGTGGCCGTTCGGGCTCAGCGCGCCTTGCCGGCTGCCGGGCGCGCCCAGCACGAGGCCGATGTCGGCGGCGAGGTCGCGGTTCCAGCGCACGCCGACCGACCCGCTGGAGGCCGACCAGTACTCTGCCTTCTCGGTGCTGCTGGCGGTCTTCTGGGCGTGTGCGCTGAAGGCGCCACCGGTCAGGGCCAAGGCCACGGCGAGCGTCAAGGCCCTGCCGCCCCGTTGTCGTGAAATCTTCATCGAGATCCCTCCAGCTGAGTTGGGTGCAACCGCAAGCCGGGGACGATACCGCGCTACAGGCGCGCCGTGGCTGCCTGTCTTGCGCGCTGGCCACCCCTTCACTTCGGGGGGTGGGCTGCCGGGACGCGCCGCGGTCTGCGGCGCGCTCGAGCCGTCAGTGCGCGGCCACCAGCGCCAGCGCGCGTTGCAGCGCGCGGGCGTCGTTGCTGGCGCGGTGGCGTTTCAGCCCGAGCTCGGCCACGGCGTCGCGCCGGGCCTGGTCGAGCTGCGCGAGGTGGTCTTCGTCGAGCAGCGCACCCACCGATTCGAGCTTGAACGCGGGGCTGAAGCCGGCTTCCTCGAACAACGCGGCGAGCCAGGCGTAGTCGTGCGCCCAGCCGTCGCAGTAGACGGTCTGACCGGCGAGGTCGCGGTTCAGTGCCAGCGCCACCTCGCGCACGTCGCGGCCGTGCGTGGCCAGCACGCCGCGGGTGATGCCGTGCACCTGTTCGGCGCCGGCGTCCCAGTGGGTCCACTGCAACGCCGGCCGCACCAGCATGCACGCGGCGCGGCCATCGGGCAGCACGTAGCCCACCTCGATGGGATAGCTGCTGCGGCCGAAGCCCGATGCCTCGATGTCGAGCACGCAGGGCAGGGGACAGGGGTTGGGCATGGGGGCTTACGTGAAACTGACCGTGGATTCTTGCGGGATCGCAAGGAGCGTGCCGCCACGCCGCCGCGACATCCTGCCGGCGGCGGGCCACGGTGGCGGCCGCAGCCACAATGGCCCATGTCCGAAGACAGCCAGATCGTCGTGCCGCCGTCCTTCGTCGCTCTGTTCGTGCCGCCGGGCCGCATCAAGCCGACGGCAGGGCGCGACGAGATCGGCGCGCGCTACGAACTCTGTGAAGACCTGGCGCAGATGCTCACCGAGCAGGCGACGACGAAGAAGTGGGAGCTCGGTGTCACCGAAGCCGACGTGCTGGAACGATTCCAGCGCGGCCTGCTGGCCGATGGCGGGGTGGTCAACGGCGCCGAGGCGCGTTGGGTCATCCGCCGCCTGGCCGAACTGCTGGACTGGCCCGACCCCGGGCCGGCGGTCGACGCGGCCTGAAGCGCGGCTGGAGGTGCGGCCTGACCTGCCGCCTGAAGTGCGGCCTACAGCCGCAACGGCCCGGCGCGGAAGATGCGCTCGTCCATGGTGCGCAGGTCGGCGGCCACGGCGATCGGTGTGGCGCAGGCGTCGAGCACGTCGCGCTGCAGCTCGATGCCGGGCGCAATCTCGATCAGGGTCAGCCGCGGCACGCCTTGTGCATCGGCACGCAGCTCGAACACCGCGCGTTCGGTGATGTAGCGCACCTGCTGCCCGCGCTGCGCCATGTAGGGCGCGTTGTAGCTCAGGTGCGAAACGGCGGGCACCAGCTTCTTCACGCGCCCTTCCTGCACGATGCGCAGCCGGCCGTCACCGGCCTGCACCTGCAGCCCGCCGGCGGTGAGCGTGCCCACGAAGACCAGCGCCCGGGCGCCCTGCGTGATGTTGATGAAGCCGCCGACACCCGCGATCGAGGCCGCGTCGCCATCGCCGAAGCGGCTGACGTTGACGTTGCCGACGGCGTCGAGCTCGGCCATGCCCAGCACCGCAAGGTCGATGCCACCACCGTCGTAGAAGTCGAACTGCGCCGGCTGGTCGACCACCGCCTCGGGCCAGGCCGATGCGCCGAAGCTCAAGGCATCGGCCGGCGTGCCACCGATGGGCCCGGCTTCCACCGTCAGCGTGAAGCCACCGACGCCGGCCGCACGCGCCATCGCGCCCACGGCCGCCGGCATGCCCACGCCCAGGTTGACGACGCGGTGGTCACGCTGCGCCAGTTCCAGCACCGCGCGGCGTTGCACCAGCGTGCGTGCGTCCAGCACCGCCGTGTCGACGGCCGCTGCGGTGGCGGCCAGTTCGGTGGCGTCGGCAGCCTCGCCGCGCCAGGGCTGCAGGTAACTCGGGTTGTCCTGCTCGCCGAAGGTGACGCGGTGCAGTTCGGGGTCATCGTTCACCACCACCACGTCGACGAGGTGGCCCGGCACGCGGATCGGCGCCAGCGCATCGTGGTGGTCGACAAGGTCCTTCACCTGCGCGATGACCAGCCCGCCGCTGTTGCGCGCCGCCTGCGCCACCGCCAGCAGTTCGTGGTGGAAGGCTTCGCCGTGGGCGCTGAGGTTGCCGCGTGTGTCGGCGCTGGTGGAGCGCAGCAGTGCGCAGTGCACCGGGAATGCGGGATAGAAGAGCATCGCTTGGCCGCGAAAGTCCACCGCCTCGACCCAGGGCCGGCGCCCCGCGGCCAGCGCCTGCAGCGCACGCTGGTTGACGGCGCCACCCTGGTAACGCGCGTCCAGCGCCGTGCGCGGGTCGACGAAGGTGTGCAGGCCCACACGTGTCAGCAGCCCGGGCTGGCCGGCGGCGATGGCGCGGTAGAGGTGCGTGATGACGCCCTGCGGCAGGTTCCAGCCCTCGCAGGCTTCGGCCAGCGCCAGCGACGACAGCCGCGGCGCAGAACGCCAGTGGCCGCCGCAGACCACGGCCGTCATGCCGGCGTTCCCGAAGTGGTTCACGCCGCGCCGGCCGCGGTCGCCCTGGCCGGCGGAATAGACCAGCGTCAGGTCGCGTGGTGTGCCGGTGGCCAGGAAGCGCCGCTCCAGCGCCGCCGTCACCGCCTCGGCGTGGCCGGCGCCGACGAAGCCGGCGCAGGCCACCGTCCAGCCGGGCTGCACCAGCGCGGCGGCCTCGTCGGCGGTCTTCAGCAGCATGGCCGCCTCATTCCAGCCGGTGGCCGCGCGAGCGCAGCAGCAGCAGGCAGGCGATGAAGCCGATGCCGGCGGAAAGGAAGAACCCGCCCGTGGCGTAGACCGCCGGCGGCGTGTCGGCGCTGCGGCTGGCCAGCAGGCAGGTGAGGCCGGTGACGGCGCCCAGCATCGCCAGCAACTGCAGCGGGCGCACGGTGGCCATGAAGCAGTTGTAGGTGCCGGGCGTGAAGTGGCTGTCGACGCCGGTGCGGATCTGCTGCATGTCCAGCGGATGGCCGCGCATCCACAGCGGCAGGGTGCCGGCGAAGAAGGCCGGCAGCGCCAGCGTCACCCAGCCCTTGAGGTCGGGCGTGTAGCCGCCGGGCAGCGGCGTACCGGCGAGCGACAGCCCCTGGTACACGGCGATGAAAAGCATCACGGCCCAGAGCAGGGCGGCGAAGACGCGGGTGGGGGTCATGGGCGGGCGGCGTGCGTGGTGACTGGCCGGCATTCTGCCGCCACGCCAGGCCAGGCCGGCCTGGCCGGCGCGCACACGCCGGTGGCCGGCCGGGGCGTCGGCTCAGCGGGTCATCCAGCGCCGCGCGCCGTAACTCAGCGCATCCACCGCGGCCACCAGCAGCAACATCGCGCCCAGGACGGTGGCGGTCTTGCCCATGTGGAACAGCCCCATGTGGAAGGACAGCAGCTGCCCCAGCCCGCCGGCGCCCACCACGCCCAGCACGGCCGCGGCGCGGATGTTGTTTTCCCAGCGGTAGAGCGTGTAGCTCAGCAGTTGCGGCAACACCTGCGGCAGCGTGGCGTAGAGGAAAACGGCCGTCTTGCCCACGCCCTGCGCACGCAGCGCGTCGGCGGGCCCGCGCGGGGCGTTTTCCAGCGCCTCGGCGAACAGGCGCCCCAGCACGCCGGCGGTGTGCAGGGCCAGCGCCAGCGTGCCGGCGAAGGGCCCCAGCCCGGCGGCGATGAGCAGCAGCCCGGCCCACACCAGTTCGGGCACGGCGCGCAGCGCGTTCAGCAGCAGCCGCGTGGCGCCGCGGCCGGGTGCGCTGTCTTCGGCATGCAGCCGGCTGGCCGGCAGCGCCAGCAGCAGCCCGCCCGCGGCGGCCAGCACCGTGCCCAGCGCCGACATCGCCAGCGTTTCCCAGGTGCCCACGGCCACCCTGCGCAGGAACTCGGGCGAGGTGTCGGGCGGGAAGAACTCGGCGCCGAAGCGCCCCATGCTGCGCGCCGCGTCCAGCGACAGGAACTGCGCCCACTGCAAGTCCAGGCTCCAGAAGCTGGCCAGCACCAGCGCCACCAGCGCGGCGGTGAACCAGCAGGCCTTGCAGCGCGCGTTGAAGAGCGGCGGCGGCAGCTTGTAGGGCGGGTTGGCGGCGGGGCGCGGGTCCATCGTCGCACTTTCACCCGAGCGACTTGCGCAGGCCTGCGCTCACGCGGTCGGCCAGCGCCACCAGCAGCACGAAGACGGCCAGCATCGTGAAGACCTCGCCGCCGTGGAACATCTTCATCGAGTTGTCCATCTGCTGCCCGAGCCCGCCCGCACCCACGAAGCCCAGCACCACGCTGCTGCGGATGGCGCATTCCCAGCGGTAGACGGTGTAGCTCGTCAGCTCGGCCGCGTTCTGCGGCAGCAGGCCGAAGAAAAAGGCCTGCAGGCGTGAACTGCCGTTGCGCAGCAGCGTCTGCGTGGCATGGCCTTCGCCGCTTTCCAGGATTTCGCCGTAGACCTTGCCCAGCATGCCGCCGTAAGTGAGTGCAATGGCGAGCACGCCCGACGTCGGCCCCAGGCCGACGACACGCACGAAGACCAGCGCCCACACGAGTTCGGGCACGCTGCGCAGCACGATGAGCAGGCCCCTGACCGCCTGGCGCAGCCAGAAGGGTCCGCGTGCCATGCGCCCCGACAAGGCCGATACCGACAGCATGCCGGTGGACAGCAGCGTCAGCGGCAGCGCGATCACCAGCGCCAGCGTCATGCCCGCGGTGGCGATGGCCACCGTGCGCCACGACTCGCGCGCCACCATGGCCAGGAACTCGGGTGCATGCGCCGGCGGCAGGAAGGTGGACAGGAACTGGCCCGTGACCTTCAGGTTCGCGGGTTCGACCAGGATCCACGGCCTGAACTCGGTGGCCACCAGCAGCGGCCACAGCAGCACGAGTCCGGCGCCGAGCCAGAACACACGCGACAGCCAGGCCGGGTCGCGGTCGGGCGCGCGGGTGGACAGCGGGGCGCGCGGCGCGAGTTCCATGGCTGCAGGCGCTTCAGCGGCAGTGCATCACCACCGGCGCCGGCGCGGCCGGCGGGCCGTCGTCGGCTGGCGGCGGGGCGCCGAGCAGTTCGTGTTCGTGCTGCGCATACAGGCGTTCCAGCCGTTCGCGCGTGACCTCGGCCGCCGGCAGGTCGAAGGCCAGCTTGCCGTCGCGCAGCGCCACGATGCGCGGAAAGTGCGCCAGCGCCATGTCCACCTGGTGCAGCGTGGCCACCAGGGTGACGCCGCGTTCGCGCGCCTGCTGCACCAGCGTCTGCACGGCCTGGCGCGAGCGTGTGGGGTCCAGCGCCGACAGCGGTTCGTCCACCAGCCACAGCGTGCCCGGCGCGAGCAGCGCGCGCGCCAGGCCCACACGCTGGCGTTCCCCGCCCGAGAGCCGGTCGACGCGTTCGAAGAGTTTGTCGGCGAGGTCGAAGGCCTCGAGCGCGGCGTGCGCGGCCGGGATGTCGCTGGGATAGAACAGCGAACGCAGGCTGGCCAGCAGCCCCATCGCCGGCAGCCGGCCGGCGAGCACGGCGGTGACGACACGCTGCCGTGGCGGCAGCGGCGGTGTCTGCGGCGCCAGGAAGAGCCGCCCGCGCAGGCGCTGCAGCGTGCGCCGCGGCAGCGCCCAGGGGTCGTGCCCGTCGACCCGCCATGTGCCGGCCGAAGGCGGCAGCGCGCAGGCCAGCACCTGCAGCAGCGTGGTCTTGCCGGCGCCTGAAGGGCCGATCACCGCCACGTGTTCGCCAGCGGCCACCTGCAGCCGCAGCGGCTGTAGCGCAGGCGGTGCACCCGGCCGCGCCGCCGGGTGGCGCGCCGCCACGCCGTCGAGTTCGAGCTTCACGCCGCGAGCGACCGAAGCCGGCTCAGATCAGCCCGGCGCTGCGGCCGGCGGCTTCGATGCCCTTGTAGTTCTCGGGCGAGGTCGGGATGTAGCGCGTGGCGCGGTTGAGCTGCAGGATCTCCTTGCCTTCGGCTGTGGCCGGGTCGATGTCGAGCAGCGCCTTCTTCACCTTCTCGCGCAGGTCGGCCGGCATGTCGGCATGCACCGACCAGTTGTAGTTGAAGAAGGTCGGCGTGGTGAAGAACACGTCCACCGCCTTGGTGTCGACCTTGTTCTCGGCCACGAACTTCTTCCACACCGTGATGTCGAGCGCCGCGGCGTCGACCTTGCCGCTGACGACGCTGGCGATGGTGGCGTCGTGCGCGCCGCTGTAGGCGATGCGGCGGAAGTCCTTCTCGGGGTTGATGCCGGCGTTCAGCAGGTTGCTGCGCGGCATCAGGTGGCCCGAGGTGCTGCTCTGCGAGCCGAAGCTGACCTGCTTGCCCTTCATGTCGGCCAGGGTCTTGATGCCCGAATCGGTCTTGGCGATGAACACCGACTGGAACTTGGTGTCTTCCTCGCGCTGTGCCAGCGGGATGATCTTGCCGCCCGAGCGCAAGCTGGCCTGCACGAAGGTGAAGCCGCCGAACCACACCAGGTCGACCTTCTTGTTGACCAGCACCTCCACCGCCGCCGGGTAGTCGCTGACCGGCGTGAACTCGACCTTCATGCCCAGCTTCTTCTCGAGGTAGGCCGCGATGGGGCCGAACTTGCGCGTCTGTTCGGTGGCCGCCTCTTCGGGAATGGTGGTGACGCGGAAGACCTGCTGGGCGTGCGACAGGCCACAGAGTGCGAGCACGGCACAGCCCAGCACGGCGCGGCGCGTGGCCGAGGTAACAAGCTTGATCATTTCTGGCTCCGGGGAGTCTGGAACGGGGTTGGGTTACTTGGTGCGCCAGGTGCCCGACACGACCGTGTTCACGCCGCACTGCTAGAGTGCATCGCAAAGCCACGGGCCCGCGGCAACCGGCAGGCAAGGCGACACGATGAAGACCCCAGAGTTCCTGCAGATCCACCGCGTCGAAGATGCCGTGCTGGCGCACGAGGCAGCCGAGGGATTGCGCGCCACCCGCGCCCACGTCTCGCCCAAGTTCTTCTACGACGCGCTGGGCTCGCGGCTGTTCGATGCCATCACCGAACTGCCCGAGTACTACCCCACGCGCACCGAGGCCGCGATTCTGGCGCAGAACGGCGCGGCCATCGCCGACGGGGTGTTGTCGGCCACCGGCCCGGCGCCGACGCTGGTCGACCTGGGCGCCGGCAGCTGCGCCAAGGCGGCGCGGCTTTTCGGCGCGCTGGCGCCGCGGCGCTACGTGGCGGTGGACATCTCGGTGGACTACCTGCGCCAGGCGCTGGCACGCTTGCAGCGTGAACACCCGGCGACGTCGATGGTGGGCGTCGGGCTCGACTTCTCGGCGCGGCTCGAACTGCCCGAGGTCTTGACCGACGGCCCGGCGCTGGTGTTCTACCCGGGTTCGTCGATAGGCAACTTCGCGCCCGCCCAGGCGCTGCGCCTGCTGCGCGAAGCGCGCGCCACGGGCGCCGGCGGGGCGCTGCTGATCGGTGTCGATCTCGTCAAGCCGGCGGCGGTGCTGGAGCCGGCCTACGACGACGCATTGGGTGTCACGGCGGCCTTCAACCTCAACCTGCTGAGCCACGTGAACCGCCTGCTGGGCGCCGACTTCGACGTGCGCGACTGGCGCCACGTGGCGTTCTACGACGCCGATGCGTCGCGCATCGAGATGCACCTGGAGGCCCGCCGCGCGTTGACCGTCTGCTGGGTGGGCGGTGAACGGGTTTTCGCCGCCGGCGAGCGCATCCACACCGAAAACTCGGCCAAGTGGCAGCCTGATGACTTCGACGCCTTGCTGCGTCAGGCCGGCTTTGCCGGCGTGCGGCGCTGGACCGATCCGCAGGGCTGGTTCGCGGTGTTCCTGGCGACGGGCTGAAGCCTCAGGCCGCGCAGCTGCGCAGGCCGGCCGGCACGTCGTTGCGCCCTGGCGGGAAGTAATTGCGGTAACGCGGGTGGTGCAGACGCGGCTGGGTCATGAAGGACGCACCGCGCAGCACCGGCCGGCCATCGAACCAGGGCGCCGAGTAGTCGCGGTAGGGATGGGCGCGAAAGCCGGGGTAGGGCGCAAAGGGGCTGGCCGTCCACTCCCACACGTCGCCCCAGCGGAAGGCCGGCCCGGCGGTGCAGGCCGCGCGTTCCCACTCGGCCTCGGTCGGCAGGCGGCGGCCAGCCCAGCGGCACCAGGCCAGCGCCTCGTGCCGTGTCAGGTGGCAGGCGGCTTCGGCCAGTTGCAGCGCCTGCCAGCGGCCGTGGCGCTTGTGCAGCCAGGCGTTGTCCTCGCGCTGCAGGTAGCGCGGCGCGCGGGCGCCGGTGTCGGCCAGCCAGGCGCGGCCGGCGGATGTCCACCAGCGTTCTTCGCGGTAGCCGCCGGCCTCGACGAAAGGCAGGAACTCGGCCCAGCGCACGGCCTGGGCGTCGATCTGGACGGCCGGCAGTTCAACGCCGTGGGCGCCGAGTTCGTTGTCGAACGTGAAACCGGCGTCCGCCGCGCTGCCCAGTCGCCAGCCGCTCGGCGCCTGGTACAGCGCCGGTGGCGGTGGGGGCAGCGCCGCGGGTTGCCAGCGTGGGTCGTCGATGGCGATGCCCAGGGCCTGCGCCATGTAGAGCGCGGCTTCGTGGTGCATGTCTTCGTGCAGCAGCGCCAGGCGAAAGAAGTAGAGCTGCCGGTCGTCGGCGCCACCCTCGGGCAGGCGGGACAGCAGCGCCAGGGACTCTTCGAGTTGCTGTTGCAGGTCGGCGCGCGTGGCAGCGGCGTCCGGCAAAGGCAGGTGCCAGCGGGTGTGATGTGGCACCTGGCTCGAGTCGTAGAGGCGGTCGGCGCCGCCCCGTGCGGGCGCACGGCGCGGCGTGTCGGGGTCGGCTTCCACGCCCTGCGTGAACAGCGGGAAGCGCGCCAGCCACCAGCTCTGGAACCAGCCGATGTGCCCCAGTTCCCACAGCGGGGGGTTGAGTTCGTCGCACTGCGGCACCTGCAGCCCGGGCCGCGCCGCTTCGAAAAGGGCAAACGTGGCCAGCGTGTCGCGCCGGCTGTGCTGCAGCGCCATCGCCAGCGCCGCGGCATCGCCCTGTCGCGCCAGGCGCGCAGGCGCTAGGCTTGCGTCATGCATCGTCAGTCCATCGTCATCGTCACGCCGGCGTTCGCAGCGGCGAACAACGGCAATTGGCAAACCGCCCGTCGCTGGGCGCGCTTTCTGAGCCCAGCTTACCGTGTCCGGCTGGCCGGGCGCTGGGAGCTGGCCGACGCCGACCCCGACGTCGGCGGCGACGCCGACCTGCTGATCGCGCTGCACGCACGCCGCTCGGCGGATTCGGTGGCGGCGTGGCGCGCCGCCCACCCCACGCGCCCGCTGCTGCTGGCGCTGACCGGCACTGACCTCTACCGCGACATCCACACCGACACCCGCGCGCAGCACTCGCTGGCGCTGGCCGATGCGCTCATCGTGCTGAACGACTTCGGCGCCCGACAACTGCCCGCCGCGTACCGGGGCAAGGCCCAGGTGCTGCTGCAGTCTTGCAGCGCAAGAAGCGCCCTGCCGCACACACGCCGCCACCTGCGGGCGCTGATGGTGGGCCACCTGCGCGACGAGAAGGACCCGCAGACCTACTTCGCCGCCGCGCGTCTGCTGGCGCACCGCCCCGACATCCTGCTCGACCACATCGGCAACGCGCTCGACCCCGCACTCGGTGCCGAAGCCGCCGCGCTGGCCGCCGCGCAGCCGAACTACCGCTGGCTGGGCGGCCTGCCGCACGGCACCGTGCGTGGCCACATCCAGCGCGCGCACGTGCTGGTGCATCCCAGCCGCATGGAAGGCGGCGCGCATGTCGTGATCGAGGCCATCCGCAGCGCCACGCCGGTGCTGGCCTCGCGCATCGACGGCAACCTCGGCCTGCTGGGCGCTGACTACCCGGGCGTCTTCGAGGCGGGCGACGCGGCCGGGCTGGCGGCCCTGCTGCAGCGGGCCCGCGACGATGCGGCTATGCTGCCGAGCCTGCAAACACGGCTTGCCCTGCGTGCGCCGCTGTTGGCCCCCGAGGCCGAAAGCGCCGCGCTCACCGGCCTGGTGGCGCGGCTGCTGGCCGCCAGCCCCAACGCCCGTGCCAGCGACCACGCCCCCCATCCCCATTCCCGTTCCCCAGGAGCCCCCGATGAACGCCCCTGAACCTCCAGCCGAACCCCGGCTGACCTCGCTGTCGCACGGCGGCGGTTGCGGCTGCAAGATTGCTCCCGGTGTGTTGAGCGAAATCTTGAAGGGCACCGCCGCGATGCCCATCCCGAAGGAACTGCTGGTCGGCATCGAGACCGCCGACGACGCCGCCGTCTACCAGCTCAACGACGAGCAGGCGCTGATCGCGACGACCGACTTCTTCATGCCCATCGTCGACGACCCCTTCGACTTCGGGCGCATCGCCGCCACCAACGCCGTGAGCGACGTCTACGCCATGGGCGGGCGGCCGATCATGGCGCTGGCGCTGGTGGGCATGCCGATCAACGTGCTGTCGACGGCCACCATCGGCCGCATCCTGGAGGGCGGCGCCTCGATCTGCCGCACGGCGGGCATCCCGATTGCCGGTGGCCACACCATCGACAGCGTCGAGGCCATCTACGGCCTGGTGGCGCTGGGCCTGGTGCACCCGAAACGCATCATGCGCAACGCCGACGCGCGGCCCGGCGACGTGCTGGTGCTGGGCAAGCCGGTGGGCGTGGGCGTGATGAGCGCGGCGTTGAAGAAGGGCGCGCTGGGCGACGCCGGCTACGCGCAGATGATCGCCAACGCCACCAAGCTCAACACCCCGGGCCCCGACCTCGCCGCGCTGCCGGGCGTGCACGCGCTGACCGACGTCACCGGCTTCGGCCTGGCCGGCCACACGCTGGAAATGGCGCGCGGCGCGCGCTGCGAAGTGCAGCTGGACTGGGCCGCCGTGCCCTTGCTGGCCGGCGTGCGCGACCTGGTGACGCGCGGTTTTGCCACCGGCGCCTCGGGCCGCAACTGGGCCGGCTACGACGGCGGCGTGGTGGTGCCCGAAGGCTTCGCGGCCGAAGACCGCACGCTGCTGACCGACCCGCAGACCAGCGGCGGCCTGCTCGTGGCCTGCACCCCGCAGGCGCTGGACGCGGTGATGGCCGTGTTCCGCCGCCACGGCTTCGACGATGCGGCCGTGATCGGCCGGGTGGCCGCAGGCGCGGCACGCGTCGTCGTGCGCTGAGCGGCCCGCCGCGCGCTGCGCCG
>CAMTUD010000096.1:0-113053 GCA_947084805.1 uncultured beta proteobacterium | reverse complement strand
TTCAAACAGCACACGAGAGATTTCGAGCAGTGGACCAAGCGACGCACAACAAGATCGTCTCCTTCATCTGGGGCATCGCCGACGATGTTTTGCGCGACCTTTTCCGCCGCGGCAAGTACCCCGACGTCATCCTGCCTATGTACTCACCCGACCAGGTGCAGCAGCTCGCCGCCGTTTTCCTGGCCGGCGCCGAGCGCGATCAGCTCGACCCGATCTTGGATGCCTGCGTGGCGGCGTACACCGGCACTCTCGATGAAGACCAGCAGGTGGACTTCAAGGGCAAGGCCAAGGTGTTCTGCCGCACCTACGACTTCCTGGCCTCGGTGATGCCCGGCACCAATCCGGAGTGGGAGAAGCTGTCGATCTTGCTGAACCTGCTGGTGTCCAAGCTGCCGGCGCCGAAGGAAGAGGACCTGGCCAAGGGCATCTTGGAGGCCATCGACATGGACAGCTATCGCGTCGAGAAGAAGGCGCTGATGAAAATCGCGCTGGCCGATGTCGATGCCGAGATCGCGCCCGTTCCCACCGACGGCGGTGGCCGCAAGCCCGAGCCCGAGCTGGACCGCTTGAGCAACATCCTCAAGACCTTCAACGACAACTTCGGCACCCTGTTCGCCGACACCGACCGCGTGGCCAAGCGCATCCGGGACGACATCGCGCCGAAGGTGGCCGCCGACAAAGCCTTCCAGAACGCCAGGGACAACACGCCGCACACCGCACGCATGGCTCACGACCAGGCGCTGGGCAAGGTGATGCAGATCCTGCTGAAGGACGACACGCAGGTCTACAAGCAGTTCGTCGAGAACGATTCGTTCCGGCGATTTGTGGGTGACATGGTCTACCAGCTGACGAGTCGGCCAGATACCGATCGGCACGTCTGATTGACACGAGGACCCAAGAGTCTTTCAAACCAAGGGAAGGCGGCGATCTCCGATCGATCGCAGCATCTCGGCACCTCGCCTTGCTTGCCTCTTCCGATATACATGGGCCGAATACAACTACGAGGCCTCATCGACCACGACGTCCAGCAGTTGCTGAGCCCAGTCGTCCGCAATCGTCGCCCGGCAATGTTTGACAAAGCGCTCAAGATGTTCGGGCCAGAGCCTTAATCGGCCGCAGGCGAGAGCCATTACAACCTCGGGTGTTGAATTCCCGTGCCCGGAATTCCACGCGTCGACTTCGGCGACAAACACAGCAAGCACTTCCAGGCTGCAGCGCTCGTCCACAGCGTAGTTCAACTCCTGTTGGTGCGCCGCCCTGAGCAATGCCGCTCGCAGAATGGAGTCGTTGTAGTCCCTGAGGTTGCGAGGGCAAAGTGCCGCCGGGTTCACCAGAATCTGTCCATAGACGCTTTGGTTTTTCACGACACCACCAGGCAACTTGCCCGCGGGTGTCGCCAGGCCAACGTTATCGCAGCGAGCGGTAGCGAGCAGGTTTGACACGACCGCAAATACGTCGGCATGCGAGATCGCGCCGATATTGCTACCAGTGTTCAGGTACACGAAATCCGCTGCGATGGCCAATGGGCCGCGCTTTCCGGCGATGAACAGCCCATCCTGGCGAACGCCCGGCCCGAGCAGCTCGGCGAGTCTGGTCTTCAGCATGGGAGCCAGTCGGGCGTCCAGGTCGGACGACATCCTTTGCAGCAACTCAAGTTCCTGCGCCCAGGGCGTCGGCACTCCGTCGAGTTCGGGCAGCATGAGCGACATGGCCGACTTGAAGGTGAACGTGTCGGCTCCGCGCTCGCCGTAGCAGAGGAACATCTCCAGCTCCCGCATGCTGTGCGCCGAGTCGACGACAGTCAGCACGCTGAGGTAAGCCACGTCGCCATGCGCTGCTTTCACGCGCATCTGAGCGTTGACACTGCGAACCTTCGCGTGATCGTCAAGGACACCCAACATCACCAGCACCCGAGACCCATCGACCGCCGGCATGGTTGCCAGATCTTCATACGTGTAGATGATGGCCTGCTGGAACTGTTCCGTCAGGCCGGCTGCATCGCGAACGAAACTGAACAGGTCCTCGTTGATGTCCACCAGGACGACGGCGTCCAATGGAGCCGGGGCGAAGCGGCGCAGCATTCGCACCGTCTGCTCCTGAATGTCAGCGCTCTTTTCCAGCGCCACCTTCAGATCGAATCGAATATTGGTCTTGTGCGATGGGGTGAACAGCTCAACCGATAGCAAGCCTTTCCCGGCGAGCAGTTCCACAGCATCCCGAGCCTGTCTTGGCTGGCTGGAGGTGCTGATACGCATGCGGGTGACATCCCGTTTCTCGAGGAGAAATTGGTCGCCTTCAAGTGGCGCTGCCAGAAATCCTCGCTTGCAGAAAGCGCACTCGTCCGCCTTGGCGTTTACGATTGGTGCGTATCCGAAGAGTCGGTCCTTCGTGATGGTCAGGTTGCAGGCCACCCACCCCACAGTCGCTTGCGTGGGAGACGGGCCAAGCAGAAACAGCGTAATGATTAGCTTCTCGTTGGCGGCCCTTTTGACGAGTTCGCTGGCCAAACTCCCTGACGTTGACGCCGACACGAGAAATAGGTCGTTCGATCCGAGCGGGGGAAGGTTGTTCAGCCCGCCATAGGAACTGAACGACTCCACCTCGGGGTCAGATGTGCCGATGCCAGAGGCCCTTGCCACTCGCGCCATTGCAAATGCGACGGCCACCAAAGGCGCTGTGTCGACGAACACGCGCTTGATATGCACATCGCCGATCAATGCAAGGCAGAAGAATGCAATCGCCCCGATCGCTGCGGATGTGAGCAGTACGTTGCTGGCACGCAGAAATTTGTCCGCATGCTGCCCGGACAACTTCGTGAAATGGACTCCAGCCGGAGCCTTTACAAGCCCACTGCGACTGTCGAACAAGTCGAACAACCAGCCGTGCACCAGTTCGCCTTTGAGGTCGCAGAGGGAACTGTTCGGGCCGCCGTGCTGAATCTTCCATGTGCCGGCGTCCTTGCGAAGATGTACCAACGAGATCTGGGAGCCGGATCGCTCCGGTGCAAATCCACCGAATAATGTTTCGCCGGCGACCTCGGCGCTCAGGAATGGGCAGAGGACATAGATCCAGGGAGTATTTGGTCGACGTGCAAGGACATCTCGGACGTCGGCGCTGATTGTCGACGAGGCGAGGTTCACGCTGTCATAGACCAGCAAGCAGGCGTCGCCATCTCTGTCTTCAGTGCGAAGACGGGTCCGCAGGGCGAGGGCCTTCATTGTCATTCAGTTCAGCGGAACGATCACGCGTATTGCGCAGCCGATGGTGTCTTCGTGAGCAGTCGGAATGGCTACAACTCTCTTCGTAGCATCCAGCAGCTTGGGCCTGGGCCATGCGAAGCGAGACCACTCGGATCCGAGGGGTTGCATCTGGGCTTGTAGCTGCCCTTCGATGAATGTCCTGTAGCCGAATGTGCGGCCGGTTCGAATCTCGATCCGCCCGGCTAGCGTTTGCAGTGAGCGGAGGACCTCGGCCAGACCGAGTGCACGGTGAACGGGGCGTGGGTCGGGAATGTCTTCATCGAAATGGCGCTCAAGGCATTTGTGCAGCACGCGCCATTCGAATTCGATGTCTCGACTCTCGTCCGAGCGTGTGAATGAGCGAAAGTACCCGAGGCCAGTGTCAAAAACTGAGATCTCAAGACAGTCCTTCACCACATCCTTCAACTTGTTGTCGGCCCCGCGCATCTGAACGGTCAGCTGGATGCGCTTGAACATCAGTCCGCGCATTGCATTGATACTGAACCGCGCGCCGCTGAGATCAGACATTGCATGCATGTCCGTGTTCTCGAACAACTCTGCCACGATCACCCCGAGATTGCTGGCCCACTTAAACTGCTTGGCCGTGTCGGCAGTGGCTTGCAGTTCCGAGGCCAACACATCCTGAACGAGCGTTTCGAAATGGCTCCGCGGACGAAGCGCGCCACCTCGGGAAAGGTACAACTGCTCGGGCCTGCCATGGCCTCGGCTGTCGGCACAAAGTAGCAGTTGGCTAGGGGAGAACAAGTCCCTGATCAATCGGTGCTTTAGCACGCCCTGACGTGCCAACGTCAAGACCTGTTCGGCGTGTGACAGCTCGATTCCAGAAAGCCTATGGCAAATGCCTTGGAGCATAAGCGCAACGGCCAGGAGAGGCTGCAGCCGAGTGATTTCCTGGATCCGCTGACTGATAGCAAAACCCCAAACTATCGTGATCCGGATTTCGAGCCGGGATATTGCCAGAAGGCGCTGGATGGCAAAAACCTCGCCGCTCAGCTCGTTTGACCGCACCAGTTGCTCGTAGTCGTCTGGGACGACAAGCTCCAAGCCTTCGTCTAGCTGCTTCAACTCTGCCAGGGGCGCCGCAGCCTCTGATATCCCCAGCGGAAGCGAGATCGACCGGCGATTTGCGTTGCTGATTTGCATGCTCGTTGCCATGGTAGTCGAACGTACGGGCCCCTGGCCGGCGCACGCGACCGCCGTGCGGTGGGGAGCCTATCGTGTAAGAGGTCGCCGAAGGCGCAGGCTCGACAAGGCCCGTCGAGAGCTCTCAGCATGGCCGCCGTCGGGCGCCGGCCTCAACCCTGCACGGCAAGCCCAGCGCGTTGCTCTCGGCCTCAAACCTGCGCTGCTCGAGCACGAACGAAGCGCCGGCCTGTTGGTCGAGCTGGCCAACAAGACCGGATTCACGTTGCTTGCGGCACCGACCGACGAAAACAAGGACGCCGCGTCTCCCAAACAGGCGGCGACAGGCGCGCATGTGGCCGAGCCCAACGAACTGCGCACCGACATCGAAGCGATGCGGGCCACGGTCAAGGCCGGCGTGCAACTGGTTAGCGCGCCGCAGTTCTTCCCGGCGCCGCACGCCCTGGCCGCGCGCATGGTGGACCTGGCCGGCTTGGCTATCGGTATGCGGGTGCTGGAGCCAAGCGCCGGCACGGGCCGGCTGTTGGGCGCCTTTCCCGGGATCGTGCCGTTCGGCCTAGTGCGCCAGACCGCGCTGCAGGTGGTGGCCGTGGAGGTGAACGCAGAACTTGCGGCACGCCTGGCCTGCAGCGGCCTGGCCGGCACGGTACGGTGTGCCGATTTTCTGCAATGCAGCGCCGATGTTGGGGACCTGGACCTGTTCGACGCCGTGCTGATGAACCCGCCGTTCGCGCAGGGTGCGGACATCGAGCACATCACCCACGCCTTGAAGATGTTGAAGCCGGGCAGTCGCCTGGTGGCCTTGTGCGCGAACGGCCCGCGTCAGAACGCCAGCCTTCGCCCGATGGTCGAGGCTCGCGGTGGCGAGTGGGAGGACCTGCCGGCCGACATCTTCAAGGAAGAGGGCACCGGCGTGCGGGTTGCGCCTATCACGATGCAGGTTTGAGGAAGGGCCGTAGGCCCCGGCAGATCTGCGCCGGGGCGCGGGGCGATGCGCTCTCTTCGGGGCGCTGCTCCGAGGGCGCGGGCCCCAACCCCGGCCGCCGCTCCCCCGCCGGGCGGCAGAGGCGGGCTCGTTTCGAGACTCATGGAATGCGTGAGCAGCAGCTTTTGTCCGGCGAAGGGAACTGCCGGTCAAAAGGGGTCGTAGCATGCGAAGGACTGCGGCGCTTGTCGCGCGATGAGCTCGGCCAAGGATGCTCAAGCAGTTTCTAACGAAAGCGGGAGAAGCGAGGATATGCACGACATCATCTGCCCGCATTGCGGCAAGGCATTCAAGATTGACGAGGCCGGCTATGCGGACATCCTGAAGCAGGTTCGCGACCAGGCCTTCGAGCAGCAGTTGCATGAGCGGCTGGAACTGGCCGAGCAGGACAAGCGCAATGCCGTCGAGTTGGCCACGGCTCGGCTGGCGGGCGATATGGAGCTGGCCGCCGCCGCCCGAGATGCCGAGATCCAAGGCCTAAAGGCTCGGCTCGATGCCGGCGAGGTGGCGCGAAAGCTGGCCGTAGCCGAGGCGCTGGGCGCAGTGGAGAAGGAGCGCGACACGCTGGCCAACGAGCTCCAGCAGGCTCGGCTCGACCGACAGTCCGCTTCCCAGCTGGCCGAGGCGATGCTGGCGAACGAGCTGCAGAGGGCCGCCGCTGCCAAGGACGCCGAGATTCAGGGCCTAAAGGCCCAGCTCGACGCCATCGCGACGGCGCAGAAGCTCGCCATCACCGAGGCCGTCGGCCCGGTTGCGAAGGAGCGCGACGAGCTGAAGAGTGGCCTGGAGCGCGCAGCGCTCGAGAAGCAGCTCGCCGAGAAGTCGCTAAAGGACAAGTACGAGACGCAGATCAAGGACCGCGACGACGCCATTGAGCGCTTGCGCGACATGAAGGCGAGACTGTCGACCAAGATGGTGGGCGAGACGCTGGAGCAGCACTGCGAGACGGAGTTCAACCGCATCCGCGCCACGGCGTTTCCGCGTGCCTACTTCGAGAAGGACAACGACGCGCGCAGCGGCAGCAAGGGCGACTACATCTTCCGTGACCTGGACGAGGCGGGCACCGAGATCGTGTCGATCATGTTCGAGATGAAGAACGAGAGCGACCGCACGGCCACGAAGAACCGCAACGAAGACTTCTTGAAGGAGCTGGACAAGGACCGCAGCGAGAAGGGCTGCGAGTACGCGGTGCTGGTCTCGCTGCTCGAACCCGACAGCGAGCTCTACAACACCGGCATCGTCGACGTGTTTCACCGGCATCCGAAGATGTACGTGGTGCGGCCACAGTTTTTCATTCCCATCATCACGCTGCTGCGTAACGCGGCGATGAACTCGCTGCAGTACAAGTCGGAGCTGGCGCTCGTGCGAGCGCAGAACATCGACATAACCAACTTCGAGAACGAGCTGGACACGTTCAAGAATGCGTTCGCGAAGAACTACGACCTTGCCTCACGGCGCTTCCAGACGGCAATCGAAGAGATCGACAAGTCGATCGACCACCTGCAGAAGACGAAGGAGGCTCTGCTCGGTACTGATCGCAACCTTCGTCTTGCCAATGACAAAGCGCAGGACGTGACGATCAAGAAGTTGACGCGGGGCAATCCGACGATGGCCGCCAAGTTCACTGAGCTCAAGGAGTCTGGCCCTTCCGATGCCGTGTGAGCTTGGTCGCTCTTCGCCCAAATAGCGTTTCAAGACTGAACTGAGGCCACAACTGCAGATGACTATCCTCAGCGAAATCCAGAAGTGGGCGGAAAAGCTTCCAGCCTGGCAGCAGCATGCAGTCGCCGTGCTCTACGAGCGGCCGACACCTTCCGTCGAGGACCTTGAGGACATCCTGGCCCTGCTTCAAGACGCCCATGGAATACCCAACCCTGTCGGGCGCAAGCCGCGAAAGTTGACCAGAGAGCAAGTTGCTGCGCCTCAAGCTGGCCAGCCCCTTGTTCAGCTCACGGCAATCAGGAACCTCCAGTACGTCAACGCGCTTGCACCAGGAAAGAGGCTTCCCCTAGCGCCGACGGGGTTGACCAACATCTACGGTGACAACGGCGCTGGGAAGTCTGGCTACACCCGTGTGCTCAAGAAGGCCTGTCGCGCGCGCGACCAGTCGGAGCAGATTCGTCCCAACGCCTACAAGCATCCACTTCTGGCCGACGCCGCGACCGCTGACTTTGACGCCCTTGTCGACGGTGAGGCGGCTGAATATCAATGGACCGACGGCAAAGAATCGCCGGCTCAACTGTCCAGCATCGCGATCTTTGACTCTCGCTGTGCCCGCGCATACGTCGACAACCAAGGCGACTTCTCATATGTCCCCTATGGCCTCGACATACTGGAAGGCCTTGCCAAGGTATGCACGTGGTTGAGGGAACGCATTCAGCAAGAGCAGCGCGCCGCCAAACCCAACGTGGAACCGTTTGCCAAGCTCGCCATCAGCCCCACCCAGGCCGGCATCTTCGCAAAAGGGCTCTCCGCCAAATCCAGCAAGGAGGATCTCGCGCGTCTCGCGTCCTTCTCCGATGCTGACCAGTCACAGCTTGATAGTCTCATCAAGACCCTTGGCGAGGCGGACCCAAAGCGGCGTGCTGCCGACCTGCGCGTCAAAGCGGCACGACTTGACGCGCTTGTTCAGCGCCTGGACGCAGCCACAACAATCGTTGCTCAAGCCAGGATCGATGAACTGCGTACCTTGGTTGACAAGTCCAATCAAGCCAAGGGCGTCGCCCAATCTGCGGCGCAGCGGTTCAAAGAGATGGACACCCTTGAAGGTACAGGTGACGACCTGTGGCTTGAGATGTTCAAGTCCGCCCGACAGTTCTGCGCTACGTCACCCCCTGTTCAGGCCTTCCCGCGCCTCCAGAGTGGGGCACCTTGCCCGCTCTGCCAAAACCCTGTCGGTGAGGCCGGCGCGGCGCGCTTGATCGCTTTCGACGAGTTCATCGAAGGCGAAGCCACAAAGGCCGCAGAGAAGGCGCGGAGAGAGGCTGTTGCGGCCTTCAAGGCCATCGTAGACGCTCCGCTCGACCTCAACTTTGACGAGACCCTGACACACGACCTTGAGGCTATTCCCGAGCTCGTGTCTGCCTGCACCGCATTCCAGAAGGGGCTGAGGGACCGCCGTGATGCCGTTCGTGAAGCCGCCAAGCCTGACTCCGGCGTCAACTGGGACCAGGTTCCGGCACTCTCAGCTATCCCCCGCGACGCGCTCAATCAGATTGCCACTGGCTGGCGCGAGGCCGCCCTCAAACTGGACCAGTCCCAGGATGCGGCCGCCCGAACCAAGATGGAGAAGGACCTGGCAGAGCTTCAGGCTCGGCGCCAGCTCTCTGACGTCAAGGCAGTAGCTGTCGAAACAGTCGACCGCTTCATCTTGAGCGCGAAGCTGGCCGACTGCCTCACCGCGACCAGCACGACAGCTATCTCGCGTAAGTCGACCGAGCTGACCAGCACTATGGCCACTGAAGAAGTCGCCGCGGCCCTGAGCGAAGAGCTCCTGGCTCTGGGCGTGAACAGCATCCGCGTCGCCATGCAGCCCTCGTCTACCAAGGCCAAAACGACGTTCAAACTCGTCTTGAAGTCTGATAGCGGCGCTGTTCCTCAGGACATCCTCAGTGAGGGCGAGCAGCGTGCTATTGCAATCGCCGCGTTCCTTGCCGAGGTCAAGCTCGGCAAGGGGAAGGGCGGTATCGTCTTCGACGACCCAGTTTCATCGCTCGATCACGCTCGTCGCGAGCGCGTAGCCCGGCGAATTGCGGCCGAGGCCCAGGAGCGGCAGGTCGTCGTCTTCACCCATGACATCTTCTTCCTCAACGTGCTTATGTTTGAGGCCGCAGCGTTGGGGCTGACTCCGAAGGCGCTCACTCTGAACCAGACTCCCGAGGGCTTCGGCGTTGCCGATGAGACCTTGCCTTTCGCTGGCGCAAGCGTTTCTCAGCGCGTTGGCATGCTGCGCAACAAGCAAGTCGAGTGTGCGAAGAGGCACAAGGCCGGGGATCAAGCCGGCTATCGGCTCCATGCCCGAGACCTCTACAACGACCTCCGTATGGCCTGGGAGCGCGGCGTGGAAGAGGTTCTGCTCAATGAAGTGGTTCTGCGTTTCCGAAAGGGCGTCGAGACGAACCGGTTGAAGAAGGTCGCAGTCGAGACTGAAGATGTGACCGCCATTACTGCGGGCATGGCGAAATGCTCCAACTACACCGGCCACGATGGCGCACAAGAAGCCAACGTCGCGCCGCCCTCGCCTGACGAGATGGAAGCCGACATCAATGCACTGGAGGCTTGGCGCAAGTCCGTTGTGTCCCGCCGCGAGAGGAAGAAGTAGCGCCGCATACCGGGGGCGGCACGCTCGGCCTCGCGTTGATGACGCGCGTGGAAACCCCGCGCTGCGCGTTGTGGCGCTGTCAAAATATGACTGATAAAGGACGTTACCATTCATGAATGAAGCCCGGTGTGCTCTTGGTCCACGACGCTGCCGAAGCCGACGAGCTTGCCGGGCAGGTGAGGGCGTCGGCTACCAAGCTGCAGGCCTGGATCGCCTCGTTCGGCGATGACGGCATCGGCCTGCTGCGGGCGCTGAAGTTCGACCAGGTCGGCTTCCACCCCCTGGACGGCCACGCGCTGAACGCTATCGAGCAGGTGAACCAGATCTGGACCTACCTGGCGGCGCTGTCGGCGGTCCGAGTTCTGTTCGGGCTCCACCCGGACGCCGGCGGATTCAGCATCGCGCCCGGCGCGCATGCCGCGCAGCCGCTCGACGTGATGAGTGAGATCGAGGGCTTGGTCGGTGCCGAGACCTTCGCCGCGGTGGACCCCAGGAACAACCGCAAGCTGGCCAAGGACCTGATCAAGCTCGCTCAGCGGCCCGAGCTGCACCGCTACGTCTTCTTCGCCTCGCCGCTGTTTCCCGGCACGGCTAGGCTGCCGCAGCTCGAGCGCGATGGCGTGCAGGTGTGGTCCGTCGATGCCTGAAGTCGCGGTCGTCATCCCCGGCCGGACCGCGGCGCGCGTCTTCGACGCCACTGGCCAAGTTCCCGCGATCTTCGCGCCCGATGTGCAGGCGGCCCGGCGCACCTTCGAGTTCTTCGCGGTCAACATCCGCAACGCAAACACTCGCAAGGCCTACGCGCGCGCCACCGCTGACTTCTCGACCTGGTGCGAGGGCAGGGGGGTGACTGACATCCGTCAGGTGCAACCCGTCCACGTTGCGGCCTACATCGAAGGGCTCCGACTTGCCCCGACCTCCGTCAAGCAGCGGCTGGCCGCGCTGCGCATGCTGTTCGACTGGCTGGTGATCGGCCAGGTTATGCCGACGAACCCGGCCAGCTCGGTGCGCGGGCCCAGGCACGCGGTGAAGAAGGGCAAGACGCCGGTGCTGTCCGCCGAGGAGGCGAGGGCGCTGATCGACGCCATTGAAACCAGTACCGTCATCGGGCTACGGGACCGTGCCCTGATCGGCCTGATGGTCTACACCTTCGCGCGCGTTGGCGCCGCGGTCAAGATGCGTGTGGAGGATGTCTACGTCCAGGCGCGGCGGACCTGGGTCAGGCTCCATGAGAAGGGTGGCAAGGAACACGAGATGCCCTGCCATCACAAGCTCGAGGCTTGGCTGCATGCCTACATCGAGGGTGCCCATCTGGGTGATGGCAAGGGGTGCCTCTTTCGGACCGTTGCTGGACGGACAGGGGAGTTGTCGGGCAACCCGATGGCGCAGGGCGACGTCTTTCGTATGGTCGGGCGCAGGGCTGCTGCCGCCGGTATTCGCACTCGCATTGGTTGTCACAGCTTCCGCGCGACAGGCATCACCGAGTACCTGCGCAACGGAGGGCGGCTGGAGATTGCGCAGCAGATGGCCAACCACGAATCCGCCCGGACCACGGGGCTGTACGACCGCCGGACCGGGCAGGTAAACCTCGACGAGGTCGAGCGGATCCAGATCTAGGGCCGGTCGGCAGCGCAGACGGGCCGCGCGCCGGCGGCCACCCTATGAGCGGCAACCTGCAAAGGCTGACTCGGGCTCGCTGCAGGCGCCAGCGGTCGGGCGGCGTCGACCTGCATCAGCCGCTTGGCCTTGCGGCGCCCAAGCCACAGAATCTCGACATGCCCATCGTCAGCCGTTACATCGCAGCCAATGGGCGCCCCGTGACCAAGCTGCTTACCCCGAGCGGGGTCACGGCCTATGTGGCCGACGAGATCCCGCTTGAGGCGCTTGATGCCTGGTTCATCCAGCTCAGCAAGGAACTGGGCGTATCAGAGGAGCGGGTAGGGGGCCAAGACGTCCCGACACGCGGCAAAAGGAAGGCCGCCCGGAAACCTCGCTAGTCGATACCACCGGCGCCTGTGCCACCGATGTCATCGGGCAACGGCGCCTCCTGGTAGCTACGTTCTCGTGCGGGAGCGACCCAGTCACGAGGGTCGGCCGGCTGGCCGTAGACGGCTGGCCAGCAGTAGCTGCTCGTCAACCCGCGTCGCGAGATCACCAGCGCTGAGCTGGAGCCCGGCGGCAATGCGCCACAGCACGCTGAGGGTCGGCTGTTTTCGTCCTGCCTCCAGCATGGTGATGTATGGCCTATCGAGATCGACGATCCCCGCCAGGTCCTCTTGTGTAAGGCCCAGCTGCAGACGACGTGCCTTGAGGACTGCCGAGAAGGCGTGGATCAAGGGAAGGTTTCGGCTCGGGCGCATGCCCAGCGACTGTCCTGGTCATGTAATCAATAGACACGTGTCTATTGACAACATTCGACAGTTCGGCTTTCATGTGATTCCCGCGTGCGGCAATCGACAGCGTCGCCGCAGTGCCCCGCTTCAAGGATCGTTTGCGGGGTGCCAGCGGGAGCTGATCGTGCGGGAACTTCCGTCCCGCAGCGACGGGTGGCTCAGGAGACGGACATGAAGCCCTTCAAGGTGAAGACGAAGACAGGCGCAGAGAAGTGGTATTGGGTCGACGGCAGCACCTTGATCGAGGTCGCTGAGTCTGAGGTGCCCGGTCTCATCGAGCAGGAGAACACTGCCAAGCTGGAGAGGGCGCTTGAGAGGATCGAATTGCGGATCTTGTCGATATCGCGTCAGGGCCAAGCCTGGCCGGCTTGATTCCCGTGCTATCCGTTCCTGAGCGACGAGTTGCTCAAGAAAGCAGAAGCCGCCACCGCCATGCTGACCCCAAATACAGCTCTGAATCACGTTGTCCAAGAACGGAAGTGCGCATGCATCTACTGCAGAAGCCTTGTGGTGCAGTAATCGACGCCTGTGACGCGTCCGGAGCGTCCGTGGCCGGCCTGGACGTCAGGAGTTACCGGGCCCTCAGCCTGCAGGTCGTTGAGGTGGCGCTGCATCTGCGCGCGTTTCATCAGCGTCTGCCTGTCGACCGGCCTCTTACTTCCGGTGTGTGTCGTAGAGCAGACCGTCGACCTCCGGCCGCGTGCACCAGCAACCGACCCACTGCGGTCGTAGCCGCCTACGACTCCGTCGCCACGAAGCTGCCGTTCAATAGGCGATGAACCGACGCGTCATCAAACCGAAAGTCGGTACGTCGCCGTCATCGAACTGCAGGTGCCTGCGGTGTGCACTTGAAGGCAGGTGCGTCCTCAAGCGTTGTCGGATGCGGACCAGTCCTGCCGGACTACCCAGGCACCGGCTCAGCGCGGCCATCGACTTCGGTGGCGGCTTCCACCAGGCAGATCGAGTTCCGGCCCGATTGCTTGGCTTGGTACATCGCCTGGTCGGCGATGCCGAGCGCGCTGTCTACCGTCCAACCGCTCGTGCCCAGGAGCGCGACACCGATGCTCGCTGTACAGCGGTGCTCGACTCTTGCGCCGGTGTCGATCTCGCGCGGGGCGGTAAGAAGGTAGGGTGCCGCCAGCGCGAGCGCCATCTTGCGGGCGATGGCGCCAGCTTGGTCAGCAGCGCCGTGCATGTCCCCATCCAGTTCGACGATCAACACGACGAACTCGTCGCCGCCAATGCGCGCCACGGTATCGGTCTCGCGCACACAGCAGGTCAGCCGCCGGGCCGCCTCGACCAGAAGCAGGTCGCCCACCGCGTGCCCGGCTCTGTCATTCAGCGACTTGAAGTTGTCGAGGTCGAGGAACATCAGGGCAGCCCGCCGGCCGGTGCGTCTGCAGGAGGCGATCGCGAGAGCCAGGTGGTCGAGGAGCAGCCGGCGGTTGGGCAACTGCGTGAGCGTGTCGTGGAACGCCAACTGGTGGAGCCTCTCCTCCATCGCCTTGCGTTCGGTGATGTCGGTGTTGGTGCCCACCAGTCGCAGCGGCTGCCCGGCGGCATCGCGGCTGACCAGCATGCCTCGGCCCTGCGTCCAGCACCAGTCGCCGGCCTTGCGCCGGATGCGGAACTCCACCGCCACCGACGCCGTCTTGCCGTCCAGGTGCGCCTGCAGGGCGTCCATCACGGCGGGCATGTCTTCGGGGTGCACGCGGCTGGACCACTCGGTGGCCTCGTTGCCGATCTCGGCATCGTCGTAGCCGAGCATCAACTTCCAACGTCTCGAGAAGTGCGCCTGGCCGGTTTGCAGGTTCCAATCCCACACGCCATCGCCGGCGCCCTCGAGCGCGAACATCCAGCGCTGTTCGCTTTCCTGCAGCGCCTGCTCGGTCTGCTTGAGCCGAGTGATGTCGATCAGAATGCCGCGCCAGAGCACCGAGCCGTCGCCCCGGCGCTGCGGCACGGCTTGGCCGCGCACCCACTTGAGCTGGCCACTGCGGGTGCGTATCCGGTGTTCGTGCGTCCATGGCGTAAGCGCGCGCGCGGATTGCTCCACCGACGCCTGATGCGAAGCACGGTCCTCGGCGAGGATGCATTCGGACAAGGAGGCCTGGTCGGCAAGTGCCGCCTCGGGCGTGACCTCGAACAGTTCATTGATGCCTTCGCTGACATACAGGAAGCGCCAGTTCCCGACTGCTGTGCGTTCGAACTCATAGATCACGCCTGGGACTGCAGCGGTCAATGCCTCCAGCCGGCTCTGCACCGCCCGCGCCTGCTCCTCGGCCAGTTTGACGTCGGTGACGTCGATGTGTGCCACGACAGCGCCGCGGCGGCCGGAATTCAGGGGCGTGACACGCAGGCTGAACCAACGCCGTCGATCGGGGGTGTCGCAGCGATAGCTGTGGCTGAAACTGGGCGATCTCGCATCCAGCACTGCAGCGATACCCTCCATCACTGCCTGGGCGCCTTCCGACCCGCAAGCCGCAGCCTGCGCGCAGACCTGCAGGTAGTTGGTGCCGACGCCGGTATGCCGTGCCGGCTGCCCGGCCTCGGCGCCGTTAGCGATCGAGAACTGTCGCCAAGCGCGATTGACCTGCCTGATGACCCCGTGCTCATCGATCACGGCGATGGCCTCGGAGACGGCCTCGGCGATCGCGAGAGGGCCGGTGTGGTCGGCGCAGGGCGAACCATCCTCGGCGGGCGCACCCGCGACTCCGGTAGTGCCTGGTAGCGTCGAGCCCGACGTGCAAGCCGATGACTTGGCCTCATCACTGCCTGCAAGCCCACCCGCCAAAACGGATCGGGTCAATTTTGATCTCCCAGAAGCGAGTGTATGGGCTACGCCCGAGGAGACCCACCCCAGGACTCAATGTGCGCACTCTGGTGGCCGTTGCGTCGGCGGATGAATTGCGTCGGCGGGCTCGCCGCGTCGGTGCACGTGCGGCGTCGTGCAGTAGACATCTCGGATTCCCGAAGCCCTGGTGCCGCTGCTGTTCCTTCAGGAGACGTTGGGACTGACTTGGACGCAGATCGCTGCCATCACGACGGTGTTCTTCGATCTGGAGATTCCACTGGCGTGGTTGTCCCACCGGTGGGGACTGCGCGACCAGCCATTCTGAACTCGCGCTGCAACTCGCGCTCGACACGCGGGCCGACGGCAGCGACGCGGATCAAGCGGAATGTGTCGACAGGTGCTCCGGCACTTGCACTGTCCATGCCAGCTCGTCTTTGATCCGAAGGCGCAGGGTATCCGCGGCCTCGGGCTCGCCGTGCACCACGAACGTCTGGCGTGGTGCGGCTTCGAAGCCGCGCATCCACGCCATCAGTCCGTTGGCGTCGGCATGGCCAGAGAAGCCCTCGATCTGACTGACTTCGGCCTTGACGAGAACATTCTCGCCATGAATCTTGACCTCCGACGCACCGCCCACCAACTTGCCGCCGCGGGTTCCCGCCACCTGGAACCCAGGGAAGGCAATGTGGTTTCGAGGATTGGGTGCCATAGCCTTCAGATGGTGCAACACCCGGCCCCCTGTGGCCATGCCGCTGGCAGAAATGATCACGCAGGGGTAGCTTGCCCGTGTCAGTCGCTCGGATTGCTGCGGCGTCGTGACCATCGTGACGCCGTCGCTCAAGCCGCTGGCCTCCCTTGACGTGATCCGCATGAGCCGCCGATGACGCTGATAGAGCGCGGTGGCCTGGATGGCCATTGGGCTGTCCAGGTAGACCGGCATGTCTCGCGGGATCTGCCCCACGGCCCGCAGATCCTGCAGGCTGTGCAGCAGCGCCTGGGCGCGACCGACCGCGAAGGACGGCAGCAGCACGCGACCGCCTCGACCGACAGTATCCCGAATGATCTTCCCGAGCCTCGCGTCTGCGTCATTCGGGGGATGGTTGCGGTTGCCGTAGGTGGACTCGACGAGCAGGACATCGGCCTGCGAGACATGCTGCGGCGGCGGCATCAGGACATCGTCGTCGCGACCCACGTCGCCGGAAGACACCAGCGACTTCCCGCCCGCGCGCAGTGTCACAGCCGATGCCCCCAGCAGATGCCCGATCGGCGTCAGCGAGATGCGCACTGACCCCACCAGCACCTCACGCCCGGGCGGAATCGGTGTGATCTTGGCGATGGCCCGTTTTGCATCGGCCACCGTGTAGAGCGCAAGGGCCTTCGGGTGCTTCGAATACCCGTACTTGTTCGCCCGGCGCGCATCCTCTTCCTGCAACTTGGCGCTGTCGAGCAGCAGCACCTCGCAGAGGTCCCGCGTGGCCACGGAAGCGTAAACCGGCCCGGTGTAGCCCTGTTTTACGAGCGAGGGCAGGTAGCCGCTGTGGTCCAGATGCGCGTGGCTGAGAACGACGGCGTCCAGTTCCTTGACCGGCACCGGAAACGCGGCCCAATTGCGTTCGCGCAGCACCTTGAAGCCCTGGAACAGACCACAGTCGAGAAGGATGTGCTGGCCGCCAAGCTCGACCAGGTGCCTGGAGCCGGTGACGGTATCGGCACCGCCCAGGAAGCTGATCTTCATGCGAATCATCCCCATGCCGCGTCGGTCCGCGGCACATCGGTGTTGCGCTGTCGATGACGTTGCTCGAAGCTGATGCATCTCGAGCGATTCCGACTGTGCCCGGCGTATGTTGGACTTGGCCTGACCGAAGTCAAGCTACCTTCCGCAGCTTCCGGCTCAAGCTTGAGCCTTGGCCAGTTTTCAGGTCAAAGCCATGTTTTGCGCGGCGCAAACTTCGAGATGACGATACCCCTCTACGCCACCGACTTGCTCGCCGTGTTGGCCGCCATTCCGGTGGCGGCTCTGGGCGGGGCGACTTTCCTCAAGGGCGTGCTCGGCGTGGCGGAGTGGTTGCGCCTGCCCAAGATGCTGGTGGCGACGACCTTGGCCGCCTTCGCCACGTCCAGCCCGGAAATGGCCGTGTCGACCATGGCGGCGGCGTCCGGCAAGCCTGGGATCGGGCTGGGAGACGCTCTCGGGAGCAACGTCGTCAATCTCGGACTGATCCTGGGCATCGCCTTGTTCTTCAGACCTCTGGTGGCGCGCTTCCATGAGTTCAAGCGCGACTTCGTGCTCGCACTGGTCGTGCCGGCCCTCACATTGCTGCTGGCGCTGGACGGCGAGCTGTCGCGCGCGGATGGTTTGCTGCTCATTGCGTTGTTCGTGCTCTGGATGACGCTCGTGGTACGGCAGGCGATCACCCATCGCCGAACCGTGCCCGTCACCGCCGACCCGCCGGCCGCCGCGGCGCGAGCAGGGCTGTTCCTGCTTGTGGGGCTGGCCGCGCTGATTGCGGCCGGCCGGTTGTTCGTCACGGGAGCGTCCGGTCTCGCGTCGGCCATGGGCGTGCATCCCTACGTGATCGGTGCCACCTTGGTGGCTATTGGCACCTCGTTGCCCGAACTGGTGACGGTCGTCCTGTCCCGCCTGCGGGGCTACGACGATGTCGGGCTCGGGACGCTGCTCGGAAGCAACCTGTTCAATGGGCTTGCCGTCGTCGGCACGGCGGCCACGATTCAACCCATTCGTGCACCCCTGGGCGAGCTCGCCGTGGCAGCCACCTTCGGCATGGTCACCGTACTGCTGGTGTTGCCGCGGGGCGGCATGATCACCCGCATGCGCGGGCTTGCCTTGCTGGCAGCCTACGCCTCATTTGTCTTCATGACGGCAACACAGGCGCGCTAGAGCGGGCGAGCAAGATGACAAACGAGCGCTCGAACCCACCCCGCGCCTGGCATGCCTTGCAGGCAAACGCCGCCCTGGCACACCTGGGTTGTGATCCCGGCATCGGGTTGTCAGCGCCTGCCGTCGCGCAGCGCATGACCGAGCACGGCCCGAACGCCTTGCCTGAAGTCGCCCAGCGCTCGGTCTTCCTGCTCCTATTGACCCAGTTCAAGAGCCCGCTGATCTACATCCTGTTTGTCGCTGCAGCACTGGCCGCCGCCATGGGTCACTGGGGCGACGCTGCCGTCATCCTGGGCGTGGTGATGGCGAACGCCCTCATCGGCACCTACCAGGAAGGGCGTGCCGAAAAGTCGATGGCCGCGCTGCGTCGGCTGTCGACGCTGCAGGTGCGGGTCCTGCGCGAAGGCGCGGAACAAACCATCGCGGCACGCGAGCTCGTGCCCGGCGACGTCCTGATGCTGGCTGCAGGCGACGGGGTGGGCGCGGACGCCCGGCTGGTGGAGGCGGCTTCGTTGGCCGCCGCCGAGGCGGCGCTCACCGGTGAGTCGGTGCCCGTCTCCAAGCATGTGGCACCGTTGCCCGAAGCCACGGGCCTGGCCGACCGCCGCAACATGGTGTTCTCCGGCACGTACATCACCGCGGGACGCGCACGGGCGGTGGTCACGGCGACGGGGACCCACACCGAGGTGGGTGGCATCGCCCGCCTGACCGAAGAGGCGCAGGAGCCGAAGACGCCCCTGGAGTTGCGCATTGCCCAGTTCGGCCGCTATCTCGTGGTCGCCGCCCTGGTGCTCTTCGGGGTCGTCATGGCACTCGGCCTGCTGCGCGGGCTGCCCTTCGCCGACGTGCTGATGGTGGCGATCAGCCAGATGGTGTCGATGGTGCCCGAGGGTCTGCCGGTGGCGATGACGATCGCACTGGCCGTTGGCATGCAGCGCATGGCCGGGCGCGGCGCGATCATCCGCCGCCTTTCTGCGGTTGAGACCCTGGGATCGACCACGGTCATCTGCAGCGACAAGACCGGCACACTGACGCGCAACGAAATGACCGTCAGCGCCTTGTGGCTGCCCGGTGGGCGGGCGGTCGCTGTCAGCGGCGTGGGGTACGCGCCGGAGGGCGCAATCACCGAAGCCGGAGCCGCCGTCGATCCCGAGGACACGGCCGTCCATCTGTTGCTGCAAGCCGTCGTGCTCTGCAACGACGCCAAGCTGATGCCTCCCCACGACGATGTGGCCCAGTGGACGGTTCTCGGCGATCCGACCGAGGCAGCACTGCTCGTCGCCGCAGGCAAGGCTGGAATGGACGCGTGCGCCTTGCGCCAGCAATGCACGCGCGAAGCGGAATTGCCCTTCGACGCCGACACCAAGATGATGGCGACACGTCACGGCGGCTTGCCGACGTCAGGTCGAGTGTTCATCAAGGGCGCGCCCGAAGCCGTGTTGCGCCTGTGCACTGCCGACGGCCAGGAAGCGCTGCAGGCGGCCCGAGAGGCAGCCGAAGGCATGGCAGCCCGGGCGCTGCGTGTGCTGGCTGTCGCAGCGGTGGCGGACGACGCGCTCGAAGCGCAGGCGGGATTCGATGTGTTGGCGGGCCGCGCCACGCTGCTCGGGCTGGTCGGTCAGATCGACCCGCCGCGCGAAGAGGTCAAGGTGGCGGTCGCCCAATGCCGGGCAGCCGGCATCCGGCCCATCATGGTCACCGGCGACCACAAGCTCACGGGCCTGGCCATTGCGCGCGAACTGGGCATCGCGCGCGAAGGCGACCACGGCGTCGACGGCGCCGAGCTGGAGCGGATGAACGAGGCCGAACTGCTGGAAGGTCTGGACCACATCGCGGTGTTCGCGCGCGTGCACCCGGCGCAGAAGCTGCGCATCGTGGAAGCGCTCCAGTCGCGCGGTGACGTCGTGGCCATGACCGGTGACGGCGTCAACGACGCTCCGGCGCTGGCCCGCGCCGACGTCGGCGTGGCGATGGGCATCACCGGCACCGAAGTGGCCAAGAGTGCGGCCAAGATCGTGATCACCGACGACAATTTCGCGACCATTGTCGGTGCGATCGAGCAGGGCCGGGTGGTGTACGCCAACCTGAAGAAGGTCATCCTGTACCTGTTCGCCACCTCGATGGCCGAGGTGCTGGTACTGCTGCTGGCCCTGGTGCTGGGCTATCGGCTGCCGTTGGCGGCGGTGCAGATCCTGTGGATCAACATCGTCACCGAGGGCACCGTCACAGTGAACATGGTGATGGACCCGCCCGATGGCGACGAAATGAAGCGCGCGCCGGTACCGCGCAACGACCGCCTGCTCAGCAACGAGACGCTGTGGCGTGTGGCGCTGATGACGCCGGTGATCGCACTGTCGACCTTCGGCTGGTTCGTCTGGCGCCAGTCCGGCGGCATGCCCTACGAGATGGTGCGCACCGAGACCTTCACCGTGCTCGCGGTGTGCCAGTGGTTCAACGTGCTGAACTGCCAGTCGGCCACGCGCTCGGCGCTGCAGTTCGGCATTTTCCGCAACCACTGGCTGCTGGGCGGGCTGTCGCTGAGCATCGTGCTGCAGGGCGCTGTGCTGTACTGGCCTCCGCTGAACGACTTATTCCACACCGTGCCGATTCCGCTGGCCGACCTGCTGCCCATCGTCGCGGTGGCGAGCGCGGTGCTGTGGGTGGAAGAGCTGCGCAAGGTGTTCGTTCGCCTGCGGCGGACTCGAGCCGTCTGAAGGACAAGCCGATGTTCTCCGTCTGCAGCGTCCAAGGGCGCATCTTCAACGGCACGCTGGAGCAGTGGCGTCAGGTGGCGAAGGTATCTGCGCCGGCGCGCACCCATGCACTCCGGCCCACGACCCAGGAGCGTCGCGGGGCGCGGGCCGCGGCAGGCGAACGGTCAGCCGCTGGCAGCGCAGGCGAAGGGCAACGCGCGGCGATGGCCGCTTACACGCAGACCCAGCAAGGCGCCGCGCCGCGCCAACCGTTGTCGCGTGTCGATGAAGTCATGAGCCGCAACGTGATCACGGTGCCGCACGAGGCGACGCTGGCACAGGCGTGGCAATTGCTGGCCCAGCACGCCATCGGCCAGGCACCCGCTGTGGATGGCACCGGCGCTCTGGTGGGCCTGCTGCTGCGTGCCGACCTTCTTCAACCTGGCCTGCTGAACGGGCCCGGGCTCGACGCGCAGGCTTGGCGCGATCTGCTCGCGCGGCGCGTGAGCGAGCTGATGTGGACACCCGTGCCCAGTGTCGCGAGCGATACCGATATCCGTCGCGTGACCGTGGTGCTGCTGGAAACCGGCCTGCCTGGGTTGCCCGTCGTCAATGATCAGGGTGCAGTGACAGGATTCATTTCGCGCACCGACATCCTGCGTGCCATCGTCGCCGACCCGCCGCTGGAACTGTGGGCCTGAGCCTGACCCCGACGTACGGGCGGCGCTGGCTTGTCGCTATGCCTTCACCGGTGTCACGTGCACGCTTGCGCGCCCCAGGTTGCGGAAGATCCTGATCTTTCGAACGATGGGCCACCACCCATAAAGAAAGATCTGGAGCGGGCGCCACATGGCGACCCAGCCGCCGATGAGCAGGCTCTCCTTCAGCAACTTGAGAAAGGTGTTGCTCGCGAAGCCGGACAGGAGATCGGCGGCAATCAGGCACAGCGCCAGGAAACCGATGCCGATCAGCAGGCTGGTGCGCCCCTCCAGCAGCAGCAGCCGCAACGTCCGTTTGGCGAGCACCGACTTGTATTCGAAGTGGTTGTGGATCGCCTCGGCCACCAGTGGAGCAGGATCCTCGGGCGGCATCTTTTCGATGTGGACGATGATGCGAAAGTGGCTGTCCTGCGGGAACTCCAGCGCCCAGCTTTCCAGGAACTTCTCCGCATCGGTATCGAGGTCGCGGTGATGGAACGGCGTCGGATCCATCGAGTTGAACAACTCAGGAAGTTCGATGACGCGCAGTTCGATCTGGTGGACCGGGGGATGGCTCCTATTCACGTCGGCTCCGCTTGAGTTGGCACGCGGTCAACGAGAGGAATCTGCTTCGGCGTGCTTGACGATCGTGACGGGAACCTTGGACGCATGTAACACCGCCTGCGAGACCGAACCGAGCAGCGCACTGCGCAGCGCGCCCCTGCCCCGGGCGCCCATGATGATGGCCTCGCAGCCGTAGCGCTCGGCGATTTCGATCAACGTGTTCGCCGGGAGGCCCGAGCCGATCTCGCGCTCGAAACCGACGCCGGCCGCGTTGAACAGCGCCTCGGCACCCTCCAGCGCACGTGAACCGACCGCACCACTGACGCGCTCAAGCACGTCGGCATCGGGGGCCAGCACCATCTCGTACAGATAGGTCGGCTCCTGCACTGTGGCCAGCACGAAGCTCGCCTTCAGCCCCACGCGCTTCAGGTGCAGGGCGTGGCGCACGGCATCCAGCGCAAGGTCGGAGCCGTCGACAGGCACGAGGATCTTCATGGTTCGATTCCTGGTTGAATTCAGCAAGTGTGGCTGAATGCGCCGGTTTGGCCCATCCCCTCCGGGTTCCGCACTCAGTCCTGCGGCGAGCACACCGGGCGGGTGTGGATGGTCTCGCCGAGCATCGTGGGCGTGATCAGCGTGATGCGGCGCTCGGTCACGTGGAAGCGCACCTTGTCCTCGGCCGCGGTCACACCGGCCTGGAAGCCGTCAGACAACACCCATCGCTTGTCCACCACCGTGCGCCGCAAGACCACATCAATGCCGATCACCACATCGGGCAACACCACCGAGTCCTTGATCAGGCTCTGGTCACCAACGGGCACCTTGGCGAACAGGATCGAGCGCCGCACCGTGGCGCCGCTGACGATGCAACCGCTGGAGACCAGCAAGTCCAGAGCCGTGCCGCGGCGGAAGTCGTCGTCGAACACGACCTTCGCCGACGGCAACTGCGCCTCCAGATGAGGATAGGCCACCGGTCGTCATAGAGGTTGACTTCGGGCACAACCGTGACGAGCACCGACGATGCAAACTATGGCCTCTCGCAGTGCCGTGACGGCTGTCGACTTGACGAGAGTCAACGCCGCGGCCGCAAGGCGCTGCAACATCGCGTGTCACTACTCGGTTCTGGATTGCCCAATTCGGAGCAGCGCGCCGTTCCTGTGCCCTTGCTTCTCATGAGCATCGCAACCTCGATCAACTGTTCGACCCGGCCTCGGTGGCCGTGTTCGGCGCCTCGCAGTGGCGCGCCAGCATGGGCGCCAGCCCAGGCCGGGCTATGGAAACGCGCACCTCAAGCAGGGCATGCGCGACGAGATGGTCGAGCACACACGAGTGTGTCGAGCGCCATGGCCGGAACACGCCGGAGATCCCCCAGCTGCGGGGGCACGTCATCGACAGTGATTCGACCCCGCCACACTGACGGCTCGATGCTTGCCTCTCCCCAGGGCCGTCACAGATCTCGAAAACCATTCAGCAAGGACGCCCGATGAAGATCCTGCTCGCCGTCGACGGCAGCCCCTACACCAAACGCATGCTCGCCTACGTCGCGGCGCACGACGAATGGCTGGGCGCAAGACACCAGTACACGGTCCTGAACGTGGTGCCGTTCATGCACCCGCGTGCCGCTGCGGTGACGGCGCGAGACGTGATCCAACGCTACTACCGCGACGAGGCGGAGCGAGTCCTCAAGCCGATTCGCGCCTTCGTCAAGAAGCAGGGACTCGAAGCCGAGTTCGTCGGCCAGCCCGGCAACGTCGCCGACACCATTGCGAAGACTGCCGACAGCGGCTGCTTCGATCTGTTGCTGATGGGCTCGCATGGCCACGGCAACCTGGGCAACCTGGTCTTGGGCTCGGTGGCGACCAAGGTGTTGGCCGGCAGCAAGGTACCTGTGTTGCTGGTGCGATGAACCGACTGAAGGAAACAACATGAAGATTCTGCTCGCGGCCAACGGCAGCACCTTTACCAAGCGCATGCTGGCTTACGTCGCTGCCCACGAGGATTGGCTGGGAACTCATCATCGCTACACAGTGGTGCACGCGGTCCCGAAGATACCTCCGCATGCCACGTCGTTCCTCGACCGCGAGGTGGTCCAGGGCTACTACCGCGACGAGGCTGAGAAGGTGTTCAGGCCGATTCGGGTGTTCTTCAAACGCCACGCCATCGAGGCCGACTACGCCAGTCCCACTGGCCATGCCGGCGACGAGATCGCGGGGCTGGCCGACCGTGGCGCGTTCGATCTGCTCATGATGGGCTCGCATGGCCACGGCAGTGTGGGCAACGTGGTCATGGGTTCTGTGACGACGAAAGTGCTGGCACTGTGCAAGGTGCCGGTGCTGTTGGTGCGTTGATCGGCTGCTTCGCCGCGCGCCGGGGCTGTCGCTGCCCGCTTGCGACACTCGCTGTGCTCGCCTTCATGCTGCTGGCCATGGGCTGCGCGGTGCCGTCGATGCCCGACGCGGCTTCTGCTAATGAGGGGTCGCCGCACCCCATACACGTCGTGCGCCACGGCTGGCATTCCGGCATCGTCGTGCGTGCCGCCGACGTGCCGCAAGACGCTTGGCCGGCGCGGCGCGATTTCGCCGATGCCGAGTACGTCGAAGTGGGCTGGGGCGATCGCGCCTACTACCAGGCGCAGGACCCGTCCGTGTGGCTCGGCCTGCGCGCGCTGCTGTGGCCCGGCCCCGGCGTGCTGCACATGGCGGCCTTCAGCGGCCCGGTCGAGCGCAAGTTTCCGGCCGCCGAGATCGTTGCCCTGCAGGTCTCGCCGCAGGGGCTAGCGCGGATGGTCGCCGCCATCGCCGCCAGCCACGAGCGGGACGCCACCGGCCAGCCGATCGCGTTCGGGCCGGGGCTGTACGGCAGCAGCCGGTTCTATGCGTCGCACGAACCGTTCCACCTGTTCGCGACGTGCAATGTCTGGACCGCCACCATGCTGCGCGAGGCTGGTGTGCCGGTCAGCCCCGTGCTGTCGCAGACTGCCGGGGCTCTGTTCTCTCAACTGCGCCGCCATGGCGCGACGCTGCAAGCCGCGCCCTGAACCCGCTGCAGGGTAAGTGACCCGCAGTGCCACCGCACTGGCCGCGCGTGCGCCGCCGGGCGCCACCCAGGCGGCCACCGGCACGGCAGAGGCCAGGATGTCCTTGACGATCTCGCGCGTCGAGCTGTCCAGCCCACCCGGGGTGTCGATCTGCAACACGACCATTGGGGCACGTTCACGCGCGGCTTTCTGCAGGCCGCGGGCGACGTAGTCGGCCGTCGCCGGCCCGATCGGGCCGCTGATCTGCAGCAGCGGCACCATCGCAGCGGATGCGGCCGGCGCGATCACCGCCACCTTGTCCTGGGTCACCGCTTCCGCACCGACGCATGCCAGGACCAATGCCGGAATTCCCCGCACCAGCCCGCGCCGCACGATCCCCCACCAGGGCGCGCGAGCCTCGAGCGGCGGCCCGATGCGGGGAAGCTTCATGGCACCACCAGCACGTCGCGCGACGTGTAATGCAGGACATGCTGGGCCATGTTGCCTAGGAACCGCTGCGCCCCCTTGCCTTCGCCATGGTGACCCACGACGACGCAATCCGCGGGCCATGCGGCCGCGCGCGCGACGACGGCGCGCGACGGAACGTCATCCACAAGCTCGGCACCGACCGGGTGCGCCGCATGCCGCGTCAGGTCCCGTGCCAGACTCTGCAAATCACGTTGTGCCTGCGCATGCATCGAGCCGTGCAGCAATTCGATGTGCGCCTTGCCCAGGCCACCGATCCACAGCGAGCGGTCCAGCGCCGGGTCGAGCGCGAAGAACAGGTGATGGTGCGCCGCGGGAAACAACCCGAGCCCGAGCGTCGCCGCGCGCAGCGAGCCCTCGCGCAGGTCGACCGCCGTCAGGACTTTGTCATAGCACCGGGTGCCGACCGTGCGCACGACGAGAACCGGGCAGGCCGGCGATCGAAGCACCTTCGACGCGGTGCCACCGAGACCCAGCAGAGTCGGTTCAGCGCGCGAGCCAACCACCACGACGGAAGTGGCATGAGCCTTGACATGCGAATCGATGACCGTCTCCGGTGCACCCCGTCCGTATTGGGCTTCGACCTTCAACCCGGTCTGCGCCGCCAGCGAAGCGGCTGAGTCGGCCAGACGCTGCTGCATCCGGACGTCGGGCGGTGGGTCCGCGGTGATGCGCTGGGCATCGAAGACACCCTTCAAGCTGTGCCAGGCGCCCACGTCGAACGCATGCAACAGATGCAGTGACGTGTCGTGCTCAGCAGCCAGTTGCACGGCACGCTCGACCGCGATCTCCGACCCGGGCGAGAAGTCGGTCGCGACCACGATGCTTCGAATCTTCGTCATGACCAAACGCTCCTCATCGGTGGGCACCACGTCGACGCGTCAACCAGCAGGCGGTGGCCGCCCTCATGGCACCACCAGCACATCGCTCAGTGCGGCATAGATCACATGCTGGGCCATGCTGCCGAGATGGCTCTCGGTGGCCGTGCCCTGGCCGTGGTGGCCCACGACCACGCAATCGGCGCCCAGGTTGGCGGCGCCGACCAGGATCGCCCGCGCCGGCACATCGTCGGCGACCACGGCGACCGGCGGATGCTTTGCAACAGCGGACAGGCGCTGCGCCAACTGCTGCAAGTCGTGTTCCGCCTGGGCATGCAGCGACTCCTGCCGCAGGCGCAGCGGCTCTCTGCCAAGACCGCCCCAGGTGGCGCTGCCCGAAGCCGCGTCCAGCGCATACAGCAGGTGATGGTGCGCGGCCGGGAACAGCGCGACGGCGAGAGACGCGGCCCGCACCGAGCCTTCACGCAAGTCGACGGCCGACAAGACCGTGCCGTAAGGCCTGTGCTCGGCCGCTCGGACGATCAGCACTGGGCATGCCGGCCTGCGCACTACCTTCAACGCGGAGCTGCCCAGGCCCGACAGCGTGGGTTCGGCACGCGAGCCGATCACGACGAGGCTGCCGCCGTGCGCGCCGACGTAGGCTTCGATCACCTTGGCCGGCGGCCCCAGGCCGAAATGGACGCCAATCTCCAGGCCGGTCTGCGCTGCCAACGAGGTGGCGAATTCGGCCAGACGCTGCTTCATCTGCACATCGGGGGGCGGGTCGGCCGTCAAGCGCTGCGCATCGAAGACGCTCGCCAAGCTGTGCCAAGCGCTGGCATCGAAGGCATGCAACAGGCACAGCGCAGCGCCATGCGTCGCCGCCAGTTGCGACGCTCGGCGCACAGCTGCGTCCGCAGTCGGCGAAAAGTCGGTCGCGGCCACAACACTGCGGATCGTCGTCATCGTCCATCTGTCCTGGTGGCCATCGGGCTGCGCGCCGATCATGCGAACCTTCACTGGCGATGTTCGGGCTTTGCCAGGCGACGCCGTTGACCGGCATCAATCGGGGCCTGCCAGGGTTGCGGACACGGAAGGCTCGGGAGAGTTGGCGGCTGCGGACTCGCGCGCAAGAGCGAATCGACCCGCCACATTTTTGGAAAATTGACCCAGCGCAATGCTGCGCCTGCGGATGCGCCTAAGTTCAACCCCCCCCCGAATCGGCGGTGTCGTGACGCTGCCGATTCAGGTCACCTACGTCAATCAGGAACCGCAAGATGCAAGCGCAACCGACCGAAACCGTGCGTGGCCGGGCAATGGCCACGACGATTCCTGTACAGCTGGGACCCGTCGATGCGGCAGCCGCTGCACAGGCCGACCCGGGTGATCAGCGCGAGCAGTGCATTCGCCAGGCTGTAGCGGCCTGAGCGTGCGGGCCTCATCCGAATCGCCGTCGCCGGGCCATGTAGGTCGCCCCTTCCTCTTCGACCAACCCCCCGACGGGTGAGCATCGTCATCGTGAGTCTGATGATCTTGTGCAACACCGCCTGAAGCGCTTCGTCGGTTGGCGCGGGGGCTTCGACGAACTCCGGCGGGATGTCTGCGCTGCGCCGGAACACGCCGTCCAGCAACAGGCAGTGCAGATGAATCTTGACGTTGGCCGCCGAGCCAAGGCGTTGGATCAGCTACCGATGTTGATGGCAGCTGGAGTACACACCGTCGGCCGGTACCGACTGCTGGCTGTCGCTGACCGGTAGAGTGTTGGCGCCGACGCTGCCTCGACCCTCGTTGGCAGGTCCTGCCGACGCACGGGTGACCCGCGCCAACCGCGAGTCACCCGCGCTATAGCTCGTCGCTCGCCTGGGTGGGTAGGGTCATTCGAAAGACGGCACCCAGGGGCAAGCGCGCGTCGGCGTCCACACTCTGGACGCTCGATCGACCACTTTTCGCGCAAGCGGTCATTTGCTCCGGGTTCTCCGAGAACCGCAGGTTCGCAGCACCGGTCCCTGGCAATCCCCAGCAGGCTCAGGGGCCGACGCTCCAGCACAATGGCGCTCGACCTAGCGATGCAGTGTGAGGGAGCAGGACGACATGGGGGCAATGAGGAACAGCATCGCGCTGTGCGTAGCGACGCTGCTGAGTGCCTGTGGGGGCGGCGGTGGCGGTGATGCGAGCAGCGGGTCCACGGCGCCGCCCGTCGGCGTCCCGCCGCCGGTGGTTAGCGGCGGCACACTGGGGTTCAACTTGGCCAATGCGGGCCGCGTAGCGGGTTACCCACTGTGGTCTTCCGAGATGGTTGTGCGGGTGGCGCAACTCGTCAGCGACGACGTGGCTACGCCAGCCGGCTCAGGCACGTCCAGCTGCGCGATCACAGGCCAGCTGCAGCGCGCCTGGACCGACCGGGACAGCAGCGGCACGCTCAGCGCGGGCGACGAGATCAGTCTTGTCTACGCCGGCTGCTCGCGCGATCCGCTTACCCGGGGGACGGACGGCCGGGTCACCGTCGCGTTGATCAGCGCGGCTGCCAACGGCGGGTTCGAGGCGCGCGTCACGCTACCGGAGCCCGGCGTGGCCATCGGCTACACCACCGGCCTACCTGGTCGCAGCGACTTTCGCATCACCGGGCAGATGCGACTTGCCGTCTCGCACTCGGCGCTGCGGCGCACGCTAGCGGTGGGTGATGGCGTCGACGACTCTCTCAGCATCGGATTCCCCGGCTCGGCGGTAGGTCCCGATCGCATGACGGCCCTGCGCATCAGCAAGGCGCAACACTGGGACGAGGCACGTACCTACCTCGAACTGCAGATGCGCTACGAGAGCCCGGAACTCGGGGGCAGCTACGAGGTGGCCACCACGACGCCGCTGAAGGCCTGGCTGGACACGTTGCCCGAGCCCAACCCGCAACAGGGCGAGATCCGCATGCGCGGCCGGGGCGGCGACGAACTGCGCATCCAGGTGGCCGGTGCGGGCGGCACGACCCCGTCCGACTTTGGCGGCTGGCTCGACGTAGGCGGCGACGGCGTCCGCGAAGGTGAGCTCACCGGTCGCTGGATAGACGCGGGCGTGGTCACGGGCGTCTTCTTCGCCGACTACAGCCCCGGCGGTCGTGGCAATGCGTTCGCCTACGACCCCAACGAGTTCAGCCTGCGCCGCCCCGTGTTTCCAGCTGACGCGATGCCGGCGGACGGTAGCTTGGTGTACCGGTTCACGCGGCCGGTGGCGGATTCGGCCGGCTGGCGCTGGCGGCTGCTGGACAAGGGGCGTCTGGACGACCTGCCCACCATCGGCACAGAGGTGCCCGTGCAGGCCGAGGTGCAGGGCGCGGTGATCACTGTGCGGCCCGCGAATGCGCTGCGGTACTCGCGCCGCTACCAGTTGCTGGTAGACACCGGCACGTCCAGTGGTGGGGGTCAGCAGATGCGCGCCACGACTGGCGGCACGCTGTCGGTGTACGGCGGCGTGATGGCCGAGTTCAGCACGCCAAACTTTCTGAACACCGACGCCACGCTGCTTGCGCGGCCTAGCTTGAAGGCAGGGGAACCGTTGGAGATCGCGGCCGTAGCGTCGCCGTCCGGCGCGCCACCCAGCCTGCGCTATCAGTGGACGCAGCTCGACGGCACACCGCTGGCGATCGCGCAGCCGACGGCGCGCAGCACGATGGTGTCGCTGCCCGCCGGTGCGCGGGGTGTCGGCACCGCCACGCTGCGCCTGACGGTCAGCCTCGACGGCGCTGGCAACAGCGAGAGCCGAGACTACGTGTTGCGCACAGTGGGCGATATCGGCGCCGAGGCCTGGGCGACCCGCTTGCGCGTGCCGTCGAACCTGGAGAGCTGGTTCACGCCCGCGCGTGAGCTCTGGTCCGGCCCAGCCGTCGGCGCGCTTGTGGCCAGCGTGCAGGGCGACCGCCTCAATCTGGCCTACAACGAGACTGCCGATCCGGCCCACACTGACGCTCCCTGGTCGCTCGAACTGCGCAGCGCCGATGGACAACCCGTGCAGGTGGGACGCTATGCAAACGCCTACAGCAGCACGTGGTTTATGCGCCCGGCCGGCGCGCCGACGCTGGATCTCGTCAGCGGCATGTACCGGCCTTCGTCGGTGCAGGGTGAGTTCGTGATCCACGAGCTCGAAACCGATGCCGGCGGCCGCATCACACGGCTAGCGCTGGACTTCGTTGCGCCACAGTCCAACACGGGGCCGGTGACTAGCAGCGGTTCGGTGCGCATCAACAGTGCACGGGCACTGCCGCCGTGAAGGGAGCGCGCGGCCGCGTCAGGGCACGTCCGCGCCGCTGACCCAGACTCGCCGGATCAGGCATCTGCACCTCAAACGTTGAATTAGCGCGAAAGGGCTGCGCTGGTCATTCTGATCCGACAGGGTCTCATCAAGGTGTGGAAAGTTGGTGGTCGACGTTGTGTCAGATTTCTGAGCCAAAGGCCGGCGCGAACTAAAGGCTGCCGATCTTGGGGCGCGGCAACGGGTGATCGCTGTGGCGAGGAGCAGTCGTTCATCCATAGTTTTGTGGATGGGAACTGATAGCCCGCCAGGCGGCGGCGACCTACGACAGCTTCGGCTGCCAATGAAACGCAACTGTCGACCCTATCCGGTCAGCCGGGTTGCTCCAAAGCGGCCGGACGGCGAGCCATCGCTCTTCTTGCTTCGCTTCTACGAAGCGGCTGTTCGTGATCTCACACACCCGGCCAGTGGACTAAACCGCTCGCGCGGTAGGCGCTCCGGCGAGAGTGATGGCGGTCCGCCGTGCCGCCGGTTCTGCGATGTTGGTGATCGAGGCAATCCGCCTCGTTCACTGACAGGAGCAGGATCATGGACTTCTCGACTCCCGCCGTCTCGCCGTTGCGCCAACGCATGCTCGATGACATGCGCATGCGCAAGTTCGAGCCCAAGACGCAGGCCGGCTACCTGCGCGCCGTGCGCAAGCTGACCAAGTTCCTCGGCCGATCTCCCGACACTGCCTGCGCCGAGGATCTGCGCAGTTTCCAGATGCATCTGGTCGATGAAGGTGCCTCGCCGATCACCTTGAACGCGACGATCTCCGGCCTGAAGTTCTTCTTCGACGTCACGCTCAGCCGTGGCGAGTTGATGGCCAAGATGCAACCGGTGTCCGTGCCGCGCACACTGCCGGTGGTGCTCAGCCGCGAGGAGGTCTCGCGCTTGATCGCCGCTGCGTGGAACCTCAAGCACCAGACAGCCTTGGCCGTGGCCTATGGCGCCGGGTTGCGTGCCAGCGAAGTCATCGCCTTGAAGGTCGGCGATGTCGACAGCCAGCGCATGACGCTGCGCGTGGAGCAGGGTAAGGGCCGCAAGGACCGCTACGCACTGCTGCCGCCGATCCTGCTGCAGCGGCTGCGCGTGTGGTGGCGCGTGGGCCATGCCCAGGGCAAGATCCTGCGCAACGGCTGGCTGTTCCCGGGCCTGGATCCGATGGACCCGCTGAGCACGCGCCAGCTCAACCGCGCCATCCACGCCGCCGCCGACACGGCCAAGATCGACAAGCGCGTATCGATGCACACGCTGCGCCATTCCTTCGCCACGCACCTGCTGGAACAGAAGGTCGACATCCGCGTGATCCAGGTCTTGCTGGGACACGTGAAGCTGGAGACCACGAGCATCTACACGCACGTTGCCACCGATCTGCTTCGCGAGGTGATCAGCCCGCTGGAGAACCTGCCGCCCTCCTGAGGTTGGCGTCGTGGTGCAACCCGCCCTGGAGGTTGCCGACATCTTCCGTGTTCATGGACCCGCCTGGCGCGCCGCGCAGCGCGGCCACCTGAGCCTGGGCCAGCTCAAGGTGATGTCGGCCATCGAGCAGTGCCGCAGCGCGGCGCTGGGGGGCCATGTCTTGCGCTGCGGGGGCTGCGGCGCTGATGAGGTCTCGTACAACTCCTGTCGCAACCGGCACTGCCCGAAGTGCCAGAGCAGTGCGGCCAAGCGTTGGCTCGAAGCCCGGCAGGCCGATCTGCTGCCGGTGGAGTATTACCACGTCGTCTTCACGCTGCCGGCGCCCATTGCCGACATCGCGTACCAGAACAAGGCCGTGGTCTACGGCCTGCTGTTCGACCTTGCCGCCGAGGTGCTGCTGACCATCGCCGCCGACCCCAAGCACCTTGGCGCACGTATCGGCGCAACGCTGGTGTTGCACACCTGGGGCTCGGCGCTAACGCACCACCCGCATGTGCACGGCATCGTGCCTGGCGGTGGCCTGTCACCCGACGGCAAGACATGGGTGGCCTGCAGGTCCGGTTTCTTCTTGTCGGTGCGGGTGCTGTCGCGCCTGTTCCGACGGCGCTTCCTGGAAGAGTTGCTCCGGGTGCATCAGGCCGGCAAGCTGCAATTCTTCGGCGAACATATGGCACTCGCCGATGCCCAGGAGTTCAAGGTCTGGCTCACGCCATTGCGCCAGTGCGAGTGGGTCGTCTACGCCAAGCGCCCGTTCGCCGGGCCGCAGGCGGTGCTGGCCTACCTGTCGCGCTACACGCATCGGGTGGCCATCTCCAACAGCCGGCTGCTCGCCCTGGACGAGCGCGGCGTCACCTTCCGCTGGAAGGACTACCGAGCCAAGGGCAAGACTCGCTACAAGCCGATGACGCTGGCGCCCGAGGAGTTCATGCGTCGCTTCCTGCTGCACGTGTTGCCCGGTGGCTTCCATCGCATCCGGCACTACGGCTTGTTGGCCAACGGTGCCCGCAAGACCAACCTGGCGCTGGCCCGCGAGTTGTTGCACGTGCCGCCCGCGCAAGACCTGCCGGTCAGCAGCGAGGCGCAAGCAGCCGAGGTGCCCATCGCAGCGCCACCCGCCTTCGCCTGCCGGCACTGCGGCCACGCGATGATCATCCTGCAGACCTTCGCACGCGGCGAATCCATCCGTGCGCCACCGAGTCCAGGGTGCACGCCATGACTCCTCACTCGATGTGCTTCCACCGCTGGCCGGCCGTGCGCTCATGGGCCTCGGCAGGGCCAGCCTCGCCTTGCCACTGCCTGCCTGCATGCCCAGAGCCTGAAGCGGGCTCGGCGCATCGCCCTGGCGTCATCACTGACGAGCACGACGACGGCATGACGGCGCTTCCAGCGCGTGCCCAGGCCACCTCCGACGGCGCCACTGCACCACTATCCCCATAGAACTGCAGCGACTTCGGAGCACCGTGGCACGGCCCGCGGTTTCCTCCCCCGAGGTTTGTCCAACACCTGCCCTCAGATCTGCGCCATGCGCTGCACTGCGGTTCCGCACGGGCAGGTGTCGAACAAACCTAAACAGAAGCCGACGGATTCCGTTGCTCCAGAGAGCGGTCACCGAATCAGGTACATGTGGCACCTGGGCCCAGTGAATTCACTCGATTTCACCAATGGTTCAGCGTTCTATCACGGCCCAAATGTCGTTCATGGCTACGCTGAGGTGCGATTTCAACCACCGAAGGATCACCATGAGACTATTCAACTTGTCGGTCATTGCTCTTGCAGCAGGCTGCGCGATAACCGTGGTTCCGGCTGTGCTGGCGCAGGCAGACTTGCCACCAGGTGGCATGCGCATCACGCCCGACGAGTTGCGCTTCGGGCCTGGCCGGGTCCCTGGGCACGAGATTGCGCCACTGATCGGGGCGTCGAACAAGCCTGGCGCCTACGTCGAGCGCGTGCGCTTCCCCCCCAACACGATCTCGCAGGCGCACTCCCACCCCGAGGACCGAACCTATACGATAATTTCAGGCACTTGGTATGTCGGCTACGGCGACGCCTATGACCCTGCCAAGCTCAAGGCTCTCCCACCGGGTAGCTTCTATACCGAGCCGGCCAATGTCGCCCACTATTCGCTGACGAAGGACGAAGCGGTCCTCGTGCAGATCAGTGGCAGCGGGCCCTCGGCGACGCGCTTCGTCGATGCCAGTCAGGCGCCACGTCGGCCCTGACTTCGTGACCGAGCGTATGGCGCGCGGTCACTGCTGCATCGCCAGCACCCGTGTCAGGCCACGCACAAAAGGTTCGTGCTGCTGACGAAATGCTGCTGACTGCGGGGGCCATTCCGATTCGACCGAGGTTACGCTGACGTTGGGCCAGGACTTGTGCAAGCCTGAGCGTGCCTCCTCGATGCATGGCGCGTCGCCAGCGACCGCGCAGATTCCGGCAAGCACCGCCCATGCGGCGCGGTCGACTTGTGGCGCGCCGGTCGCGCTGCGCGCATGTCTCACGGCTTCGCTCAGGTCGCCGTTGTGCAGGTAAGACAGCGCCAAGTGCCGCTCGAAACGCGAACGACGCGGGTCGCGCGGGCTGATCGACAGTGCCTCCCGATAGCGCTCGATCGCCAGCCCCGGTTGGCCAAGCATCAAGTGCGCGATGCCGAGATACGAGTAGGCAACCGGGTGCGAAGGGTTGGTCCGAATCTCGTGTTCGAGCGCCCGCTGACCTTCCACGTATCGCCCACGAAGTACCTGCGCCGCGCCCCACACCGTGTGGACCAATGGATGACCTGGATCGATCTCAAGCGCCCGGCTAGCGGCCTGCTCGGCGCCAGCCTCGGCCTGTTCCGCGGGCAGCGATTGGTTGATGCGCGCTCGAAGATGCCAGCTGGCCATCGTCTTCCAGGCGATCACCGAGCGGTCGTTCAATTCGAGCGCCTTCAAAGCCAACTCGCGAGCTCGAGACACCTCGTCAGGGGTCCCCCGGTTCCAAGCTGCCCACGCCTGCAGTGCCAGGTCGTCGGCCACCGGGTTGACCGGATCGGCACGACGAATGCGCGCCGCCTCGTCATCGACCAGCTTGACGTGCAGCGCGTTGGCGACACGATTGGTCACCTCCCGTTCGGCTTCATGAAGGGCTGTCAATGTGCTGTCGAAGCGCTCGCTCCAACGCAATGCCCCAGTGGCGATGTCGACCAGCTGCAGGCGCAGCGTTATGCGGTTGCCATCGCGGTCGACTGAGCCAGCGACCACGTAGCGCACGTTGAGCTCGGTGCCCACGCGGCGAAGGTCAGCACCGCGTGCGGGATACGCTTGGGTGGATACGCGCGAAACCACTCGAGCGCCAGGGATGCGGGCAAGGTTGAAGGTGATGTCCTCGCCAACGACCTCGGCGAACCAGGTGGCTTCGGTGTTTGCACCTGCAACCTCGAATGGCAATACCGCCAAGGACAGCTGTCCAACGGGTCCGGGACGAAGGGTGTGCCAGCCCCACCACACGGCAAGCATGAGTAAGGTGGCAACCGCGCCCCACGCCGTCCCAGCCCAGCGCCTTGTGCTCGGCGGCACCGAGTTCGCTACGGCCGGTGCCAGTGGTGTTGATGGCTCGATTGGCGCGGCCGGATCCCCGAGGCTGGGCGATACAGGTGGCGCGTCAAGCCGGTAACCGCGGCGCGCACTTGTCTTGAGCCAGGACTCGCGGTCCGGGCCGAAAGCGCGGCGGATCTCGGCGATGCACTGGGTTAGCGAATTCTCAGTGACGAGCACATCACCCCAAACTGCCTTCAGCAAGTCGTCCCGCGACACTAGGTTGCCGGCTTCGAGGAGCAATTGAGCCAAGACTGCCGCCGTCTGTGGACGCAATCTCTGCGTTTGTCCATCCAGGCGAAGATCACCCGAAAGCGGCTCGAATACGACGTCGCCAAAAGCAGTGACGGGGGGCGGGCGAGCTTCCATCCAGATTTCCGGCGATGCAACAGAACTGGCTGGCGCAGGAGACCAGCACGCGTGGGCACGACGTCCTAAGTATGGGGCAGCGTGAGTGCGCTCACCAGTGAGCCACACGAGGTGCCAGTCCAACTGCCGATTGGCGCACAGCTCCAGAGCCAGCCAAGTTTGCGTGTCTGGATGTCGGCTCTCCTCATCTGCGTCTAGCTGCTTCGGCTCGGCCAGCGTCAGCAGGGTGAGCGACCTCACCGCCGGAAACCTGACCCCCAAGTTGAGGGACCGTAGAGCCGACGTCCGCGGTCGGCAGTGACCGACCCAAACCGGGCGTACACCGCGCGCGATTCGACACCGCAAAGCCGACAGTCGCGACCGCAAAGAGTCCCACGCAACCGGCTCGAGCAGACACTGGCCGACCTCAGGTCGATCACGGTCGGGCGACGTGCTGGCGGGGCCACAAGTGGTTGGCGGCCGTTGGGCTCCCTGCGCTGGCTATGCCAGTCCGCGTGCGCCCCAGGCCACAGCGGTGACCGTGAATGGCTCGGAGGGCACCCGCCGCCGGCAGGCCTCGCGTAGCGTGATGCGCTGGTCCGCGCCGAGGCTGGCCAGGTAGGCTCCCGCCGGGCCCACGCCGCGCGTGAACGGCTCCCACCACGCATCGAAGGTCGGATGCTGCAGGCTCACGGAGAGTGCCGTCGACTCGATTTCGCGCAGTCCAGCGGTCTCGAACAGCTCTGCCAAGTGGCCCTTGCGGGCGCCGGGCAGGTGAGACTCACCGTCGATTCCAGGGTCGAGCGTCCGTGCAGCGTCCCAGAAGATTCCCAGGGGGCCCTCACCGCCGCCGTGATCCCAGACGCATGCGGCGACGATGCCGTCCCTGCGGGTCACACGGCGCATCTCGGCCAGCCCCTGCACCGGATCCTTCATGAAGTGAACGACGAGTTGTGCCAGGGCGGCGTCGAACGCGGCGTTCGGGAACGGCAGGTGCTCGGCTGGCGATCGGTGCACGTCGACTCCCGGATGGCGCACCCGAGTCGCCGCAACGAATGGCTCGGACGGATCGACGGCCGCCACCGCCGCGGGTCCAAGGCGTGCGACCAACTCGCCCGTGAGCGCGCCGGTGCCGCAGCCGACATCGAGAACCCGCTGTCCGCCGCATACCGACGCCAAGTCGGCCAGCTGGCTGGAGAGCAGGCGCGAGTATCGACCCATGAAACGGTCGTACGCCTCGGCGGCCACATTGAAGCTCATGGGCTCGAATATAGGCTCAAGCAACGACCACTCGCTGCGGCCAAGCCCAAACTGTCAAAGTCGGGTCTGAAGAAGAACAACATGCGAGTTGCCCGTGCGCGCTGCACTTTGACAACGGCGACTTGAACGCTGGACCGCTACGTACGACCCAGGCAAACTCGGCATGGAGTTGAACGCCAGGAGACGCCGTTGAACCAAGTGAAGGTCTACAAGGGCCAAGGTGTGTCGGTGCGCTTCAACGCGGCGCGATGCATCCATGCGGCCGAATGCGTGCACGGACTGCCGGGGGTCTTCGACACGCAGGCGCGGCCGTGGATCCAGCCGGGCAAGGCCACCGCCGACGAGGTCGTGGCGGTGGTTGCTCGTTGCCCGACGGGTGCGTTGCAGGCGATCTATGACGATGGCCGTGCTGCGGAAGCGGTGTCGGTCCGCAACGAGTTGCGCTTGATGGCCGATGGTCCGCACCATCTGCGTGGCGACATCGAGATCCGTGACGACAGCGGCAAGACATTGGCCCGCGAGACGCGCATGGCGCTGTGTCGCTGCGGGGCCTCCAGCAACAAGCCGTATTGCGACAACAGTCACGTCGGCAGCGGCTTCAAGGACGAAGGCACCTGCACGCTGGGCGATATGGTGCCCGTGGCCACTGGGCTGCTCACGCTGACCTTGTGCACCGACGGGCCTGTGCAGTGTGATGGCCCGGTCGCCATCTTCGATGCCTTCGGTGAGCCGGCTATCACCGTGCAGCAGGCGTCGCTGTGCCGCTGCGGCGCGTCGAAGAACAAGCCCTATTGCGACGGCAGTCACAAGGCGAGCGGCTTCAAGTCGTAGCCACGCTCCGCGATGGCGGGGACGCCGGCGACCAAACGGCGGCGTCCGGCTTCCTGGCGCTCCGATGTAAACGACAGGTTCGGGGCGGCGGCATCGATTCGTTGAAGATCCGCCCGCGACCCATCGGCGTCATCCGCTGTCCTGAACTCGGCGCCCCGAAGCGGCCAGTCGCGTGCATGCCGAGTCACCCGGAGGAGGCCCAGCGAAGTTGGTGGCTCACAGGCGGTCGGCACTTTGAGCAACTGAGGCGCGAAGCACGGATTGAGACCTTGCCGGCTCACCACTTAGGGGGCCCATCGTGCAAACCGTTGGCCGGCAGCCCCAGCGGGCGCTGGATGGCGCACCGGTCCAACACGCGCGCGATCGACCGGAGCGGACCACGCCGTATCGCCTGGTGCAGCAGCACGAGGGCAGCTTCATCGCCTACACCGAGGTCAGCACCCTGATCGCAGCTGCCGCGTTTCATCAAGGACGAGTTTGACGCGTTCCTGGAGTGCTGCATCCTCGCTAACGCTCTTCTGAGGCTGCGCTGCGGCGAGTGCGGCCACGACAAGCTGCTGGCTTTCAGCAGCAAGCGCCGCAGCTTCTGCCCCTGATGCGGCGCCCGCTGGATGTCGCAGACGGCGGCGCACTTGGTGGACCACGACATACCTCATGTGCCCGGGCGCCAGTGGGTGCCGCCGCTGCCCATCCCGCTGCGTTTGCTGCTGGCTGCGCACCCCAAGCTGGTGACGCCCGTGCTGCAGGTGGTGCACCGCGTGATCACGCGCCACATGCTCGGTCAGGCTGGCCTCAAGGCCGACGAGGCCGACAGCGGCGCCGTCACGCTGATCCAGCGCTTTGGCTCGGCTGCCAATCTCAACATCGACCTGCACTGCCCCGTGCTGGACCGGGCGTACCGGCGCGGTGCCGAAGGTGTGCCAGAGTTCGTCGAGGTGCCGATGCCGCCCCGGCTACGCCCCCCTATGGCAGGGCATTGACGCAGACCACTAGCACTTCGATGATGGTGTCACCCGGTGCGGGTGCGGCCTCGCAGAGGCGAGCAAATTCCAAACCTGGAGGAGGCGCTCGCGATGCAAACCCTGGTACGACGAATTCGCCCCGGCCTTGCGGCCCTGGGAGTCTGTGCACTGGTACCGGCGGGCGCCTTGGCCGCCCCGGTGACCTACTATTTCGACGGTCAGATCACTGGCTTGTCCGATGTTGCCGGGCTGGCCGCGGCGGCGGGCTACACCACCGTGGGGCAGGCAATCAGTTATGCCTTCACGGTCGACACCGCCCGGCCCGGCAGTTCGACGGTGGTCGGCGTGACGAGCATCCCGGCCTGTGGCGGCTTCAGCTGCTACTACGCGGAGCACGTCTCCGGCGGCATCGAAGGGGCAGGCCCGGCGCCGTACAACTACACCGGGCTGAATACCTTCAACGTCGAGTCCAACAGTTCGACCGCATCGGGCTCGTCCGGCGGGATCAACGTTTCCCGGATGAATGACTACGGCAACGACTTCGACGATTTCGCGATTTTGGCCATGAACTCGGGCCTGCCCGACACCTCGACGATCAGCCACTGGACCCCCGGCGTCACGCAATTCCTCGGCTTCAACCAGGCCCGTCGATACACCCCGACCCAGCAGCCGGGCATGCTCTTCGAGGTCACGGTATCGGAAATCTGGACCCAGCTGACCCTGACTTCAATCGGACAAACCGTGCCGGTGTCAGAGCCCGGGACCTTGCTGCTGGTCGCAGCGGCCTTGGCGGGGCTCAGCTTGCGCACTGGGCGCAGACCCGCGGCCTGAGCTTCAGTGACCGCTCTCCAACCGTCGGCATGGAAGCCGGGGTTAGGGGCGCACCCCTTCGCACGGCTGCCCTTCGCGCTCCCAGGCCCGGACCCTCGGCGAGCAAGACCATGTCACCCACCACCAGCTCACGTGCAGCAATGCGCACCGGCGTAGCGCCACGCAGGGCTAGGGCACGGGGCTCGACAAATCGCGCAAAGCCTCAAGGGACCGTTCGCTGCGGCGCTGCTGCACGAAACTGATGCCCATGACGACGAAGACGAAGCCCAGCAGCATCAGGGCTTCCTGCCTATCGCCCAGCAGCATGTAGATGGCACCGCAGGCCACCAGCAAGAGAAACATAGATTCGGACGCGACCTCGCGCGCCAGCCGCAACACGCTGCGCGGCTTGGACACTGGTAACTCGTTCGGGCTGTCCTTGACCAGACGCAGCCGAGCCTCGGCATCGCTCAGCCCGCCTGCGATCGCAGGCGTCTCGCGATCCCGAGCCAGGTCGTCCATCAGTTGGCGGGTATGGCCCGTCCTGTGTGATCCAGATCAGGCCGGCGCCACGGGTCCACGTGCGTCATCAGGTTCAGCACGCGGTGCCGCTGCAAGATGCGCTGTCGCGCAACGACCGCGATGTCGTGTCCGGCCTCGACGCTGATGGCCGCGTCGACTTCGATGTGCGCGTCGACAACAATCATGTCGCCCATCTTGCGCGTGCGGATGTCATGCACGCCCTGGATGCCGGGCGTTCCTTCCAGCGTGCTGCGTATGGCCGCGACTTCCGCGTCGTCGATGGACCGGTCCATCAAGTCATGCAGGGCGTCCCAGCCGAACGACCAACCCATCTTCGCGACCATGAAGCCGACGATGGCCGCCGCGATCGGATCCAGGATCGGGTAGCCGGCCAGGTTGCCGGCGATGCCGATGCCGACCACGAGCGACGAAGCGGCGTCGGAGCGCGCATGCCAGGCGTTGGCCACGAGCATGCTCGACTTGACGCGTTTGGCCACCGCAAGCATGTAGCGGAACAGCAGTTCCTTGGCCACCAGCGCGCCACCGGCGACCCAGAGCGCGGCCATGTGGACCTTCTGGACCGTCTCAGGCTGCTCCAACTTGAGGAATGCAGACCACAGCATGCCCAGTCCGACAGCGAGCAGCAGCAGGCCCAGGATGAGACTGGCCGCCGTCTCGAAACGGTGGTGGCCGTACGGATGATCGGCGTCCGCATCCTTCTGGCTGTGGTGGTTTGCGAATAGGACCACGAAGTCGGCTACCAGATCCGACAGGGAATGGATGCCATCAGCGACCAGGCCCTGGGACTTCGACAGGACGCCCGCCGCAATCTGGGTGATGGTCAGGACCAAATTGACCGCGACGCTGATCCAGGTGCTGCGCGATGCGGCCGCCGCGCGCTCTGCAGGGCTGTGGTCGGGGTCTTCGTTGTCGTCGATGAGGTTCGGTATCTGCATGGCACGGTCAGGGCAAGAGGCGCAAGCCGACAGTGGCCTGCGCCATGAGTTGGAAGCGTAAGTGCCCAGTCTTATCGAATGATTAACCCAGCGCAGGTTTCGGGCGCTGATGCCGTCACCCCGTGCTGGTGACGAACGAGACTCATGGCCCGTGCCGATGACCGGCCTCGCACCGCGCAAACCACAACTTCCGAACGCAGCCCGCTCGCCGCGCGCGAAGCAGGTCAAGTTCGCCGGCATCCGGGCCGATATCCGAGTGCAAGTGCGGGCATTGCGCCTGACACGCTGGAGTCCCCCACATGCTGAGCCGCACTGCACGCCGCCTTCTCCACACCTGCCTGATCTTCGCCGCGCCGGCGGGCCTCGCCGTCAGCGCCACCGCAGCCGACCGGCCCCAAGCGGCCGCGATCGCATGGCATTGCAGTCAGGAGGCCGACGCCTCCTTCCAGGTGCTGTGCGTTCCCCGTCAGGCCGATGCGGACACCGCAACCGCAGTTCCCGCGCCACCCGTAACGCCGGGCACAGCGGGCGTTACCCCCTTCGCGGACATGCGCCCTGTCGCACAACGCGGCGATGCGGAGGTGTTCTCGGCCCCGGCCTGGCGCATACCCCTGCACGCGCGACCGACCGACATCGACATGGTCCGGCAGCTGCTGAAGTCCGTGCTGTGCGGCACCCACCCGGCGTGCGGAGTCAGCTACGACAACGAACGCGTCAGGGTGGCCGGCCGCTGAGCGACCAGCCCGGAGGGGCGCCTCACATCTTGTGGCACTCCTGGCAGAAGCCCATCGGCGTGCGCAGGTCGAAACGCATGAGCTTGGCCTGCTTGGACATGTGCGGGTCGTGGCACGAGCCGCAGTAGAACGGCTCCTTGGGGCGCGCCGGGTTCATCAACCCCGGCTTTTCGCCGCCCACGGGGTGGCCCTTGCCGCTGAAGTCGATCGTGGCGTGGGGCTTGCGCAAGACCTTCTTGTGGCAGTCCATGCACACCTTGGTGGGCTCTTCCGCCAGCAGGTAGGCGTGCTCGGTGGCGTGAACTGCGTGGCAATCGGTGCAGCTGCCCTCGGCCACCGGGTCGTGCACATGCGTGGACGTGAACTCGGCCTTTTCGTGGCAGGTGTAGCACAGCGTGGTGGTCTGCGGGGTCACCAGCGCGCCATGCTTGGCACCATGCGCGTTGTGACAGCCCGTGCAGCCGGCACCTTGTCCGCCATGTTTGTTCTTCGTGAAGGCAGGTTTGTCGTGGCAGGTCAGGCAGGTCTTCGACACCCGCGATACGCGCCCCCCCTTGAAGAAGCCGATGTTCTTGTGCGGCACGGCGGCCGTGTCGCCCGGCGCATGGCACTTCGCGCAACCGAACGGCGCTGCGACGATGGCCGCCACGTCGGCGGCGTATTCCTTGTGGCAGGGCAGGCAGACGGCATCTTCCGGCGCAGCGAGGGCTGGTCCGCAGAGGCCGAACCAGAGGGCCGGCAGCGCCAGCAGCCAGACCGCAAGCTGTTGCTTCATGGTGTGGAGGCCGGGTTCGGCAAAGTGGGGTGGGTTGCAGGCACGTCGACGCTCAGTAGCTCAGGGGGTTGTGGTTCTTGCCGTGGCAGCTGAGGTAGCAGCGGCCACGGTTGGTGCCCAGTGAATCGAAGCGCAGCACACCGCTGGACGACGGCGTCACGACGCTGGTGTTGAAGTTGATGAGGCTGCTGTTGCTCGTCGTCGTGCCCGGTGCCGGCACGCCGTGCGGGTCGTGGCAGACGCTGCAAGGCGTGCGCTCGCCTGAGATGTGCTTGTTGTGCTCGCCGAAACTCGTGTCGGCCATGATGCTGGTGCTGCTGTGGCACTTGAAGCACAGCGCATAGTTGGCCGTCGAGTAGGCCGTGTTGTCGGTGGTCACGTACTGACGCTCCAGCAGCGGGCGGAAGGTAGACCCGTGCGGGCCGTTCGGGCCCGTGCCCGCGGCGCCCGGGCCGGCGTTGTTGTTGTGGCAGTCCGAGCACTTCAGTCGGCTCGAGACCGTCCACGGCGTGAGCAGGCTCGGCACGCTGGTGGCGCGGCCCGGCCCGGCCACGGCATGGAACGAGGCATTGGTGGTCAGGAACTTGAGCCGGAGGTTCCCCTGGGCGATCTGCCGCGTCACCGCCGGCGCCGGCGTTCGCGTGCTGCTGTCGGCATGGCATCTGAAGCAGACCTCGTACTCGTAGGCCACGCTGGCCACCGCGGCACCCGCGATGTTGACGCCGCGCACACCCGTCAGGGCACCGGCCGGGCTGCCGGCGGCGGCCTTCGTGGCATGCGGGTTGTGGCAGTCGACGCATTCCACATGCATGGTCGCGACGATCGCCGGCTCGGCCGGGTCGTGCGTGCCGGTGGTGCTGGCAACACTGTGGCGTGACAGCTTGGCGAACTCGGACTGGATGTTCTTGGCGGCCACGTTGCCGTTGTGGCAGCTGTAGCAGACGTTCTCTTCGGTGGCCGAGTGCTGCAGGAACCTGCGCCCCGGTGCGCTGTGCGACTGGTGGCAGTTCTCGCAGGCGTTGGCGGCCACCGTCGTGCCGCTGGTGGTGGGCCAGGGGCTGGTGCCGACGCCGTTCCACGTCTTGGTGGAGGTGGCGTGGGTGCCGGCCGCCCAGCCCGGCTTGGCATGGCAGGTGGTGCACAGCGCCGACGCGGTGTTGGGCTGGACCAGGAACTTGCCGTTGGTGTTGTCGTGCGCGTCGTGGCAGCTCGTGCACTGCATGCGGCCTGCGGCGTCGAGCTTGACGCGGCCGGTCAAGGTGGCCGGGTTGACCAGTTCGTTGCCGCGCTGCGTGGCCAGCGCGGCGGTGTAGGCGAACGACACGGGGTGGTCGTCGCCCAGGTCAGTGCCCAAGCGGCCGGCGCCGACAGGCATGGTGGTCACGCCGCCGGCCATGGTCACGGGCGTGGCGCTGTTGATCAGCTCGCCCAGGGCGATGGTGCCGTCGTGGCAGCTCAGGCACAGCAGGGACGCGCCGTTGGGCTGCCCCATGCCGCCCCGCGCCGTGGTGCTGGTGTAGGGCGTGTAGATCGCCGCCGACGTGCGCCGGCTCCACAGCGCCGCGGCGGGCGACGCGTTGTGCGGCAGATGGCAGAACAGGCAGATCTGCGTCTCGGTGGCGGCCTTCACACCCCCCGGCCCGGAAACGGACAGGTTGTGCTTGGTGGTGGCGACGTCGGCGCGCGTGGCGCCGGCGAGCGTCAGCATAAGGGCCGCCAGCACAGCCGCTAGGAAGCGCCCGCCGCTCATGTCGCGCCCCCGACGTAGCGGAAGACCTGCACGCGCCGGTTGTAGGCATCGGCCACGTAGATCGTGTCGTCGGCCGTAATGAAGATGCCGGCGGGCAGCCAGAACTCACCGGGTTCGCTGCCCTGGGCGCCCAAGCCCAGCAGCAGGCGGCCCCGGCCGTCGAAGATCTGCAGGGCATGCAGCAGGCCGTCGACGACATAGATGTGGCCGCGGCTGTCAGTGGCCACGCCCTTGTGGCGCGCCAGGTCGCCGCTGCCGTTGCCCAGGCGGCCGAACTGCGACACGAAGCGGCCCGCAGCATCGAACACCTGGACGCGGAAGTTCAGAGCGTCCGTGACATACAGCAGGCCGGCGGCATCGCGCCAGAGCAGGGTCGGGAAATTGAACTCGCCGTCGCCCTCGCCGCGGCGACCCAGCCTGGCGGCCAGGCGCCCGTCGCGCTCGAACACCAGCACCTGGTGGGCAGCGGTGTCGGCCACGAACAGACGGCCGCTGGAGCTGTCGAAGGCCAGCCCGGTGGGCTGCCGCAACTCGGCCTGCAGAGGCAGCTCGGCAACGGCACTGGCACCGGGCGCCAGGACGAACACCTTGCGCAGCGACGAGTCGGCCACGTAGACCTCGCCGCCACCGCCACGTGCCAGCCCGACGGGTGAAGGCAGGGCCAGCCCGTCGGCCCGGCGCACGATCCCGTAGTGGCCGCCCTCGCGGTCGAAGCGGTGCACGCCGCGGACGCCGGGGTCGGCGACAAACAGCACGCCGCCCGCCTCGACCACGGCCATCGGCCGCACCAGGCGCTGGTCGTCAGCGCCGAACAGCAGCTCACCCAGGCGCTGCATCAGGCCCTTGCGGATGTCGAGGTCCTCGGCCCGCGCGATCGTGCGCACGAACTGCACACGCGGCGCTTCCGGCGCGGCGGGCCAGACCAGCGGCGGGCCCGGCGGCGGCGCCACGGGCCCCGACACGCAGGCCGACAGCAGCAGCAGCAACAGCAGCGGGACGGAGACGGGCTGGCGCGGGTGCATGTTCAAAAGTCCCTTTGCAGAAGCCACTGGCCGACCGTGCGGGTAGTTTGCAGCTTGTCCTGCGCTTCGTGCACGCGGGTGAGCGACAGCGTCATCAGCAGTTGCCGCACGCGCCAGCGGCCGCGCAGGGATGCAAAGTCGCGCCGCCGCGTCACGCCGCGCCCGGTGTCGGTCTCCGACGTCCAGTCGGCCTGGACGTCGATGCCGTCGACCGTGAACACGCGGTAGCGCAGGTCGTAGCCGACGAGGTCGACGTCCTGCAGCGCGTCATCGTAGGCCACACGCTGGCGGTGCACGCCGACGCGGATGCCGCCCTGGCCGAACAGCGCTTCCTCCCACTGAAGGTAGGCGTCGGCCGCCGTGCGCTGGAAGGGCAGGATCGTCTCGTAGCGGCTCTCGTGCTCGAGGCTGCCGCCGGCGGACCACAGGCCGGCCACCGGCAGGTCGGCCTGGGCGCGCAGCGTGCGGCTGCGTACCGTGTTCAGGGTCAGCAGCGGCAGGCCGGCGGTCACGCGCGGCGCCGAGTCCACCCAGCGCGCGCTGAGACTGAAGCGGTTGCCCCACGACCAGAACAGGCTCAGCGACTGGTCGAGCTGCGTCGAGTCGAAGCTGCCCCCGGTCTCGACGGCGTAGTCGGCCAGCACGGTCTGCCCGTCGACGATGTCGCCGGTCAGGACACGCTCCAGCCGCGTCTGCACGCCGAGCACCGTGACCTGGTAGTCGCGCCCCTCGACGTACAGCTGCGTGCGCGCGGCGTTGGCCACCTGCAGGCTGCCGGCGACGACACGGCTGCGGTCCAGCGCCACCGCCGTCGATCCGGCCAGCACGTGCGGCTCGCCGATGACCGGCGTCGACAGGCTCGTGGCCTGCTGCGAGCGCGCGTCATGGCGCACGGCATAGGCGGCCTGGACCCGGCCCCCGGCCCAGTTCCGCTGGATGCTGGCCGACGCCAGCGCACTGCGCGACGAGGTGGCGTAGTCGGTGGTGTCGAGGGACTCCGAGCGCAGCTCGAAGGTGGACACGAAGTCGGCCATGGGTGTCCACGTGGCGCCGCCGAAGCCCGCTCGGTTGTGGCTGCGCCGCGCCCCCTGATCGGCGTTCATCAGGTCGACGGTGGCGAAGGACTGCAGCTGCGGCGAGTGACGCGCGCGCAGGTCGAGGTAGCCGCGCAGGTCGCGCCGGTCGGCCGGTGGCTCGGTGCCCAGGCTGTAGCTCAGCGTGTTGTAGGTGATGAGGTTGGTCAGCGCGTAACGCTTGTCTTCGCCGAACTGCAGGCGCGTGTCCAGCCCCGCGGTCAGCGTCTTGCTGGCGGTGCGCGAGATCGGCAGCCCCACGCTGCCGCTCTGCGAGTCCAGTCGTGAGTTGTCCACCCGCAGCCGCGTGCTGCCCAGGCGCCCGAGCGCCCGGTTGGCCGTCAGGCTGTAGCGCTCGGCATGCTCGTCGACGACACGACCGCTACCGCGACCCGTGGCGTCCAGGCGTTCGGCGTCGAAGCTCATGGGCACCGGGGTGAAAGGTTCGAGCAGCGCCAGCTGCACACCCTGGCGCGTCGTCTCCTGGACGATCACGAGCGCAGGGCCGACGCTGACCGAGGGGTTGAGGTGCTCGTAGTAGATGCTGCCGGTGTAGGGCTTGTCGCGCAGCACGGTGACCCGCGCCGACAGGTCATAGAGGCTTTCACTGGCGCGTGTATCGCCGAACACACCGACGGCGTTGCTGCTGAAGCGGCTGCGCTGGCCGATCAAGCCGAAGCCTCCTTCAAGGCTTACCAAGTTGGGGTGGTAGACAAACCCACGCGCCGCCACCGACGCCACCAGGGTGCTGCTGCGGTCGGACTGTGCCGATGAAGGCTCTGCTGCGCTCGAGCGGGTCTCGGTGCGGTCACTCAGTTGCTTTAGCGTCAACGCGCCTGTGACCTCGGTGATGCGCACGGTGGCGAACTCGTCGTCCAGGGCCAGGCACTCGCCGAAGGCCGCAGCGAGGCCCAACGCGACGGCGCACCGGGACGCACCGCGGCACAGCCGCCGCGCGGCCCGTGGCAGCACCGCCCGGCGTGGGGGTGCGTCACAGGCCACGGCGGGTGCCGGCGACGACGGCCATGCGCGTCAAGGGACCGCGGCCTTGCCCGCCGCAGCCGGGCTGCCGTCGTAGTTGACACCGCTCAGGCGGCCGAATGCAAAGACGTCGACCTTGTTGGGCCCGAACTGGCTGACGACGAGCACCAGGTACTCGATGGCAAAGTTGGGGTCGGCGTAGCGGACGAATTGCGCGATGTTGTCGTAGTCCAGCCGCACGGCAGCCGGCAGGTTCAGCCCCTCCAGATCTTTCAGCGGGCGGCCGAAGTCCATCAGCAGGCGGCCATCGCCCTCGAAGATCTGCACGTTCTGTATGGCGGCATCGCCCACGTAGATGCGACCGCTGCGGTCGACGGCCAGGCCCTTGGGCCGCGCGAAGGTGCCGGGCACGTTGCCCTGCTCGCCGTAGAAACGCCGGTGCAGGCCATCGGCACTGAAACGCTGAACGCGGAAGTTGCCCGTCTCGGCAACGTACACATCGCCATCGGGCCCGATGGCAATGTTGGTCGGCTGGAAGAGCTCGCCCTTGCCCGATCCACCCTTGCCGAACTTGAACAAGAGGGCGCCGCTGCGCTTGTCGAGCACCTGAACCTGGTGGTTCAGGATGTCGACCACATACAGGCGGTTGCCGGCGATCGCAATGTCCGTCGGCCTGAACTGGCCTTCGGTGCCCAGCGAACGCACGAAGCGGTCGTCGCGGTCGTACACCAGAACGCGGTTCACGCCCGCGTCGGCAACGTAGCGCGTGCCGTCGCTGTCGATCGTCACGTTGATCGGCCGCAGCATACGCCCGCCGCCCGCCCCCGACTGCAGTGCCAGCCGGCGGCCGGCCAGGTCGAAGATCGCCAGCCCCGGCGCACCGGTGTCGGCGACGAAGAGCTTGCCCTCGTGAAGAGCCGCCCCATAGGGCTGCGCGAGCCTGTAGCCCTTGACGTCCTTGCCCGCCACGAATTCCGCCAGACCGCTGCGCGGCGGGCCGAGGTCGCGCTCAGAACTCAGCGTGACCAGGTGCTGGATGCGCGGCGCAGCCGGCGCCTCGGGGTAGAAGGCCGGCCCACCGGCGGCCGGCCCTGCAGGCTTGTCGAGCGGCGGCCCGGCGCATGCCGCGACCACCGCCGCACATGCGGCCAACGAGACACAGCGAACCCAGGGCTGCCAGAACGAATCGCACTTCATAACTACCCGATCTCATTCCGTGGGGCCGCCGGCGCGCCGCGCGGCCGCAGCCTGCGGGCGGCAAGACCAGCGCCGCGCAGGCTGCCCCGCTTCAGATCACTTCGAATGGCAGGCAATGCAGATCGCGCTGCCGGCGGAGGCCACCTTGAGCAGCTTGCCGCCATTGGTGAAGGTGTTGTGCACGTCGTGGCACGAAGCACACTCGAGCTTGTTGCCGTAGAGGACCGTCGCAGCGATGGTGCCTGTCTTGGTCTGCGTGCCGGAGCCGATCGTCACCGTGGCAGTTACCGGGTTCTTCAGCGCGCCGTCGCTGGTCGCCAGTGCGGCGTCATAGGTGAACCCGATCGGGTGTTCGCCACGCAGATCGGGCCCGATCTTGTCGCCTGCGCCGATGAAGCTCGTGCCCGTGGTGCCGCCAAAGCTGTTGATGGCGACGGTGCCGTCGTGGCATGACAAGCACAGCTTCGAGCCGCCGCCCGGCTGTGCCATCGTCGCGTTCAGTGTCGGGCTGCTGTACAGCGTGTACACGGCAGTAGATAGCGCGTGGTTCCACAACGGCGCGTCCGCTACCGTCGTATTGGCCTTGTGGGGCGTGTGGCAGGGCAGGCATATCTGGCCACCCGACCAGCCCTGACCACTGAAGTCGTGCGCCGAGCCCGTGATGGTCGCCGCAGAAGCCGCGCCTGCACCCCACATCAGGAGGGTGGCACCAAGACAGTGACCAAGCAAACGAGCGAACCGGACATTCATGATTTTCTCCTGGGTGGTAGCGAACTACCTTGCTATGGCGCTTGAGCGGGCTGCCTGCGCTTCGGGGCCATTGGGCTCCTTGGAAACCGTGACAGATTTGCGCTATATCAATTCCATCCGCGCCCAAGGGCTAAGGTTACATACCTGAAGTGCCGAGGGGTGGACGCGCCAGGGTCGATGGGTTCCGTGGTCGAGAGCGCAGACCCGGCCAACACCGTGCCGACCGGGATCACCGCGACCCGCGCAGCGACGCCGGACCGGCGCGAAGAGGATCGCGAACGCAGCCTCCACCTGCGCTGCGCGAAGCGCTGAGCGGGATGGCGGAGCGGGCTCGCTCCGGCGGTGAGGGTCGAGCTTGGCAGCGGGCTTCGAGAGCCGCGCCTGCGTCGGGGTCGCCACCTCCGGGCACACCTTTGCGTTCAAACCTGAAGAGAACGTTAACGAAACGCAAGCATGCAGGTGCTACTTTCAGGGCTCATCAAACTGGGCTCGCTGGTGCGACTTCTGCTCATCGAAGACGACGCCGGCCTGGGGGCCGGCTTGCGCGAATATCTCCAGGCCGATGGTCACGTGGTGGAGTGGTGCCGCTGCCTCGACGAAGTCAGCGGCCTGCGCAACGAGCCCTTCGACGCGCTGCTGGTGGACTGGCAACTGCCCGACGGTTCAGGACTGGACTGGGTGCGTGCGCTAAGGCACCAGAACGACCACACACCCGTGCTGGTGCTGACCGCACGCGACCTGCTGGACGACCGTGTGCGCGGCCTGGATGCGGGCGCCGACGACTACATGGTCAAGCCCTTCGAACCCGAGGAACTGAGCGCGCGCCTGCGCGCGATCGCTCGCCGCGCCAGTGGCTCGGGCCGCGTGCGGCTGGCGTTCGGCGAGGTCGAGGTCGACCTGCTTGCTCGAACGGCACATGTCAGCGGAGTTCACGCCAAGCTGACGGCGCGCGAGTGGGCTCTGGTGGAGGCGCTGGCCCTGCGGTCGGGCCGCCTGGTCAACAAGCGCGACCTCGAGTTGCTCGTGCAGGGCTTCGAAAGCGATGTGGCCAGCAACGCGCTGGAAGTGCACATCTCCAATCTGCGCCGCAAGCTGGGTCGGCGCTTCATCGAGACCGTGCGCGGGCTGGGCTACCGGATTCCGACATGAATGACCTGCCGTCCATCCATCGCCGGCTGTCGTTGACCGTGGTCGGCGTTTCCTTTGCCTGGGGCCTGGCAGTGGCCGCGACGGTCGGCGTGGTCGTGAACTATGCGGTCGACGACCTGCTGGACAGTGCGTTGCACGAATCGGCCGAAGTGCTGCAAGGCGTGCTGGCCTACAGTCCGAACCAGCTGCCGCTGGCCGGTGGCTCCCTGCCCGCGCCGCCACACCAGGAGCGCGTGGTGTGGCAAGTGGTCGGCGCGCGCGACGAAGTGTTGTTCCGTTCCTACCAAGCTCCCGCGGGCCCGCTCCACACCGGGCGGGTGGCCGGCTTCGCCAACCAGGGAAAGGACTGGCGCGTTTTCGGCCTGCCCCTGGACGGTCAGGGCCGCGTGCTCTACGTGGCGCAGCGAGGTGAAGAGCGGCGTGCGGCGCGTATGGACGCGATCCAGGTGATCGTGCCCGCAGCGCTGTTCGTGGGCCTGCTGGGTGCCTGCTGGATGCGGGTGCGCGTGCGGCGAGAACTGCGTCCGATCATCGAGTTGTCTTCCGCGGTGAAGGAATTCGACCCGCTGAAGCCGGGTTCGACGCTGGTCCGCGCCACGCGCGCCGAGCTGGTGCCCATGCACCGCGCCATCACCGAACTCGGCGGACGCCTGGCACGCCGCGTGGTCACGGAGCGCGCCTTTGTGGCGCACGCGGCGCATGCCCTGCGCACGCCGCTGGCCACCATGGCCGCTAACCTGGCCGTGGCACAGCGGCGCGCCAGGCCTGACGAACGCGCCCAGCTGCAACGCGCGCGCGACGCCGCCGACCGTCTGCGTCGCGTGGTGAGCGCGCTCCTGACCATGTTCCGCACCGGCGGCGAAGCGCAGCGCCAGACCGTCAACCTCGACGATCTGGTGTCCCAGCTGCCCTTCGCTGAGTTGGACCTTCAAATCGAGGCCGATGCAAGCGTCAGTGCCGACCCCGACCTGCTGGCAGCGGCTCTGATGAACCTGCTCGACAACGCGCAGCGCCACGGCGCCACGGTCGTGGAGGTCACCGTGGCTATAGAAGAGGGCAGGCTGCCGCGGATCCTGCTGCGCGACAACGGCAGCGGCATGGCCGACACCGAAAGATCGCGCCTGCAGGCTGCGCTGGACTGCCAGGCCTACGACAGCCTCACCGGCTTGGGGCTGATGCTCGCCGACCTGGTGGCACGCGCCCACGATGGCCGCTTGCTGCTGCTGCCAGCGCTGCCGGGACGGCCGGGATGTGGGGTCGCGATGAGCTTGCGGGCAGCACGCTGAAGGTCATGGCGCTGGGTGCCAGTCAGCACGCTGGACGACGCGCCGCGCCCGCCTCACCCTCGGGCCTGCTGAACGACGCGCCGATGTGGCGGCACAGTGCAATTCAGATGGCCGGCACGACGCGCATCGTGACGACTTGGCTGTGATCCTGCCCACCCACGATGCGCAGGCCGGGGAGCGGGGTGGCAATGTGCGCGTGCGACGTTTCCGGCAGCTACGGCAGGCCAGGCATTTCCTGGGCTCGAAGACGGCGCGGTGACGGGTTCCAGCCCGTTTACAGGTCGCGGCCAGGTTGCTCAAGGTGACGCCGAGCCGATGAGTTGCATCCAAGCAGCCCTTCGCGACAGACTGGAATTGGCCGACACGGTGAGGTCGGCAGGCGACGAAGCTGACGTTCACGATCAGCCGCCGAGGTCACGCGCCAGTTAGGCGACGGTCACGGTCGCAGTTCGACCCATTGCAGGCCCACAGAGACTTGGGCCGCCCGCCTGGAAGCGGTCGCTCGCAGAGTTCGCGCCCGCTGTCCGTCTAGGGCGAACTGTGTCGCCTGCCATCGCGGTGCGGAGAAGGAGGCCGCTGAGCGAGGCTCGCGCGAGGGGACAAGAGCGGGACTCAGCTGAACGCGAGGCGGCTCGGTTGCCAACAAGCGCCACGATGACTTGGCGCAATGGCCGTTCGGCGGTATTGCGTGCAGACCGCCGACAATCGATGGGTAAGGAGATCAGTCCATGAAGATTCTGATCGCTGCCGACGGCAGCGCTTACACCAAGCGCATGCTGGCGTACATCGCCGCACACGACGAGTGGCTGGGATCACGGCACCAGTACACCGTGATTCACTGCGTTCTGGCGGTACCGCACCGGGCCGCTGCGTTCGTGGGCGGGGCCCAGGTCCGGAAGTACTATGAAGAAGACGCCGAGGCCGTGATCGGGCCGACGCGCGCCTTCTTTGCGATGCATGGCATTGACGCGAACTTCGTCCACCGCATCGGCGCCCCGGCCGAGAACATTGCCAAACTGGCTGAGCGAGGCAAGTTCGACTTGCTGATCCTGGGCTCACACGGCCATGGCGCCGTAGGCGGGCTCGTTCTGGGCTCCGTGGCGACCAAGGTGATCGCGCTCTGCTCGACGCCCGTGCTGCTCATCCGTTGATGGCATCAAGCGTTGACTGTCGTCGACCCGGGCAACGGACAGCACATCGGACAGATGCATTTGGTTGGCGTTGCACGGTCTTGTCGATTCGTACAGGAGGTGATCCATGAAGTTGCTGGTGGCTGTAGACGGTTCGGATCTGGCGCTCGATGCGGTTCGTCATGCGCTGCGCTTGATCGATGCCGGTCTGAAGGCGGACTTGGTTCTGGCCACGGTGCAGGAACCGACTTTCCTCTACGAGATGGTGCTCCCACCCAGTGCGGAGGTCCTGGAGCGCGTCAGCGGGGCCGTCGGCAACCGTGCCCTTGACGGCGCCGAAGCGCTCTTGCGGGCGGCAGGAGTGCCCTTCGAGCGAGAGATCGCATCGGGAGATCCCGCGCAGGCACTGATCGAACTAGCCGGCCGCCATGGCTGCGAGGGCATCATCGTGGGTGCCCGGGGCCTGGGGGTCGTGCGCAGTGCATTGCTGGGCTCTGTGTCGCAGGCGGTGTTGCATGCGTCCATGGTGCCGGTCACGGTCGTCAAGCACGCACCACCAGTTGTCGGGACCGGCAGGTGACTGATCATCGTCAGCCTGCGCGCGGCTGGGGGCCGTTAGGTGGGTGGCCGCGCACGGTCCGCGGGCATGTCGGCACGTGTCCGCTTCACTTGCCAACGAGCGGTCCGGTTTCAGCTCGACGACATCTCGCTGCCCTGTCGAGATCGAGGAAGTTGGCATGACCAAAGGCCATCCGACGGTCCACCAGATCGAGCTACGCATCGCCGAACTCGCGGAACTGTTCAACTCGATGGATCCGACGCCCTTCCATCACCGCGATCTGGACAGGGACGCGGAGGAGTTCCTGGAGAGCTGGGCATTGGAGTTCCCGCGCGACAGCCACTTTCGCATCGTCGTGCACATCGAGAAGATGCCGGCAGAAGATCCCGCACCGCTGGTCTCGGGGTAGTCGTACTTTTCGTGCAGATTGGTGCGCTTTGGCTTGAAGCCCAGTATCCATGCGGGTTCCCGGCGGTCGCCACCCCCGCAAGATGAGCGCCCGACTGCCTTGGCGGCGGCTGTGGCGGTACATTGACCGCCCATCTGCCGCTGCCCACTGCCATGCCCGCCTTCGCCCTGCGCTTCGTCGGCCAGGAGGCCTTGCCGCCTCGCCTGAGTGAGTTCGACCGGGAGCAGTTCTTTACGCTCACGTCAGCGGACGTGGCGGCCATCCGGGAGCAGTTCCGCAGCGACCACCGCCTGCCCGCCGGGCTGATGCTCATGTTCATGCGCGTTGCCGGTCGACCGCTCGACGGTTTCAACATGCTGCCTCGAAATCTCCTGCGGCACACCGCCCAGGTCCTGGCCGTCTCACCGCCGTCCATCGCCAGCCTGCGGTCGATCTATAAGCGCCGGCAGACCCTTTCCAAGCACCAGCTCTGGGCCAAGACCCACCTGGGCCTGCGCGAACTTGAAGTCGACGACGAAGCCGCACTGACCGCGGCCCTGCTGGCCCAAGGAGCCGAGGTGTCCCACGCCGATGACCTGGTCCAGTCGGCCAGCCACTGGCTGTTCACGCGGCGCATCCTGATCCCAGGAGCGCGCCGCCTGCAGGATTGGGCTCGTGACGCATTTGCAGCGGTGGAGGCGAAGATCCTCGGCGCGGTCAATGCTGCCGTGCCGCCGGCAGCGGCCCAGAAAGTTGTCGACGCCGCATACAGCGCTCGGCCGGACACCGACACGACGCACCTGGAGTGGCTGAAGACCCCGTCGAAGCGTCACGGCCCCAGCACTCTTACCGAAACCGTCGACAAGGTCCGCTACCTCAAGGAGCTCGGTGCGCACGACTGGAATCTGAGCGCCGTGTCGTTGGCCAAGCAGCAGGCCTATGCCCGTCAGGTCCAGGCCAGGCGCCCTGTGAAGACGCGAGAGATCAAGCCATCGCGCCAGCTGATCGAGTTGGTCTGCTTCCTGCGGGTGACCCTGCTCGAACTTACCGACGTCGCCCTCTTGCAGACCAGCCGGCGCAGCCAGCAGCTGTTCCGCGAGGCGGCGGATAAGGCCCAGTCAAACCGTGTCCGGGGCACAACAGGCCTGATCCAGCAGGTGGCCAAGGCACGATCCGTCCTGCACGACGAATCCCAGACTTGGCAGGCGCGAGTCCTGGAGGCTAGGGACCTGCTCGCCGAGCTCGGCGAAGCTGCCAGTGGCAGCTTTGTGTCACTGGTTCGCAAGGCTTTGGCGGAAGACAGCCAGCGCGTGCGCGCTTGCCTGGGAGCGCTGAAAGATCTGGACTTCGGTGGCCGCTCTGGCGATCCGGGCTTCGAACAATGGAAGTCCTGGACGGATCTGCAGCGCCAGGGTGTGACCGAGCTGAAGGAGGGCGTGCCGCTACCTGATGTAGGCGCAGCCTGGCACGGCCTGGTCCGCGATCTGGACCCTCGCTCAGGGTTTCGGGCGTACGAGGCCTGCACGATGATGTCGCTGCGAAAGAGCCTGCGCCGAGGCAGCGTCTGGCTTGACCACTCGCTGAGTTTTCGGGAGCGAGACCAGATGCTCATCCCGCTCGCGGACTGGGCCGTGCAGCGGGACGAACAGGCCGAGTTGCTGGGCATGCCCAAGTCGGCGGCCGACTTCCTGGAGCCCTTGCTGGCGAACCTGATGGCGGGCATGTCGGCGGTGGCAGAGGCCCATCGGCGCGGCAAGATCGAGATCGGCGCCGACGGCATGCTCCATCTGCCTGCGATCACGGCACTGCCGGATCAGGCCGAGCCGGTGCGCACGCGCGAAACCATCTACAACCTGATCGGCAGCGTGCAGTTCCCGGACATGCTGCTGGAGGTGGACGCTGCCACCGGGTACAGCGAAGCGCTGCTCGGCCACCGCGCACAGTCCACCAACGAGCTCGTGGCCCTGTACGGCGCGTTGCTGGCACACGGCACCGATGCAGATGCCAAGGGCGTGGCGTCGATGATTCCCGGCCTGGAACCCACTCAAGTCACTGTGGCCATGCGCGCCCTGGAAGGCAGCGGCCGACTGCGCCGCGCCAATGAGCGCGTGGCCGAGTTCCAGAGCCGGATTCCCATCGCGGCGCTGTGGGGTGACGGCGACAAGGCGTCGGCCGACATGATGTCGCTGGACGTGTCTCGCCACTTGTGGAACGCGCGCGTCGATCCGCGCAGGCGTACCTATGCCGCTGGCCTGTACACCCACGTGCGCGACCGCTGGGGCATCGTCTACGACCAGCCCATCGTGCTCAACGAACGCCAGGCCGGCGTCGCCATCGAGGGCATCGAGCAGTACAACACCGCCGCAGACAGGATTCGGATCTCGCTGCTGGCGGTCGACACCCACGGCTACACGAATCCGGCGATGGCCATCGCCAAGCTGCTGGGCTTTGATCTGTGCCCCCGCCTGCGGGATCTGGCCGAACGAAAGCTCTACCTGCCTCGTGGATTCACCGTCCCCGATGGATTGGAAGTGGTCACCGTCCGGCGCGTGTCTTTGGCCGCCATCGAACGCGGCTGGGATGAATTGCTGCGCCTGGCGGCGTCGATCCGTTCGGGACGTGTCTCCGCCACGCTGGCGTTGCAGCGCTTCGGGTCAGCCGCTCAGGGGGATCCACTGCACCGGGCTGCGGAGCACCTGGGCCGACTGCTGCGAACCGTGTTCCTGTGCGACTACATCGGCATCGAGGACTTCCGGCGCGAGATCCATACCTTGCTGAACCGGGGTGAGTCGGTGCATCAGCTGCAGCGCGCCGTGTACTCAGGCAAGGTGGCGCCCGAGCGTGGCAGGCGCCGCGACGAAATGAAGGCGATCTCCGGTTCGCACGCCCTGCTAACAAATATTGTTCTGGCCTGGAACACGGCCCGGATGCACGAGGTGGTCCAGAGGCTCAAGCGCGACGGTATCCCCGTCGAGGACGACTGGCTGCGCCGCATCGGCCCGGCGCACTTCTCGCACATCAATTTCCGCGGCACGATGAGATTCGGCGTCGAGAAGTTTGCTGCGGCGCTGATCCAGCGCGCACCCGGCCAGGCAACTCGGATGGCTTCCTGACGAGGAACGGGCCGGCATCCCCGGGCCAGCAGGCACGCGGTCAGCGAGGCAAGTTGACAACCGTTGTCAAACCACCCAAGATCTCGCCATGAGTCGCCAAACCATGAGTTTCGCCTTGCCCGAGTCGATGCGGGAGTACATCGACAACCGGGTCGCCGCTGGCAACTACGGCAACACGAGCGAGTACATCCGCGACCTGGTCCGGCGCGACCAGGAGGAACAGGCCAAGAAAAGGCTTCGCGATCTCATCGAAGAGGGGCTGGCATCCGGGCCAGGCCGGCGTCGCACCAAAGCGGACGAGAAGGAACTGCTGGCGATCGCTCGCGGCGAGATCGATTGAAGCCGGCGGTTCTGCGCCCGCAGGCGCTGCGCGACCAGCAGGGCGAGGTTCGGTACTACCGCAAGGGGGGCGGCACCCGCGTGGCGGTGAAGCTGGCCAACGCCACCAACGCCGCGCTTGACCAGATCGAACTCGATCCAGGGATCGGCTCGCCGACGCTCGGAAAGCTCCTTGGTATCCCAGGGCTTCGGACCTGGCGGGTCTCGAAGTTCCCGCTGATCTGGTGCTACTTCGAACGCGGAGACCACCTGGATGTGGTCAGGCTGCTGGGCGAGCGCCAGGACATCGCAGCGATCTTGGGCGACGAGTTCGCTTCGAACTGACGCTACTCGCGTCCCGGCGTGCATAGGGCCGGAGCAAATGGCCGGACTACGGCGGCCTGTTCGTCAAGCTGGCTGACCGGAACCAACCCTCTGCCGATGGCCGAGACTGCGTGGGCGTCGGCGATGCAGCGGAAAGCTGCCGGTCACCTCAGGGCCGCTTCGGAGAACCAGGGCCACAAGATAGGCTGCCGGTCAGTGGTCGGTCGTGTGGGCCAGCAATCGACCCTCTCCCGACATTCGCTGCAGAAAACTGCTCTCCGCAAAGCCGCCCCTCGCGCTGCACGGCGCGATGGAACTTCAAACGCCACCAATCCACCCGCACGGCCTTCCCTGCGATCTTCAGGGCGGTCCTGCATACGGCAGCGCGCGTGTTTGACCATGTGATTCCGCATGTGCCGGCGCCGCAGTGGGTGCTGTCGCTGCCGATCCCGCTGCGCGTGCTGCTGCTGCTGCTGCTGCTGCGCCCGGCCTTGCTCCCAGACATCGAGGCCTCCAACAGTGCGACGACAGAGAACCCAAAGCCTCGGGTTTCTACCAATTCCGCGGATCTCACTAGAAGGCTAGGTTACCACGGTAACTGAGCGTGGTCGCTCGTCTGGGGGGATTCGTGAGTCAACCAACAAGCACTTCAAAGTCGCTCATTCGTGCAGCATTACGTGCCCTCGGTTTGAGCGCGATCGCTGGAGGGAGCGTAGCCGTTGCCACAGGCTCGGCCGACGCTTGTTATATCTGTGCTTGGGATGGCGGGAGCGGCTCGGTCTGCACAATCAATTGGATCGGATACAGTCGGTGCGTCACATACTACTCGACAGTCGGAACTAACTGTCAAGTATACGGCGATCAATGCGGCTAGTTGTTCTCGACAATCAGACCAATGATTTTGTCCAAAGGGGCCGATCAGCGCTCAAGGCGTTGAGGCGTTGGCCCATATCCCGGAGACATTGATCGAGCGTTTGCAGCCTTCGTCGGTCGTCGAGGTATAACCGCTGAGACTTGTCGAGCTGGTGTAGCACATGAGCAGCGGCAGTGGATTGCGCCGCACATCCGCGGAACTCAGTGGATGCAAGGAGAGTTCGTGAGTCATTCAACTAACACAACGAATTCGCTCATGCGAGCAGCTATTCGCGCTCTTGGGCTTAGGGAAGCGCTGATCAACGCGCTTCGTGACCGTCATTTGGCCGACGGCGGGCTTTAATGGCGACTCGAGATCGGAGAAGTGGCGCCGGTGAGCCCCTTTTGCGGCCCGTCGAGACCGCTTTCAGGCCTACGTTCATGCTGCAGACGCACCGACCCCTTGGGTCAACAGTCGGCGCCTGGCGATGTACAGGTTCACCAGTGCCGCCTGGGCCTTCGCCCGAGCCTCGTTCTTGGCGATGCCGCGGTAGCTGACCTTGCGGTAGCCGAACAGATTCTTGATGACGTGGAACGGGTGCTCGACGATGGCCCGAACCTGCGCCTTGCGCCGCTCGAACCACTCGTACAGTGCCTTGCGTGGGCCCTCGGGCATGGCTTGCAGCTGGCCGCGCTTCATGGCGATGCGCCAGTCGATGTCCTTGCGCAGCCGGCCTTCGGCCTGCGCGTCGGTGATCTCGTCTCGCTTGCCCACACCGGTGTAGCCGCTGTCACCGTGGACCTGGCTCTCCTGGCCATGCAGCAGTTCGTGAGCGTGCACCACATCGGCCTCGTTGGCCGCCGTACAGACCACGCTGTGGATCAGGCCGGAGTCGGCATCCACGCCCGAGTGCATCTTCATGCCGAAGTGCCACTGGTTGCCCTTCTTGGCCTGGTGCATCTCAGGATCGCGCTTGCCTTCGCTGTTCTTCGTCGAACTCGGCGCGGCGATGATGGTGGCGTCCACCACCGTGCCCTGGCGCATCAGCAGACCACGCTCGGTGAGGTGCGCGTTGACCTCGGCCAGGATGGCGGAGGTCAGAACGTGCTGCTCCAGCAGGCGGCGGAACTTCAGCAGCGTGGTGGCGTCGGGCACGTTCTCACGGCCCAGGTCGATGCCGATGAACTCGCGCATGGCTTGGCTGTCGTACAGCGCGTCCTCCAGCGCCTCGTCGGCCAGCGTGTACCACTGCTGCAGGAAGTACATGCGCAGCATGCGGGGCACGCCAATTGGCGGTCGACCGACCTTGCCGCTCCTGGGGTAATGCGGCTCGATCAGCGCTTCCAACCGGCTCCACGGAACCACCGCGTTCATCTCGGCCAGGAAGCGCTCCCGGCGCGTCTGGCGCTTCTTGCCGGCGTACTCGGCACTGGCAAAACTCGTCTGCTTCATGCCAAGATCCTCGCAGGACGCAGGCCTGCAGACCATTGCGGGCTGCCCTGATAAATCAGTGCTTCCTTAGTGCGATTGCAGGGGGGAGCTTTGTCGCCGCTACAGAATCGGCTGAAGCCTGCTGGATCTGTCGTTGGGATGGCGCGCTTGGATCGGTCTGCACAACAAATTGGATCGGGTACGACGCGTGCTCCACGTACTATTCGCCATATGGTAATAACTGCGTCTTGTACGGCAATCAATGCGGTTAGCCTCAAAATCGGAGCGGCTGCTTAGGACACTGAGGGTGAGCCTAAACGTTGTCTCGATCTTGGCTATCGGAATAACTATCGCGCAAGGTTACAGAATTATCGCGGGCGAAAGGGCGGCCTCCACAATGGAGCCAACAGCAAGTAGCCGACCTTCAATAGTATTGGTTCTGCAAGCGGACTGCCCATACTGCAAAGTGAGCACGCCATTCTACCAAAAACTACTTGCTACGAACATAAGTGATCGCGCATTTGACATCGTTGCAGCCTTCCCGCCAAAGGATGTCACGAAGGCGGCTCGCTATCTCACAGATCAATCTATTCATCCCGATCGGGTGATATTCACAGATCCCACTCAAGTAGGTGTAAACGGAACGCCGGCGGTGTTGGCTCTTGATCGCGACGGGCGCGTCTTCAGAAAAATGGTTGGGCTCCTGAATCCGAGTCAACAAGCCGAACTCCTTCAATTGGTGTCGCGCAGCGCCGGTTCGCCCCACAACGTGGTCAGACAAGTTCCGTTAAGGGTGGACCATGTGGACGCTCCGAATGGTGCCGTCGCGGATGTGGTTCTCGATATCCGAGAGAGGGCCGAGTTTCAAAGATCGCGCTGGCCGGGATCTATCAATGTTCCATTGCAGGAAATTCAAGCTCGCTACATAGAGGAAATCTCGCAATACAGGCGTATAGCTATAGCGCATAGAGCTGAGGGTTTCTCATGCGCGCCGGACACCGCGAATGAAGGGATTACTGCACCGATCATTCGTGTTCAAGATGCAGGAACCTTGGCGAAGCGTCTCCTTGGCGACCTCGGCCACAGTAGCAATGACATCGTGATAATTGATGGAACGCCTCCTGCGTAGGCTGCATGCGACGTGTTTGGTTGCCGCAGGGGTGCTGGTGATTGGATTGGTGGTCGGTCATTCAATTAGGGTGGCGCGGGTGCACCAAAACTCCATGGCGCCGACGGTGCGTGATGGGCAACTCCTTTTTTGTATCAGAGCAGGCGTTCTCGCCGTGTTTTCTCGTCATCCAAGCGCGGGTGATGTAGCGCTGATTCAAGCAGGTAATGCCATGCTTATAAAGCGCATCGACCATTTAGGGATCTCGTCAATAACTGGTGAAGCGACGGCGTATGTGCTGGGGGACAATCCTATCCAGTCCACTGATTCCCGTTCCTTTGGTGCAGTCCCCATTCAAAATATTGAGGCAATCTGTGGCACCAACTAGGTATCGGCTTATCTTGTTTTTTGGAGTGCTGTGTGGACTGGCGGCCGCATTCGCCTACGTCTTTCAATTCCCCCAACTGGGCGTACGGGAGTCTGATGGGGCCACGGTTCGGAAGAGCGAATCGGTAAAGAGCGTGAGCTCGTCGCTGCTAGCCCTGCCGGGGGCTCGGACTGCGAACCCACCCACACAGAGTGAGCAGACAGCGGCACGTGCTGCCGAACGATTGCACACCACTCCACGACCCGATCGCACAGTCGCGCCAGGGGCCACTGAGATGGCGCAATCTCAGAGTTCGTCAACGGCGGAAGTGGCTCGACCAGTAGGCCTGGAGGTGTCGCCCGGAAACACGAGTCAACATCCCCTCCCAGAGATAGGCCGCAATGTCCGACACCTGTTCGTCAACTCGGACGACAAGCAGCATCCACGCATGGTCATGGAAGTGCAACCCAGGGATGTGTTCTGGGCTGACGTTATCGAACTGCAACTACAGGGAAACTTGGTCGCGCTAGTGCAGAGTGGCGGATTCGCCGTGCGTAGCGTTGCTTGTCGCTCGACGCTTTGCGAAATTCAGCTCGTCGCGCCACCGGGGAGTCCCGTGGATCTCCTATCACTTTCTGAAAAACTGAAGGCAATCGCGCCAACGGAGGCATTCAGTCGGATCGACTCATTTACAATGCCAGATGCCGACACCGGTAGCACGCTAGTCTTCGCGTATGCGAAGCGTAGTTCACCGAAGTGACGGTATCGACCCACAAGCTCGCCTGGCGACTGGTCGCCTCTTCCCTCCTGAGCGCTCACTTCCTCCTCGGCTGTGACAAGCCTCCTAATGGCGGCGGTATATACGTTTCCGAGTTTACGTTGCGCGAGCGAGTTCTTGCTCCGCTTCCCCCAAATGTCGAATTGCCGGCGACCGTCGCGGACGGCCGCCCTTTTGTGTTTGAGTTGGATATCAGCATAGGGACCGGGGCGGTTCTCTCTGTCCGCCATTTGCTTGACCAAAACCAAGACGAAAGTGAGATCTTGAAGCAGTCATTGTTGACCCTCCGCTTTCGGGTTTCTGACCTGACTTCAAAAGGCACTATGACCGGACGCCTAACCTTTTACACTATGCGCTGCGGGAATGGCTCAATCTGCCTTAGAAATCCACGATTTCCTTCAATTTGGCAGGATACATCTCCAAAGGTGCAGGAAGCTAAGACGCACACTCTGTGAGAGCAGCTTCACACCTTACTTTCCTGCGCTGCGGACGCCGCAGGTAGAGTAACTTACGGCGGTCGCGTCGACAAAGGTAGCGCTCAGTTTGCCGCTGTAAACGACTGCGAAGGGACTTCTTTGCACTCAAATCGCAGCTTCAACGGATCGTCAAGATCGAGGGCTTGGAAATCAGTTTGCTCAATTCGAGGCCATCTGCATGCTCGGGCAAGTATTCAGCATGTGTTTGGCTCAGCACCATCTACAATTAATGTCGCACGAGAGGCATTCTCACGCGGCGTTGACACACCAGGAGCCGCTCTGGCAGAAATTCTGCGCTGCCTGCTAGAGGTCTACCTGAAGACCCCTACACTTGATATTGAAGATGCGCTGGTAGCTGCAATCAGCAAGAATCCAGCGATCACCGCCGTTGAAATCAATCGCCTTCCTTTAGCTAGCTATCTAACTGTCATCGATTCCAAGATCGGCGTCAGCCCCGCGACTGAAGAGTTCCTGCGTCGCGTACAGAACGCGAATGCCGAAAGACTAATTTCCGCTACGCAACTGGACGCGCTTCTCAGACAAGACGAAGCTCGGGTGTACGGGATGTTGTCTGTTTCCACGAAGGCCGCATATCATGCAGCCGCGATTAAGCTTGCCTCGAAAGAGGGTGTCAGTCATGCGGACGCGATGGCTGATGTACTGCACAAGACTCGTGTTAGCCTAGAGGAACGAAGGAAGCATGTCGGCCACTTCCTAATCCAGTCGCCGTCGATGGGGCTGCCGGCGGTCCACTTCAGATTTCGAGACATTAGGGGCCTTTTCCGTGGGGCAGCCGCATCGCTATTGGCAATGGTAGTCGGCTTCTGTGCCCAGCAACTGACTTACTCTCCGATAACATCAATCGGCAGTAGTTTTCTCGTCATAGCAATTGTGGCGCTCCTCTTTCTCACTAGGGGCGCCAAAGAGGTTGTTGATTGCATGGCAGCACTTAACATTCCGAGACACGGCACGTTGCGACTGGGTCAGCAGGCTGCTGAGAAAGAGCTTGCCGAAGTCATGATATGCGTTCCGATAGTACTTGGACCGCGAATTGATGTGAGCGGGATCGCGCGCAAGCTATCTCGCTTGTGCAGCGAGCACCAAGCACATGGCACGGGCGTGATGCTGGCCCTCGACTTCACGGATAGCGAACAAAAGGCGCTCGACGCCGTTGAACGACTTATCCTTGATAGGCTAACCAACGAGTGCACTGTCGTTTGCCAGCAATTCAGTAATGCTACAGTTCTATTTAGAGATCGAGTTTTTGAGGACAGCAATCGGCGTTGGTGGGGGTGGGAAAGGAAGCGCGGCAAGCTGGTGCAGCTTTGTGAGCAGATAGACCGGGGCGAGCAGGACGAGGCGTGGCACACACTTGCAGGAAACAAATCCTGGGCCCGCCGTCGTCGCTGGATGATGGTGCTAGATCACGACAGCTGGATTAGTGCGGCCTCTCTCCGAGAGCTAGTTGCGGCCGCGATGCACCCGTTGGCGCAACCGATTCGTGTCTTGGGCAATAGGGAAGCACTGCATGGTGTGGCGATGACCTGCCCTGCAACTGCGAGCATCTCGCCGTCATCGATTTCATTTTGGGATTACCTGCTTGGCGCTCGCCAGTCAATATGGCTTGGTGACGATCGGTACATAGGGTGGCGAGAAGGAGTGTTTGGCGGGAAGGGCTTGATACATATCCAGACATACATAGGCTTCGTATCCCACGCCATTCCCGCAAAGTGCATTCTTAGTCACGACATTGTGGAGGGAGAGATCGGAAGATGTGCTTTCGTTCCAGAGGCCGTAGTAACCGAGATTTCACCTTGTAGATTCAGATCCAGCCTAGCGAGAGCTCACCGATGGTGTCGAGGGGATATACAGAATCTGTTTGCAGTCTGCATGGGGCGACTTAAGTTGCACTTTGGAGGTCGTCTCTTCTTGATCGAGAGGGTTTTGGGGCATGCCACCGGATTGGCACACATTGTATGTTTCTGGACCGTAGCGGCAATTCATGACTTCGTAGTTGCTTTTGTCGTGGTTACTAGCACAGTCTTAGTGGCGCCAGTCGTGCAAGGGCTCTTTGTGTCGATTACCCGCTTGATCGCAGGCTATCCTGTGGCACTGTCAGGCACTGTGAATTGGCTTGTTGGAGTTGGCTCGTTTGTTGTAATGTCGTTTCTTTTGGCTCACAGATATGCGGTCCTATTTATAGACGCTCTGGCTAGAAGCGCTTACAGATACTTTGTGTCCGGACGTCAGCTTCTGCAATGGACAACCTCCCAACAAATCGATGAGATCGATGGTGGGGTTTTTGGTCTACATTTGATGGCTAACGTAACTTTGACAGCAATCCTACTTGTTGCACTTCTCTTGGGCGAGGAATCCAAGTATTCGCCGTGGATGGTATTGCTGATCTGCCAGATTTTTGGAGCAGACATCATTGACCTCCTTGGACGACGAAACCGTCTACTAAGCGCCTAAGCTGTCGGCACCGCAAAGCTGAGCCACCGTTGGAGTGAACTCCCGCTTGACGACTTCGCCGCGCACGGCCCGCCGGCCTCTGCGCAAGCACGAGGGCCCGCGCGGGGCGCCTCTCTCCAGAGTAGCGTGCCATTAACATGGACCAACAGCTGGATCGGCAGAGCTGGCGCGTAAGCCTGCAACCCCAGGGTGCCTGACGCCTTTCTCGATCATCGGCTTCCACAGGGCTGCCACCCTGAACCTTAGCGCCCCCTGGAGCGGCCGGCCGTGGGCGACGGCCGATGCCGGGTACTCGGTCAGACGAGTTCGACGTCACATTGCTGACGTTCAAGAACTCATCCTGACTGGCCGCTTCGGGGCGAGCCTTTCCGAGAACCGGCCGTCAGAGGTCGGCCACAACCGGTCCTTCCCGACGCGCTCTCAAGTCCTGCCAAGGAGCACCTACGAGCGACCGGATTAAGGCGACGAATCTGAAGCCTTCGTTGGCTCGACTCGGCCAGCGGACGGAGGTGACGGGCAGCTTCCTGGCAGCTCGTCTCGTCGACGCTGGGACACAACCGAGAAGCGCTCTAAGTTTTTTTCGCGCCAAGCGGAACCGCCGAAATGCCGGGCCGAAAGTGTCGAACTTCGGCGCCCCCCCCAACAAAACTGTGGATGACCGGCGTACACGCGTGCTACAACCCGGGCAATGCTCCTGCACGCAGGCATTCAACAGCCGCCAAGCGATCCACCTTTGACCGCAACTTAAGCCAGCCATATGACACCGTTACGAACGATGATCAGCAGTTTGTTGTTCGCGCTTATTGGGACGTTCGCGCCTCTTGATAGAGCCAGCGCCCAGTTTTCCGTTATGCAGTCGCCAACCGCATTGAGTGGCGTGCAGCAGAATGGCGTATCGTATTTCACCCGGCTCAGTTTGAAGAATAATGGGCAAGCGTATGCCTATTGGACCATCGATACAGCAGGGTCTGTACAAGACTTATACTTCATGACTGGCTATCTAATACCGTTTTCATATCAGATTGAATTGATAAACCTGAGCACCGGGCAAATGGACCAGGCTCTGTTTCTGAGTGAACAGTCTTTGACAAGAGGTCCAGATGGAAGCAATATGTTTCCATCTGGAGCGGAGATGGTGTGGGACATTCGCTTTACTGGCGCCCCGGACATGTTTAGTTGTACTCAAGGCTGGTTGCCATGCACGGGTTTTCCGGGGACGACACAGTATTACGCAATGTACTTTAGAATCTACGACGCCAACTGTTCGGTTAATCGAACCGGCTACCAAGTGACGCATCCAGATTGCATCATAGCCAGCACTCAAATTAATACAACGAGTATAGATTGGTTTGAGCGGAATACTACATCATTTCTCGTTGCAATTCCGCCAAATGAAGATGTATACAGACTGGAGCGCTATCAGTCACCTACTCCAGCCAATGAAGTTCCGTCACCAATTGCCGCTTCCTGTGGCGGTAGGCTCGCCAAAAACTTTCGCCAAATGCTGGCCGCAATGTCAGTAACGCAATTTCCTCCAGGCTATTGTTTCTAGTACATTGGACTATAGTTCGATCAACGGTCTACTTGAGCGCTTTGGCGGGAGCCGCACATGATATCCATTGGGCACTTTATCGGTACGGCAACGTTTGCGAGTTTTGCCAGGTACACATTTGTGGTGCTCTGGTGTTTCGGTGTTGTATTTCCAGAGTCCGCAAACTCAGCGGATGCGTACGAGTCCGCGAGAAAGATAGATGCGGATAGAAGTATCGCCGCACTAGGAATAGCCGGAGGAGCACTAGCAGTCGATCAGCGGGTGCTCCTCACCCTCAACAGACCAATTGGCTCATCCCGGATTGTCGATCTAGCGGCACGGACGGGCGCAACAGTGAGCGGCGTCTTTCTCTGTGTAAGAGGTGGTGGCATCCTATCGTTCTTCATCGATCCAAGCCGGCCACTGGCGATTCAGATGAAGGAGGCGCGAGAAACCGGCAACAAGGCAGCGATTGCGCTTGTCCCCCGAGGTCAACAAATTCTGATTGAAGAACTGACGCCGCCGTCTGCCTCCGGATCTTCTGAGGAATCGCGGGCCTCGAGTCTCCCACGCAGCAGATCGATTGGGCCCCGCAGCGATTCAGATAGACGAGGACCTCCGCCGGTGTCTAATGAAGATTTGGATGCGTACTGCGGAGTTGAGCTTAGCGGCGACTTGCGATCAATTACGAGATTCCGAACAGAACTCAAGACCGCAATACACATGGCAGAAGTAACATCCCTTAGAAGGCGCATGATGCCTCTGAATCTGGTAGGTAGGTAACCATACTATGACAAGGCTCGCCATGCGACCGTCTTTTGCCTCTACAGTCGTCGGAGTATTGCTATGCTTGATAAACGGCGATACGCGTGCTCAGGCGTTCGAACTCTCTGTAAACTGTTTCTCTGCAGGCTACGTCTCGCCAGCTATCGAAACATTCAACCCAGCCGTAATGGCCGTGATCGCAGATGCTGACTCGGTCAGCCGGTATGTTGGTTTCGCCACTGCATGGGATGCTTCGCGTGGTGGGGTTGGGATATTGGCTACTGGCTTTGGTATGGAGTTCAAGACATATCACTACAACTACGATGATGCCGCTGCAACTGGCAAAGGACCGGCGTACATTAGCTCGCGGGCGGCATTTTACAATTATTGCGACCTGCCAGGTTGCTACCTTGACTCCGACGTCTTCAGTACCAAGAACTCAATTGGTGAGTATACAGAGCCGCAAGTCGCGTTTGGTATGGCTCCAGGTGCTGCGAATTCGGTGGTGACGGGCAAAGTCTATTCTGCATGGGCCAGGACTGCCGCCGGCCGCGGTAACACCAGTCTCCTTAAGGTGCGCACGCTTGCCACGAAATTAGTAGCTCCTGGAATCGGTGTTTCTGGGTACTTTTTGTGCAGAGATATTAAGCCATACAATGTGCTCTCCTTTCAAGCGGGAGTTTACACCCCCACTTGCTTTGTTAAAAATACAGCTACAGGTGCCCTCAAAGCATGTGGGCACACGCGTCCAGTGAATGACTTTGTATTGGGCACGAAACCAGAGGCCGACGCATCCAACACGCCGCCGGCCACGCCCAATCCCGTGCCACCGCCAGCGATGTGCCCGGCGCAAGTTTCTAGGACGGGAGAGTCAGAGGGGCTGAGCTTGGTGGTGGATCTCGGCGCATCTGCAGGGGTTGTTTCAGTGCAGTTCGAAGCCTTTGGAGTACCCGACGCTCTAACCGTTATTCAAGAGCAAACAGGAGTAAAGCTGTTGGAAACCGGTGTGGTTTCAGGGTATGCCTCTCAGACCTTCAGCTTTAACCCTGGCTCTGGCCGGAATGTGCGATTTAAAGTCGATGCAAACCAGACGGCGCCAACGGTTTGGATTTTGAAGGCGAGTTGCCCTGGGCAGCCGATTTCTTCGCCAGTTCCTCGTCGTGTTGTTACATTCAGTGTGCAAAACAATACTTGTCAGGCGAGTTGGAAAATTAGCCTCAACGGGCAAGCATTCACCCCTGAGCTATTTGCAACGCTGACGATTGGCAGCCAGCACCTGTTACGCGCGATGTGGACCCTTCCCCCTGGAGTAACGTGCGGCGGTACCGTGGGAGGCTCGCCTGGGGTGATGTACGTGGATGACGGCAGGGGACTGAGATCGGTAATTGGCGCCTACGACTCGAACTCCGTCTTCTTCGATGTCCGTCCTTGACATCCTCCCCGCCCTGAAGGACGAGGCTTGTCGCGCTCAATTGGTCGGCCCTGCAAACTGCCCAGAGCACGGATGAATGCTAGCGACTCGGGGTGATGGTTCATCCCACCCAGGTAGTGGCTCACGCTATGAGCCACCGCGCTGCGAAGATGGGGCCACTTGAACAGAAGGTTGACCATGGCGCAGAACGAGGTGCAGTACCAGCAGGACCTGTCCATACCAGAATACTTCGATCGGTATGGTTCGCCGCACCAGTAGCCGCCTACCTGTGTGTGCCCCCCGCTGCGTGAACTAAAGGGGACCCGGTACAGATCCGACCGGCCGCTCTCGGGCGACGAGTTCAGGGCCGCGGATGTCGCTTCAGGGTCGGCCAGCGACAGCCGGGTGAGCGAACTCACCGCCGGAAAGCTGACCCCCAAGCTGAGCGACCGGGGAGCCGACGTCCGCGGTCGGCAGCTCCAGCGGGCGCACAATGGCGCCCCGGTCCGCTGCGATCGCTACGGTCTTGAGCAGACGACGCTGTGCCGCCTCGTGCAGCAGCACGCGGCCAGCTTTATGCCTGAGGCTCCCCTGCGGAGAGTGCGGGCATGGCAGGCTGCTTGCGTTCAGTTGTGCGCGGTGGGTTCTGCCCGTCACTTGGCGCGCGCCAGATGTCGAAGACCGCGGCGCACTTGGTCGGCCACGTCATCCCGCATGTCCCGGTGCACCAGTGGATGCTGTCGCTGCCGATCGCGCTGCAATTGTTGCTGGCCGCGCAGCCCGAGCTGGTCACGCGGGTGCTGCAGGTGGTGTAGTGCGTGGTCAGGCGCCAATTGCTGGACCTAGCCGGACTCAAGGCCAACGAAGGCCACGGCGGCGCCGTCACGCTCCTCCAGCGCTTCGGCTCGGCGGTCAACCTCAACGTCCACCACCCCGAGAAGCAGTTGCCAACCGATGTCTTCTTCAAGTTCAAGAACAGCGGTGTCCTTGGCATTAGGACCGAAGCGGAGAAGATGCTCATGTTGTCGGTGCTGAACCTAGTCGAGTGCATCGCGGGGACATCCGGGGGCCCCTGAAAGATGGCCCGAGCAGTGACACGCACGGCAACATTTCCTGAAACCATGTCAACCTGTAAGACATTCCAGCTTTTCTTCGCTAGGGCGAGATGGTTAGTCTCTGCCCGAGGTACCGCCGCGCGTACCGCGGTCAAGCGCTACAAGGGGGAGGATCCATGCTTCGATTCATGTGTGTGCGCGCCCGCTGGCGGGGTGTCTCTGGCTCACCGGAATCGGGCGGCCCCAGATCGGCATCGCTTGGCCTTGATGGCCCAAGCTTGGGCGCGCCAAGGGCAATCGCGCATGCGCGGCACTGGTGCAGTGCCGGAATTCATGCCCAAGGACGCGCCTGATTAGCGATGAAGTTCAGCAGGCTCACGCTGTGAGCCAGTGAGGCGCGAGGATGGCGGCACCCACCAAGGAGATGCGCCATGCCGATGAACCGAGTGCAGTTTCAGCCTGGGCTGTCGATGCGGGAGTTCCTGAGCTTGTATGGAACCGAGGAGCTCTGCGAAGCGGCACTGATCGCCAGGCGCTGGCCACGCGGTTTCGAGTGCCCGCGCTGCGGGGTCTGCCAAGCCCGCACGAGCTTCCAGCGGCAGGGGAGGCGCTACTGGCAGTGCGCTGGCTGCCAGTACCAGTGCAGCGTGCTCAGCGGCACGATCTTGGAGTCCAGCAAGCTGCCGCTGACGAGTTGGTTCCTGGCCATGCAGTTGCTGACCCAGTCCAAGACCAATGTTTCGGCCCTGGAGCTCAAGCGGCATCTGGGCGTCTGCTACCGCAGCGCCTGGCTCATCAAGCACAAGATCCTGGAGGGCATGCGGCTGGCCGAGGCCGACCGACAACTCACCGGCAGAGTCGAGATCGACGACGCTTACCTCGGCGGCGAGCGCAGCGGCGGCAAGGCCGGCCGGGGCTCGGAGAACAAGATCCCCTTCGTGGCAGCCGTACAGACAACCGAAGGCGGTCAGCCTGATCTGGCGTGCCTGTCGCCCAGGCCGTTCACCAACAAGTCCATCGACGACTTCATCGCTCGCCATACGGTGCTGCCGCTGACCTTGGTCTCCGATGGCCTGAACTGCTTCCAGGTTGCCGCCAGCGCCGGCGCCGTACACGACCGCGAGGTCACTGGCGGGGGCAAAGCCAGCGTGCTCAACGAGAAGTTCAAGGCCGTCAACACGCTCATCGGCAATGTCAAAACCGCGCTCACCGGCACCTACCACGCCGTCAAGTTCGCCAAGTACGCCTACCGCTATCTGGCCGAGGTGCAGTTCCGCTTCAACCGGCGCTACAACCTGCGCGGCATCCTGGGCGGTCTGCTCACCGCCTTAGTCCGAGCGCCGAGGCGCCCAGAGTTCGGCATCAGGGTTGCTGAACTTCATCGCTAATCAGGAGGACGCGAGCCTGCGGGTTCAATGGAATGCGCCCGCAGTGCTTGCAATGTGCAGTGAGGAGGCCGAAATGACCCGTTCCAAGCGGTCGATTGACGGCCAAATGAGATCGCTGCAGTTGTTCTGTCAACGCCCGCGGGCTGTATGACCTCGCGGTCCCGAATTGCGATGGTGTAGCTCGCGTTCATCGGGGGTAATTCGACGGCCGGTTAGGTGATCGAACGGACCTCGATCGCTATCAGTAAAGCGCAGTGCACATTTCGCGAGGGATGCACTTAATGAGTAGGGTCGTTCTGGGTACGGTTCTGCAATTCGCGATGGCGGCTAGCGCAACTGCTTCTGTCCTCTATGCGGAGAGTTCATCCGACCCCGTATACATGTATTTCTGGAACACTGGCTCTGGGGTGTACGTTCATCGCACCGATCAGATCGGCGTGTATCAGAGCGCCTGCGGCGGACTGCCCTGGTCGTATTTTGGAACCCCTGGGTTCAGCAGCCCCGGTGGTTGCGCGCACACAAGGCAAGAGGCGATCGACCGGGCCATAGGCGGTGTGCGGTTCCTGTTGGAATCAATGCGTGCGAGTCATGGGGCGCCGCTCTACGAGTTGATCCTCGTCACTGCCACGCCGTTGGGAAGTGTAGTCACGGTTAACGGCCGGGGCATCGGATTGCCCTTCGCGTCAGAGAAGCTGGGGCCTTCTCTCGACTGCAGAAAACCAGGCTCGCCGCGTCGCGGGGACCCCATTGACATTGCGAACGGCAACCTGTTCGAACTCGAAGAAGATCTCGTTTCCTCGCCCTGGGGCCTAGTGTTTCGTAGGTTCTACAACAGTCTGGGTTTCGGCTCGATGTTGGGCGGCGGATGGACGTTCAGCATGTCCAGTTCGGTCAACCGTACGACACCGGCCTCGGCCACCTATCGCGCCGACACCGGATCCAAAACCACGTTCAAGTTGATCAATGGATCGTGGGTCGCGGGTCCCACCGACAGGCTGCGCCTTATCGAGGTGACCACCGGTTGGCAGGTGATCGATGAGGCGGGCAGCGTCGAGATATTCGACGCCGCGGGCCGCCTAACGAGCCGTGTCTCGACATCGGGTTCAAGCCTCGTGACCGAGTATGAAGCCAACGGGCAGCTGAAGAGACAGGTCGAGTGGACCGGCCGGGCACTTACGTTGGGCTATGACGCAAATGGTCGGCTGACCGGCGTCACCGGTCCGGACGGGCGCTCTGTGGGCTTTGGCTACTCCACAGAGATGGGAGACGTGAGGCGGCTGGAGTCGGTGACGCAACTCGATGGTACGAATCGCACCTACCTGTACGGTGACCCAATCTTCAAGTTCGCGCTGACCGGGATTCGCGACGAGTCGATGGTCACCACAAAGAAATGGATGTACGACGCCAATGGCCACGCGACGTCTTCGGAGCGCGCCGGTGGTGTAGACCTGACCCAGATCGCGTACACAAGTACTGGCGCCCGGACAGTGACTTTCCCTACCGGTGCCCAGTCGATCCACTCACTTCAGTCGGTGGACGGACTGGGCCTCCTCACCTGGCAAAGCCAGCCCGCTGGTGCCGGCTGCTCGGCCAGTGCAGTCGCCCAGACGTTTGACGCCAGCGGCAACCGCACAAGCCGAGACGACTTCAACGGATATCGGGTCTGCTACGCCTATGAGCCAAGTCGGCACCTCGAGTCGACGCGAGTGGAAGGGCTTGTCGGAGGTAGCTCCGGCGCCGTTTGCACGTCGGTCACCAACGCCGGAGCCACCTTACCTGCAGGTGCTCGCAAGGTAAGTACACAGTGGCATCCCGACTGGAGCCGAGCCACCCGCCTGGCCGAGCCCGGCAAGATCACTACCTACGTCTACAACGGGCAGTCCGATCCGTTTGCCAGCGGGGCGACGGCATCCTGCGCACCGGCCGCGGCCACTCTGCCGGGGGGCAAGCCCATCGCCGTGCTGTGCAAGCAGGTCGAGCAGGCCACCACCGACGCCAACGGAGCCTTCGGATTTGCGGCCAGCGCTGAACCAGGCGTTTCGGCTCGTACGACGCTGAGGACATACAACCAGTATGGCCAGGTCCTGACCGAGACCGATCCGACGGGCAACACCACTAGCTACGGTTACTACACCGACACCTCCTTTGCCAGCAGTGCCCCCGACGCCGAGGGTCACACCGTCGGCGACTTGGCCACTGTGACGAGTCCGCCCACGGCCGGCAGGCCGCAAGGCCTCACTACCAGCTACAACACCTACAACCGGAACGGCAAAGTGCGCCAGATTGCCGATCCCAACGGCGTGGCCACGACCTACCTCTATGACGCGCGCCAACGCCTTACCAGCACCACCACAGCTGGCCAGACGACAAATTACGAGTACTGGCCAACGGGACTGCCCAAGAAGGTCACGCAGCCCGACGGCAGCTTCATGTCTTATGGCTACGACGACGCCAACCGCCTTACCAGCATCACCGACAACCTGGGCAACAGCGTCACCTACACGCTGGACACCCTGGGCAACCGCACGGCCGAGGAAGTCAAGGACCCGAGCAACGTGCTGCGGCGCAGCCTGGCTCGCGACATAGACGCGCTGGGCCGCGTCCAGCAAGTCACAGGTAGGGAGTTTGCGCGATGAACAACCGCAAGCACGCCCTCCTCGTCCGCCTGCTGCTGAGCGTGGCCCTGCTAGGCGTGGCTGCGATTGCCGGTGCACAGATCCCACCGCCGCCGGTCTCGCCCGCACCTGTGGTCGACCGTGAGTACGACGCCAATGGCAACTTCAAGAAGTCCATCCAGGCCAAGGGCCAGGCCGGGTTCGATCTCGCTACAGGACATGACTACGACAGCTTGAACCGGCGCTTCAAGACCACCGACGCGCGCGGCACGCCAACCTCCTTCGGCTACAACGGTAGAGAAGACCTGACCAGCGTCACCGACCCGCGCAGCCTGGTCACAAGCTATCCGCGCAACGGTTTGGGCGACGCCCTGGGCCTGACCAGCCCCGACACCGGCAGCGCCAGCCACACCGTGAATGCTGTCGGCAAGCTGCTGACCCGCAGCGACAGCCGCGGCGTACTGGCCACATACGGCTACGACGCACTGAGTCGGCTGACCGCCATCACCTACTCACAGTCTGGCCAGGCCAACCAGGTCTTCACCTGGAGTTACGACCAGACCGGGGCAGGGTTCAGCTACGGGCTTGGAAGGCTGACCTCCACCCAGTTCCCGGCAGGCTCGGCCACCTACGGCTATGACCAATTGGGCCGGCTGGTGACTACCACCCAGACAGTGACCACCGGGAATGCGGTCAGTCTGACCGCGGGCTACGGCTACGACGGCGCGGGTCATATCACGAGCATCACGTACCCGTCGGGCCGGGTGCTCTACATCCCGCACTCGGGCGGACAGCCGACAGGCATGAGCCTGGCTCCGAACAGCACAGACGCCGCAACGGTGCTAATCACCGGTTTGAGTTTCGAGCCGGGACCGGGAGGGCCTGGTCCTGCGCGTGCATGGAACTGGCAGCTCAACAGCGGCACTATGGCCCACACCCGGGTGTTCGACGTCTACGGCCGCATGGTGCGCTTCCCGCTGGGCGGTGCCCTACGGGATCTGACGTATGACGCAGCTGATCGGATCATCCACTACACGCACTGGGATGCGAATTCGGGCGCATCGGTCGCGGTGCTGAACCAGGACTTCGGCTACGACGAGCTGGGACGGCTGATCAGCATCTCGACGGGTGCGGGCACCTGGGGCATCGGGTACGACGACAACGGCAATCGCAGCGTGGTGAGCTACAACGGACCGGGTGGGCCCAGCACGCGCAACTACGTCACCAGCGCCAGCAGCAACTGGCTGCAGAGCCTGGACAACCCAGCGCGTAGCCTCACCTACGATGCCGCGGGAAATCTGGTTGCTGATGTGCAAGGGACTCAATCGATTTCGGCCAAGATCGACCTATCTGGAAGGGTCGTCAGCATTTCCACCAGCGGGTCAAGCGCCAGCACCACAGCATACGCCCACGACACCTTTGGGCTGCGCGTGCTCAAGAACGTGAAATGCTTCGCCGGAAGCACTTGCCCCCTGGGACAGGCATTTTCCCGGAACAACTGGACCCGATTCGTCTACGATCAGGACGGCCAGTTGCTGGGCGAGTACCGGGGCGACGGCAGCGTGCTTCGTGAGTACGTGTGGTTGCAGGGCATGCCGGTGGCCGTGATCGACGGCCCAGCGGCCAGCCCGCAAATCTACTACGTGCATACCGACCACCTGGGAGCGCCACGCACGGTGATCGACCGCTCCGGCGTGCAGCGCTGGAGTTGGGTTGCTGAGCCTTTCGGCAATAGCGCGCCGGTGGAGGATCCTTTGGGTTTCGGGGCTTTCAATCTGAACCTGCGGATGCCTGGACAGTACTTCGATGTCGAGTCGGGACTGGCGTACAACTGGAATCGGTCCTATGACGCGGGCGTCGGTCGCTACACCCAGAGCGACCCCATCGGATTGGCCGGGGGCATCAACACCTACACATATGTCAACGGCAACCCGATTGGCGATGTGGACCCGACCGGCGAGTTTGGTCTGCTTGGTGGGCTCGTCGGCGGGCTCGGCGACCTGGGCTATCAGCTCTACAGGAACGGCGGCAATCTCAAGTGCGTCAATTGGTGGGAGGTTGGCTCATGGGCGTTGACTGGCTCCGGGGCCGGCATCGTCGGGCGAGCAGGTTTGACTGGCGTTGCCCGTTTCTTTTCGAACGCCGATAAGTTCAAGAACATTAGCCGGGCGTATTGGGGTGCCCGTGGGGGTGCCAATGGCATGAGCCTGGACCACTGGATGATTTCTCAGGCTGCCGGTCGGAGCGGTGCTGTTTCGGAGAGGCTTGTAAGCGGTGGCTGGAATCTGTTGGAAATGCCAGCTTCTTGGAACACATGGTTGGGCTTCGCGCCGAACTGGGGAGGCACTCAAGCTGCGCTGGCGAATGCTTCCCGATTGGGCGTACAGGTGGGCGTTCCAGGTGTTGCGGCGGCATCCGGGTACGCGGGGTACCAAATCGGGACCAACGCGCAGCAAGAGCAATGTGGTTGCCAGTAATGTTGGCCGTCTGCATTCGTTGCGGCAATATCAAGCGGGGCCCCACTGCCAAGTGCGCCGTGTGTCGCTTCCAGCCCCTGGACGTCGAGGACAAAGCGAGGTCGCTCATTCTCTCCACGGCCTATGAGATTGATGGCGAGTACCGAGGCAAGACGAAAGAGGAACTGCAAGCCATCGCTGCTGCAATAGCAAAAGGTCACCCGTACGCGTTCGACGATGCGGAGGTTCGGTCGGTGGTCGGGTACGCCGTGCGCGTACTGGCCGTGCCCGCCAAGCGGCTGGCAATCGACGGACTGCGCTGGTTGCTCCCGCCTATCTTGGTTCTGGCGGTTGTGTACTTCGCACTGTTCTGGAACAAGTAGCCGCCGCCAATCGACCGCGGGCAGCAACGGCCGGCTCCGATGCTGGCGCCGGACCAGTACGAGGTCGTCGGCCAGAAGGGCAACCACCGGCTGGCGTAGCGCCCGGACGCCAATGAGGTGCTGAAGTACCTGCGCCAGGTCATTGACCTCGGCCGGTGGCCGCAGGCCCGCTGACAGCTTCGAGCAGGACGTGCTCCGACGCTGCAGCCGCCTTGTGAGCGTCCAGCCATCCCACCTTGTTTGTCCCTGATCTGGCGCTGACGATGGTGTCCACCTATTCCATTGGTGGACACCTATGCACTCCAACCCCGCTCCCCGTCGTCAGCACGGTGCCGAACTCAAGACGAAGGTCCTGGCGGCCTGCAATGAGCCTGGCGCATCGATCGCCGCGGTCGCCCTGTCCCACGGCCTGAACGCCAATCTCGTTCGCAAGTGGCTCGTGGGCCGCGGCCTCAAGCGCACGGGCATCGCTGCGCCCGTTGCCGTGAAGACCTCGGCCACTGCGACCACGCCGCCTACCGCTGCCCCGTTGCTCGCTGCCGATGCCCGGTTCCTGCCGATCGAGTTGGCCGTGCCCGTCCCCGCCACGCGCGCCGAGTCCGCCCGCCAGGTCGGCGCCACCCCTGCAGTGCCCGAACCCATCCATATCGAGCTGCGCCGCGGCGCATTGCACTTGAGCGTGCGCTGGCCGTCATCGACCGCCGCCGACTGCACAGGCTGGCTGCGCGAACTGACTTCGATCCTGGTCAAGTGATCCGCATCGATCGCCTGTGGCTGTGCATCGCGCCGGTGGACATGCGCGCCGGCGCCGAGCGGCTGCTGGCCTGCGTTGTGCAAGTCACCGGCGCTGCCCACGCCCACCACGGCTACCTGTTCGCCAACGCACGCGCCACGCGCATCAAGCTGCTGGTACACGACGGCTTCGGCGTGTGGTGCGCAGCGCGGCGTCTGAACGCCGGGCGCTTCGTGTGGCAGCGCGAGGCTGCGGCCACACCGCTGTCGCTGACCCAGGCGCAGTTCGACGCCCTGGTCGTGGGCCTGCCCTGGCAGCGCCTGCCCGAGATGAGCGTGATCACGCGCGTGTGAGGATCGCTGCCACCTGGCGGTCGTCGGTGGGCAGCAGGTTGACAGGACATCTGCCAATGGTGCGAGGCCACTGAGATCGGCATCATGCAGCGCATGCTCGGCATGCGCGATCTCAAGGCCCAGGACCTGCACGGTCTGACGCCCGAGGCCATCAAGGCACTGGCCGCACAGATGCTCGAGCACATCGAGCACCAAGCCAGCGAGCTTGAGCGCCGCCAACAACTCATCGAGGTCAAGCAGCAGCTCATCGAGCGCAAGGACCGCGACATCGCCTGGCGCGATGCCAAGCTGGAGAAGGTCAACTTCGAGCTCGCGCGCCTGAAGCGCTGGAAGTTCGGCGCCAAGACCGAGGCAATGAGCGCCGAGCAGCGCCGCCTGTTCGAAGAGACGCTGGCCGAGGACGAAGCGAGCCTGCAGGCGCAACTCGAACGGCTGCGCGAAGAAGCTGCCGCTCAGGCGCCGGCCAAGCCCAAGGCGCCGCAGCGTCGTCCCCGCCGCGAGGCGCTGCCCGCCCACCTGCGCCGCGTCGAGCATCACCACGAGCCCGAGAACACCACCTGCGCCACGCCGGAGTGCGGTGCACCGATGACGCGCATCGGCGAGGACGTCAGCGAGCGGCTGGACATCGTGCCGGCCGAGTTCTTCGTGCACCGGCACATCTACGGCAAGTGGGCGTGCCGCTGCTGCCAGACCCTGAAGCAGGCGCCGGCCGTGCCGGAAGTGATCCACGGCGGCATCGCCGCCAGCGGTTTGCTGGCACACACGCTGATCAGCCGCTTCGCAGACCACCTGCCGTACTACCGGCAGGAGACGATCAACGCCCGCTCTGGCGTGCACACGCCGCGCTCGACGCTGGCGGCATGGGCCGGTCAGGCTGGCGCGGCACTGGAACCCCTGTACGACGTACACAAGCGCTTCGTGCTGGGCTGCCGGGTACTGCACGGCGACGAGACGCCGGTGGCGCTGCTGGACCCCGGGGCTGGCAAGACACGGCGGGCGTATGTCTGGGCCTACGCCAGGAGCCACCACGATCCCAAGCCCGGCGTGGTCTACGACTTCTGCCTCGGGCGCGGGGCGCAGTACCCCGTGGCCTTCCTCGGCGGCGACGAGCGCATGGGCCAGCGACGATGGGCAGGCACGCTGCTGACCGATCGCTACAGCGCCTACGACACGGTGCTCGACGCGCGGGTGTACCCGGACCGCCGGGCGGCGGCCTGCGTGGCGCACGCCCGACGCAAGTTCGACGAACTGGCCAAGGCCGGATCAGTGGGAACGAGCCCGCTGGCCGAGGAAGCGATACGGCGCTTCGCGCGCATCTATGAGGTCGAGGCCGAGCTCGGCGGCCTGCAAGACGACGAGCGGCAGCAAGCACGCCAGGAGTTGGCCATGCCACTGTGGGGCAAGCTCAAGAAGTGGCTCGAACTGGAGCGGCAGCTCGTCGCCGACGGCGGCACGACGGCCGGGGCCATCGACTACACGCTCAACCACTGGCCTGCGCTGACGCGCCACCTCGACGATGGCGCCGTGCCCATCGACAACAACCACCTCGAGCGTCAGATCAAGCCCTGGGCGATGGGGCGCAAGGCGTGGATGTTCGTGGGCAGCGAGCTTGCCGGGCAGCGCGCCGCGATGGTGATGAGCCTGGTGCAGTCGGCGCGACTAAACGGGCACGATCCCTTCGCCTACCTCAGCGACGTGTTACGGCGGCTGCCCACGCAGCTCAACAGCAGGATCGAGGAACTGCTGCCGCACCGGTGGACGGCGTCGACACAGCACGGGGATACTGCGTGGCCATGAGCATCGACATCAGCAAGCTCGACGAAGCCGAGCTGGTGGATCTGAACCGGCGGATCGTGGCGCGCCTGAAGTTCATGCAGGAGGCGCGCACCCACCATCAGATGCTGCACTTCGACGTTGGCGACCGCGTGCGCTTCCAGCCGCCGGGACACGATCCGAAGACGGGCGTGATCGTCAAGCACAACCGCAAGACCGTGACCGTCGTCACCGACGATCAACACCAGTGGAACGTCGCGCCAGTGTTCCTCAGCCGAGTGATCGAACCGCCCTCGGCGGAGAACGCAAGCTCAGCTCGGGTCGTACGGCTGCCGACGAAGGGGTAGTTCCGCAAGAGCAGTCAAGGTGGCGCCGCTGGACGCTCACGCCGCCTTCGCAGTCCTGCGATGCCCGGATGCATCCTGTGCCCGCAGCCCCGGGCTGCGGGCGGCCACCTGAAGGTTGATAGGTCGGGAAGGTCAGGCCATTTGCAGAGCTGGTCTGCGGGCAGATGCGCTCGGCGGCGCCTTGGCCTTTCGCCCCAGATGCATGGGGATCTCGATGACCGGCGCCTGCAGGATCGCGGGGCTCATGTTGAGCCGCCCGAAAGCTGCCGACTCCGGATGACTGCAACTGTTTAGGGTTGTCCGATACCTGCCCGTCGCACGCCACGGACGGGCACATGCCACCGTCCTGAGGGCAGGTGTTGGACAAGCCCCAAGGGAGGAAACCGCGGGGCATGCCGCAGTGGTTCGATCGACGCCTCGGAGCTATGGCGATTTGAGCCAGGCCTGTCGGACGCGTAGCCCGAAGTCGCCGTTCGACATCCCACCGGAACGGCTGCCGGTGACGTCATCGACACCAGTGAGCGTTGTTCTCGGAGCGGCGCGGGCGTGGTCGCAGTGCCACCAGTGGTGATGGACGCAAGGCAGCCCAGCCGGCCGCCAAGAGAGTGGCGCCAGCAGTGTCCATCGACTGTGCGTGATGTTCATCGTGGCTGCCCCGACGGCGGTGCCCGGATTGCTGGAGCGTGACCGCGCGTGAAGGTCTGCAGGATGACCATCGCGCAGCCGCAGTGCCAGCACACGAACGTCGGCGGCGGGATCGTGAGGTCGCACCAGTCGGCCGGCATGGCGGCGACGGCCGGTGCGTTCAAGAACTCGCGCACCAGGCTCAGGTTGGCCTTGCGGCTGCCATTGGCTAGCAGCCCGTAGCGGCGGATCCGGTGGAAGCCGCCCGGCAGCACGTGCAGCAGGAAGCGGCGCATGAACTCGTCCGGCTCCAGCGTCATGGTCTTGTGGCGCGTGCGACCCTCGCTGCCGTTCTTGACCCGGTAGTCCTTCCACCGGAACGTCACGCCGTGCTCGTCCAACGCAATCAGGCGGCTGTTGGAGATGGCCACTCGATGCGTGTAGCGCGACAGGTAGGCCAGCACCGCCTGCGGCCCGGCGAAGGGTCGCTTGGCATAGACCACCCACTCACACTGACGCAGCGGCGCGAGCCAGGCCTTTAACGCCTGGGCATCGGCCAGCGCCGCGTGCTCGCCGAAGAACTGCAGCTTGCCGGCTTGATGTACCCGCAGCAGTTCTTCCAGGAAGCGCCGCCGGAACAGCCGCGAGAGCACGCGCACCGAGAGGAAGAACCCCGGCCGGCAAGCGATCCAGTTCTTGCCGTCGGGTGCCAGCCCGCCGCCGGGCACGATGCCGTGCACGTGCGGGTGATGCGTCAGCGCCGAGCCCCAGGTGTGCAGCACGAGCGTGGCACCGATGCTGGCGCCCAGGTGCTTGGGATCGGCGGCGATCCGGATCAGCGTCTCGGCCGCCACGTCAAACAGCAGGCCGTAGACCACGGCCTTGTTCTGGTACGCGATGTCGGCGATCGGCGCCGGCAGCGTGAACACCACGTGGTAATACTCCACCGGAAGCAGATCGGCCTGACGAGCGTCGAGCCAGCGCTTGGCCGCGCCGCTTTGACACTTCGGGCAATGCCGGTTGCGGCACGAGTTGTAGGACACCTGGTCAGTGCCACAGCCCTCGCAGCGCAAGACGTGGCCACCCAGCGCCGCACTGCGGCACTGTTCGATAGCCGACATCACCTTGAGCTGGCCCAGGCTGAGGTGGCCGCGCTGGGCAGATCGCCAGGCGGACCCGAACTCACGGAAGATGTCGGCAACCTCCAGGGTTGCCCGCCCCACGACGGCGGACTACGGCGTGGGCAGGACGTCCAAGGGGCTTACTACCTCGCGCAGCACGGCGGTGGCCACGTGGGTATAGATCGAAGTCGTCTCCAGCCTATGGACCGCGGTCCATAGACTTGATTGCACTAAACCGCTGGCGCGGTAGGTGGTTCGCGGAGATGGGGGCGCGTAGCCGGGAGGTTTCCTCGGCACCCGGGTTGGGGAACGATGGAGGTGCTGCTGTCAGCAGCATCTATCGACCATCCAACCAGGAGCTTTGCCATGACATCGCTACGCCAGCGCATGCTCGAAGACATGAGCATTCGCAACCTCGCCGAGAACACGCAACAGTCGTACTTGCAGCAAGTCTCTGCGTTCGCCCGGTACTTTGGTTGTCGGCCTGACACGATGGGCCCCGGGAAGGTCCGCGAGTAGCTTTCCTCCGCATCACCGACGTCCCCGCTGTCTCGGTTATCGGCAACTGATGGCCTACAGGCTGGTCCGCGCGAGCAGCAGTTTCCTGGTTCCTCACTCAGCGCTCATCTGACTGGCCGGCGATCAACCGGAATCTGCCTTCTGACCACAGTGACGTGCCTTAGCGCCGCGCGCTGGATCTGCCAAGGCTCTCAACCATGTTGAACGGCCAGCCAATCGAAAACCACGCGGTTGCGCAATGCTGCCAAGATAAACACCATTAGCTTGGCATGCATGCCGTAGCTCTAAACTGGCGTGCATGGAAATCGCGCTGTCAGCGCCGTCGGGGTCGCCCACAGACCCATCGTGGCCGGACGAGGCTTCGCTGGCCGCCTTCCGCGCCTGGCTTCAAGGTGTGCCCAGCCGCGCCGCCGTGGATCGCTATCTGGTCGATCGCCGGGCTGCCGGCGCATCGGCGCGCTCGGTGATCGGGAGGGTGAAGCGCCAGCTGATTGCCTTCGCGACGAGCCGCGCGCGGGCAGACCTGGCCGCCACTTTGTCGGCGGCCAATCCACTCGACCGGAAACTCGTCAAGGCCGGCGCTGCCGCCATCGAGACGTTGCGCGGGATGCCCACTCCGCAGCCTCTCCTTGGCGACGCCGTCGAGCGCTGGCTACCTGTGCGGCTCGTTGGCGTGTTGCACGCGGCGGGCATCCGCACGCTGGCCGACCTGACCCTGCGCGTGCCCAGGCGCCGGCGGTGGTGGGCAGGCATCGCGGGGCTCGGTCCGGCAGGTGCCCGTCACATCGAGGCGTTCTTTGCCAAGCATCCGGCGCTCACCGAACGCGCTCGCGCGCTGGTCACCGTGAACCAGGCGCAGGAACTGGTCCCCTGGGAGCGGCTGGTCGTCCCCGAAGATGTCGATGGTTCACGGGGCACCTTCCGAGCGCCGCGGGCCACCTGTGCGCTCGAAGCCAGCAACGACTACCAGGCCGTGAACGCCTGGCTGTCGCTGCACGAGGCAACGGCGACCCAGCGGGCCTACCGCAAGGAGGCCGAGCGGCTGATCCTGTGGGCGATCGTCGAGCGCGGGCGGGCTTTGTCGTCGCTGACCACCGAGGACGCCATTGCCTACCGCGCCTTCCTGCGTCATCCGAGCCCCCGCGCGCGCTGGGTCGGCCCACCGCAGCCGCGGTCGTCGCCTGCGTGGCGCCCCTTCGCTGGCGACCTGTCGGCGCGCTCGGCAGCCTATGCGCTGTCGGTACTCAACGCCCTGTACCGATGGCTCATCGAGCAGCGCTACGTTCTGGCCAACCCGTTCGCCGGCGTCAAGGTGCGAGGCGGCCGGCCGGCGCAACTCGACACGTCTCACGCCTTCACCGAGCACGAGTGGAAGCTCGTGCGGGTCGTCGCCGAAGGCCTGGAGTGGTCCTACGGCTGGAGCGAGCCGGCAGCGCAGCGGCTGCGCTTCCTGATGGACTTTGCCTACGCCACGGGCCTGCGAATCAGCGAGCTCGTGGGCGCGCGACTGGGCGCGATCGAGTCGGACGCGCACGGCGACACGTGGATCCGGGTCGTCGGCAAGGGCCACAAGGCCGGCAAGGTCGTGTTGCCGCCGCTGGCCCGTGCCGCCCTCGATCGCTACCTTGTTCAACGGGGGCTGCCCGTGACGCCTTCGAAGTGGCGTCCGTCCACTTCGCTGATTGGCAGCCTTGGAGAGGATGGAAGTGGAATCTCCTCGTGGCGGCTGTGGCGGGTGCTGAAACGGTTCTTCGCCACGGCGGTTGAAGTCGTGGAGGAAGACTCCCCGGCCCTTGCTGAGAAGTTACGGCGGGCCACGCCGCACTGGACAAGGCACACGCATGCCACGCACCTGCTCGAAGGCGGCGCCGAACTGACCACGGTGCGCGACAACCTGCGGCACGCCTCGCTCGCCACGACCTCGATGTACCTGCACACCGACGATGCCCGACGGGCCAAGCAGGTGACAGATCGGTTCGCGGTGCCGCGTTCGTAGCCTACAGTCGTTCAGCCTCCATACAGCAAACGCCCATGCAGCCCATCACCTGCGACGCCTGCCATCAGCCCACTCCCCCCCACGATGTCGTGAACTACGGGTCGATGGAGGGTGGCTACAGGCGGCTTTGCGGCCGATGTTTCAACGAGGCCGCGGCCAGCCGCCTCGGTCTGCAAGGGTTCGAGCACGCGGACTTCGAACCTGTCCGCATGGTCGACGGGCGCGGCGCCGAGCACGAGTTCCGGTTTCGCACCCGGCTGTTCGGGCCCGGCATGGCCATCGACGCGTTCGAGCTGCGCGATGGCAGCCCGGCCGGGTATGAGTTTCAGGTGATCGGGGAGCCAGACGACGACCCTCTGGAGTTGCTAGGCAAGCTTATTGGCAAGATGCGCCGGGCCCTGGCTCTCACCCACCTCGAGGACACCGATCACGGCCCGCAGGTGAATGATCGCCTGATCTTGCGTGGCACTGTCGACAGCGATCCTGACGAGGACCATCGTGTACCGATGGTCGTCATCGATGGTCGAGAGATCCCTTGGGACGAACTCGGCCGCATGGTGGCGGCTTTCGAGGGCTGGCAGTTCAAGCTGGAGTTTCGCGACCGAAGCGACGAGGTCTGACCGGGCAGATCGCGGAAGCCTCGGGGTGCGGATCTCATAGGGCCGCCGGAGCCGAAGCGCACCAATCTGCACGAAAAATACGGAGCGCGCGGAAGTGCCGAAAACGTAAGTGCTTGTCGTGCAACGGGTTTTCAGAGCAAAGCGCACCAATCTGCACGAAAAGCACGACTACCCCGTCTCTGAGGCGATCCGCAATTACTTCGACTACAAATCGATGTTAGGCATGCGCGGCTTGCGGCTGCTCTTGATCGAAGGACGCACGAGCCTGATGATCGGACTGGGTTTCCTGGCGCTGTGCCTGATCGGCGCCGATCTGCTGGCCGCCTTTGCAACCAACACCTTTCTCAGGCTGCTGAAGGAAAGCCTGCTGATCGGCGGCTGGGTTGCCATGTGGCGGCCATTGCAGATCTTCCTGTACGAGTGGTGGCCTATCGTGCGCAGGCGCAGGATCTATCGCAGCCTGGGGCGCGCGAGTGTGCACGTGCTGCCGGCAAAGACATAGCGGGCCGTTCGTCGAGCCAAACGGCTTCGGCGCCATCGAATGAAACCCATCCGTCGCTCGTCCATCCACAGCACGCCACTCGCCGCAGTTGCGATGGGCAGCGGATCGGCGTGCGGAATCGGCACCGCGTGGAAGAGCTTGTTCAACTGCGGCCATCACAACACTGCCGCCTGCAGCACGATGCTCAGAGCCAGGCCACACTTCAGCCCGCGTCCCTGATGATGCCGAAGCCCATCGCCGACCGCGTGGCCGACTGAGAGTTCAGCACGTTGAACCACCGGCACACGACCCGCACGGCGAAGGTCTCGGTGCGCACGAAGTCGTAGGGCGAGCCCGCGCTCTGCCGCCACACGAACCAGCCGAAGGCCGCCGCCACGGGCACGGACGCACCGGTGAGCGCCTCCTCGACGGTGGCCGGCACTGCCTCTTCGATCTGCCGGGCACCGGCGCCCACGGCGTTTCCGCCGGCCAGCAGCAGGATGTCGCCGGGGACCAGAACGCGGGCTTCGATGGCCTGTTCGCGGCCATCGAGTTGAACCCGCACCTGCAGTGCGGACTGCGCTCGACCCCCAAGCCAAGATCACCCTCACCACCGGGTCGACGTGGTTGCAGGACAAAGCCTTCGAACTGCTTGGGCTTCGTCCCGCCGGTACCCAGTAGCCGCGCCCGATTGATTGACAAGGATCGATTTGATGCCGACGCGCGGTTACGCGCTGGCGGCGCTCAACGTTCGGTCTTGACTGGCATCAGCGCGGTAGCACTGTGGACCTGCAGCGTGGATGCCGCCGGTGCGAAGATCAGCCGATCATGGATGCCAACCCACTCCCGGCGGAGGTCCGCGCCGACTTCACCGAAGGAGATCTGCGCGAGTTGGTGGCGGCAACGCTGCGCGAACTGCAGCGCGGGCTGCCGATGGTCGCCAGCGTGACGCTGGCCAGCAGCCTTGACCGCGACCTCGGCCTGGACAGCCTGGGCCGCGTCGAGTTGCTGTTGCGCATCGAGCGCGCGGCCAGCGTGGCGTTGCCGGAAGACACGCTGCAGACTGCCGAGACGGTCGCCGATCTTTGGCGCGCGGTGCAGAGTGGCCGCCCGCAGGCCACCGCCGCAGCGCTGCCGCAAGCGCCGCGGCGCGCCGCAGAAGCTGAGCCGGCAAGCGAAGGGCCCGCCGTGCTGGACGCGCAGACCCTTCTGCAGGTGCTCGATGCCCACCTGCGCGTGCACCCTGACCGCACCCAGGCCATCGTCCTCGCCGACGAGGGTGAGATCCGCATCGACCACCGCCGGCTCGCCGACGCGTCGGCCGCCATCGCCGCCGGGCTGCAGCGTGCGGGGCTGCAGCCGCGGCAGACGGTGGCGATCATGCTGCCGACCTCGCCCGAGTACTTCTTCTCCTACTTCGGCATCCTGCGCGCCGGCGGCATCCCGGTGCCGATCTATCCACCGGCTCGCGCGTCGCAGCTCGAGGACCACGTGCGGCGCCACACCGGCATCCTGGCCAATGCGCAAGCCGTGCTGATGATCAGCGTGCCCCAGGCGATGCGCGTCGCGCGGCTGCTGCAGGCACGCGTGCCCGGACTGCGCGAGGTGCTGACGCCGGAGCAACTCGCGGCAGGCGGCGGCTTCCCGACCGTGGTGCCGGTGCAAGGCAGCGACGTCGCGTTCATCCAGTACACGTCAGGCAGCACCGGTGCGCCCAAAGGCGTCGTGCTGACCCATGCCAACCTGCTGGCCAACATCCGCGCGATGGCGCAGGCGACAGCCGCAGGGCCCGACGATGTCTTCGTCAGTTGGCTGCCGCTGTACCACGACATGGGGCTGATCGGCGCCTGGCTCGGCAGCCTCTATGTCGGCATGCCGCTGGTGGTGATGTCGCCACTGGCCTTCCTGGCGCGACCGCAACGCTGGCTGGAGGCGGTCTCGCGCTGGCGCGGCACGCTGTCGGCGGGACCGAACTTCGCCTACGAGCTGTGTCTGGCGCGCATCGACGACGCCGCGCTGGCCGGGCTCGACCTGTCGAGTTGGCGGCTCGCCTTCAACGGCGCCGAGGCAGTCAGCCCCGACACCGTGCTGCGCTTCCAGCAGCGCTTCGCCGCCTGCGGCCTGCGGCCCGAAGCGGTAACGCCGGTCTACGGCCTGGCCGAGGGCTCGGTCGGGCTGCTGTTTCCGCCGCTCGCGCGCGGGCCGCGCATCGACCGCGTCGTGCGTGAGCACTTCGTGCGCGTGCACCTCGCGCTGCCCGCGGCGGCCGACGATGCGGGCGCGTTGCGCTTCGTCGCCAGTGGCCGACCGCTGCCCGGGCACGAGGTGCGCATCGTCAGCGACGACGGAGTGCCGCTGGGCGAGCGTACCGAGGGTAGGCTCGAGTTCCGCGGCCCATCTGCAACGCACGGCTACTGGCGCAACCCCGAACAGACGGCGCGCCTGTTCGACTGCGGCTGGCTCGACACCGGCGACCGCGCTTATGCCGCGGATGGTGACGTCTTCGTCACCGGTCGCGTCAAGGACATCGTGATCCGCGGCGGGCGAAACCTGTACCCGCAGGAGATCGAGGATGCGGTCGCCGCGGTCGACGGCATCCGCAAGGGCGGCGTCGCGGTGTTCGGCCGCCCCGATGAACGCAGCGGCACCGAGCGGCTGGTGGTACTGGCGGAGATCGACCCGCGCCGCGGGCGCGACAGCGCGGCGCTGCGCGAGGCGGTGGCGTCGGCGGTGGTCGATGCGATCGGCGAACCGGCAGACGAGATCGTGCTCGCCCCGCCGCGCACCGTGCTCAAGACCTCCAGCGGCAAGGTGCGGCGATCGGCGTGTCGCGAGCTGCTGGAGCAAGGGCGCGTCGGCGCCACGCCGGCGAGCGTGACGCAGCAGTGGCTGCGCCTGGCGCTCGGTGCCGCGGCGCTGCGGTCGCGCGCGTTCGTGGGGACGGTGGCCGACGTGCTGTTCGGCCTGCGCGCGACCGTGCTGTTCTGGCTGTTCGCGCCGCCAGTATGGCTGCTGACCTTGTGCATGCCGACGACAGCCGCGGCGTGGGCGCTGAGCCGGGGCGCCGCGCGCACGTTGCTGCGCCTGGCCGGCGTGCCGCTCGGCGTGCATGGGCTCGAGCACTGGCCCCGCGACCGCCCCTGCGTGCTGGTGTGCAACCACGGCAGCTACCTCGACGGCGTCGTCCTCGTGGCCGCGCTGCCGCGGCCCTGTGCCTTCGTGGCCAAGCGCGAACTGGCGTCGCAATTCGTGGCCGGGCGATTCCTGCGCCGCCTGGGTGCTGAGTTCGTCGAACGCTTCGACGCCAGGCGCAGTGCCGACGATGCCCGGCGCTTGGCCCAGACCGTGCACGGGGCGCGACCGTTGCTGGTGTTTCCCGAGGGTACCTTCCGCGCCGGCGTGGCGCTGCTTCCGTTCCATCTCGGCGCATTCCTGGCGGCGGCCCAGGCGCAGGTGCCGGTTCTGCCCATCACCCTGACCGGCACACGCGACGTGCTGCCCGACGGCCATTGGTGGCCGCGGCGCCACGCGCTCGGCGTCCAGATCGACGCGCCGATCGAACCTGGCGCCGCCGAGGAGCCGTTCGCCGCAGCGGTGGTGCTGCGTGACGCGGCGCAATCTGCCATCGCACGCCGGCTCTGCGCCGAGGCCTGACCGTCAGGATGGCGGTGCTCCAGCAGCGATGCTGTCGCTGCCGGCCGCTTCGGCAGCAGCGACGCCACGTGGCACGTCGATCTGCATCAGCAGCAGCAGTCCGAGCACGAAGAAGACACCGGTGGAGACGATCGCCAAGCGGTGGTTGCCCGCGCTCAACAACGTGATCAAGCCATAGGTCAGCGGCCCGATGATCGCCGACAGGCGGATCGCGAAGGTCCACAGACCGTAGAACTCGGCGCGCTGCGCCGCAGGCGAGAGTAGGCCGGCCAGCGCGCGCCCGGCCGACTGGCTGCTGCCCATGCACAGCCCGGCGATCACCGCCGCGACCCAGAACAGCCCGGGCCCGGTGGCCAGCGCGGCGAGCACCGTCATCACGATCCAGCCGGCCAGCGTGATGCCCAGCGCCCGGATGTGGCCGATCTGGTCCTGCACGTAGCCCCATGCGAAGGCGCCCAGCGCGGCGGAAATGTTGACAGCGAAGATCAGCATCATCGTCTGTGTCTGCTGGAACAGCATCACCTGCTCGGCATACACCGCGGCCAGCGCGATGACGACCGAGATGCCGGCTTGGTAGGCCACCGCGCAGGCCAGCAGCGCGCTGAAGTCGCGAAAGCGTCGCGCCTGGCGCCAGGTGCCGTTCAGCCGCGCCAGCGCCGCGGGCAGCCCGGCTTCGTGCGCCGCCTGCACCTGCGGCAGGGCGCGCTCGCGCAGCAGCGCAAAGGTCGCCAGCGCAGCCACGCCATAGATCCCAGCGGTGATCAGCATCGTCACCGGCACGAAGTGCGATGCCGGCAGCCCTAGGCCCTGCGCCGCGAGCACGTAGGCCAGGCTCAGCCCGAGCGTGAGCATGCCGCCGAAGTAGCCGAAGCTCCAGCCCCAGCCCGACACGCGACCCAGGCTGTCCTGACGCGCCAGTTCGGGCAGGAAGGCCGCGGTCAGCGACTCGCCGTAGGTGTAGAACACGTTCGACAGAACAATCGCGACCACCGCCCACGCCACGTCGCCGGGCCCGGCGCCGGCCAGCGCCGCGGTGCTCAGCACGCAGCCGAGCGTGGACAGCGCCAGCAGCCGCTTCTTCGCGGCGCGCAGGTCGGCATAGGCGCCGATGGCCGGCATGGTCAGCATCACGACGACGCTCGACGCCGCCAACGCCGCGGTCCAGGCAAACGTGGCCCAGGCCGCCCCGCCGGCCACGCCGCCGACGAAGTAGGCGCTGAACACCGCCGTCAGGACGACGGTGGTGTAGCCCGAGTTGGCGAAGTCGTACATCGCCCAGCCGAAGACCTCGCGCTTGCGCACGCCGGGGTTGAGCGCGTCCTGAGAGAAGAGGGTCATGGGGGCATCCGATCCGCAGGGCCGAGCGCGGCGTCACCGCTGGATTTCGGCGTTTGGTCCTCTCTCGTGCGCCGAAGGCATCGTGCTGCCTTGCGAGCGCAAACCAGCACATAGTAGTGCTCGCCCGACCACGCGACGGTGGGCGGCGTGGCAAACGGCAGGTGTCGCCGCCAAAGACCGTCTGGCACATAACCGGCCTGGATCGCCAGCACCGCGAGCGGGTGCAGGAACTCCATCGCGGTGTTGAGCTCGGAGATCCGGCTCGGTGCCATTTCCACTGGCCCGAACCAGTAGTGCTAGGCCAAGGCACCCGCGACGATAAGGCCATCGCGCGGCACGACTGCCAGTGCAAACCACCAGGGCAGCGCGTGCAGAAGCGTCAGCAAGCCCGTTATCGTCAGCATGGGCAGCTTGTCCGCCAGCGGGTCGGCTACAGCGCCAAACCTGGTGGCCTGGTTCCATCGTCGGGCGACGATCCCATCGGCCAGATCCGACGCAGCCGAAACGATGAACAGCACGAAGGCGTTGCCGTACTCGGCCCGGATCAGTTGAAGCGCAAGCGCCGGCACCAGCGCAAAGCGCAGCAGGGTGATCGTGTTGGCGACGTTGAGCACGCTGGCAGCCTATCTGAACGTGCGTGTGTGAACCGCAGTTGCGTTGGCGTCGACTCCAGCACGCAGCGTCACGCGAATGATCTCGGCAGGCCTCCACAGGCGCATGCGCGGTCCCCAGGTGCCTGTCCCGCGAGAAACAATCACCGTCGTGGCGCCGACCTGATAGCGCCCCTCGAAGAGAGGAAACCACTGTCGGACGAGGTAGCCGAACGGCCACAGCTGCCCGCCGTGGGTGTGACCCGAGAGCAGCAAGTCCACACCCGAGCCTGACACCAACTCCTGTGGCGGCGGTGCATGGGCGATGAGCACCGTGGCTCCCTGAGGGCGACCTGCGAGCGCAGCCTCAAGCGCGGGTCCGTCCACGCCAGTACCTGGGCCGAGCGACAGGCTTTCCAAGCCAGCCAAGATGAGGCCGGGTCGTAGTTCGGTCCAGCCATTGCGCAACAGATGGACGCCGGCGCCTTCGAAGATCGCGCCATTGGCATCGCCTCCCGAATGCATCTCATGATTGCCAACGACGCCCCACTTGCCCAGCGGCGCAGACATCGCTTTGAGGACCGTGAGCAGTTCTGCTGCGGGCACGCTGTGGCCCTCGAAAACGTCGCCGATCAGGACGACAAGGTCGGGCCTCTCCGCCTGGACCTGCTCAATCCGTGCGGCAAGCCATGTCGCGCCCAATAGGGAGCCGAGATGCAGGTCAGTGATGGCGACGATCACCGTCCCGTCGAGCGACACAGGCAGTCGGCGGCTGTAGACCTCAAAGCTCTGTACGACCGGCGCGCGCAGCCCCTGAACGAGAGCCAGCGCCGTGAGCCCGACGCCGACGGCCAATGCCGCACCGCGCAGCCGCGGCGCAATCGTTGGAAACAGCAGGCCGAAGCCCGTGGCTGCGTCCACCGCCAGCAGCGCCACCGACATCAGGAAGAGCACGGCCAACCAGGTCATGCTCCACAGCTCCAGCGACATCGCCAAGGTGCCGGCGTCCTGCCGGTCAAGAGCGGTGCCAAAGAAATAGGACGCCCAAAGGGCGACCCCGACGCCGATCAGCACCCTTGGAGAGACATGCCGCCGTACAAGCGGCACCGAGCCAGCACGCCAGAACACATAGCACTGCATGACCGTGAGGGCGACGGCGAGGATGGCGGCGAACAAGGTACCTGCCTGTCTCAGTGTTTCGAAGTGGCGTCGCCGCGTGACGTCGCCACGCTACGGCCGAACACGCACGCGCGCGCCCTCCTGGAGCTGGTTTCCGGGGTAGCGAATGACGACCTGGCCCACTTGAAGTCCCTTCAACACTTCGGCTTCGAGCGGATTGCGGTGACCAACTTCGAGATTTCGGCGCCTTGCGTGACCATCCTCGACGGTGAAGACGCACCATCCGTCCTTGCAGCTGAACAGGGCGCTGGAGGGAACCTTCAGCGCCTGGTCGGCTTGCCATGTCACGATCCGCGCTGTGATCCTGAAGCCATCGCCTAACGGTCCTGGTGAGTCCACGAAGTCCGCGATGACGTTCGTGCGCTTCTCCTCGATGCCCAGTGCCGATACCTTGGTCGCGGCAAATGGCTCGACCAGCCGCACCTTGGCATGCAGTGCCTTGTCGCCACCCCAGCCCTCTACGAGTACCGGCATTCCTGCCTTCACCTTGACGGCCTCGGACGAGAGGAGTTCGATGACGACTTCAAGCCGATCGAGTTCCCCGAGCGTCAGCAGAGGACTTCCGGCGGCGACCACGCGTTCACTCGCGTCCTGGATGCGCAAGATCCGTCCGGCAACCGGGGACCGAACCTGTACCAGTCGGCCGGCGCCGGGGCCGTCGATCGTTGCGGTACCGAGGCCGGATCGGGCCACCTTGACATCGGCGGCAGCCGCTCTAGCCCTGGACCTCGCCGCATCGGCCTCGATCGACGATGTAGTCACCATGTTGCCGGCCTGCTCGGCGGCCTGCGGGGCAATGAATCCATCCTTCACCAGCTTACGCTGGCGCTCGAACTCCTTCCTGGCTTGGCCCAGATCCTCATCGGCATGGCGGGCGCGCTGCTCCGCTTCGCGCTGAAGGGCCTCGGCGGACGCCACGCGGGCCGAGATCTCGTCATGCTCGCGGGCGGACAAGGGCAGCGGAGCGATCTGCGCGAGCAACTGGTTCTCGATAACGGCATCACCGTCATGCAGTTCGATGCGCATCAGCCGGCCCGCCACCGGCGCTGCGAGCACGAACCGATCATGACTGCGCGTCTCACCCTGATCATCCACGGTCACCTGCATCGGCCCTGTGGCGACCTGCGCGCCATCGACTTCGAGCGGCTCAGGGAGCAAGACGAAGACGATGAGTCCAACGACCACCATCGCGGCTGCGATGGCGAGCATCCGTTTCCATGTCATGGCCGGGCTCCGTTTCATTCTCGAGTCTTCAGAACGGCGATCAGGTCGAGGTGCTTGATCCTGTGCGCGACGAGCAGACTGGAGGCCACGGCGGCGACAAGCGCTGCGAGGGCCGGATAGATGAACGACCACTTGCCGACCACGAGTGGCAGCCGAAAAAGCTCGCGGTCGAACACCGGCACCAGCATGGCGCAGAGGCCATAGCCGATGGCCAGGCCAAGCGGAATCGCCAGCGCCGAGAGCAAGGCCTGCTCACCCAGCAACAAGAACGTGACCTCCCGCTGCGTGAAGCCCAGCACGCACAGGCTGGCCAACTCATTGCCACGCTCGGACAACGCGATACGCAGGCTGTTGTAGACCATGCCGCCCACGATCACGCTCGAGAAGACCGCAAGAATCGCGCTGAAGAATGAGAAGGTCCGATCGAGTGTGTCCCGCAGGCTGGCCTGCATCGCGCTGCGAACCGCCACGCCGCCGACGGCGGGCATGCGCTTGAGTTCCGCGTAGAGGCGCTGCGCGTCGTCACCTTGAAGGCGCAGATGCGCCCCCGATGTGGTCTCGTCCTCATGCAGCAGACGACTCAGCGCGCGCGTATCCATGTAGGCGCCCAAGCCGAGCATTTCGTCGACCAGTCCGGCCACGGTCACCTGATAGACGCCGCGCGCCCCTTCGAGCACTTCCATCGTCACCATGTCGCCTGGAGAGACATCCAGAATTTCGGCCAGCTTCGATGACAAGAGGAGACCGTCCCGCGGCAGGGCCACCGTTCTCAACTGCCTGTCGAGCAGCCGGCGCAGGTCGTGCACCGGTGACAGGCCCGTCACCTCGATGCGTTTGGCGCGATTCTCGTGTCGAAGCCAGGCCGGGATCAGGCGGAACGGCTCCGCTTGCGCGACACCGGCAAGACGCGCGATCTCCAGCGTGGCGCGGGCCGGGCGGGGCTCGCTGTACAGCACCGTGACGTCGTCGCGCTGGACCTGGTTGAACTGCACCGCCATCATGTAGCTGGCGCCGTCTAATCCGAACCGTCCGACGACCATGAGGCCCACGGCAAAGGCGATTCCGAGCACGGAGAAGATCGCCTTCAATGGCTTGCGCGCGAGATTGCGCGCAATCATCCGCAGCGACGCGGGCAAGCGGCGCGTCACCCCGCCCCACTCCATCAGGCCAGCGCGAAAGTTGGCAGGCGGCTCCGGGCGCATGGCCTCGGCGGGCGGGAGGGCGACCGCGCGCCTGACGGCCACGAGGGCACCCACGCCGGCGGCAAGCATGCTGACCCCGGCCGCGACCAGCAGCAGTTGGGGACTGACGACAAGGTGCAGGTTCGGAAAATGGAAGTAGTCCTTGTAGACGTCGACAAACAACCCTCCGAGGAAGATTCCCAACGGCAAGCCGACGACCAGACCAAGGGCAACGGTTGCCAGAGCGAGGAACAGGTAGTGCAGGCCGACTCGGAGGTTCGAGCGACCAAAAGCCTTGAGCAAGCCGATTTCCGTCCGCTGCGTTGCCACCAGGCGTGACAGCACCACGTAGAGGAGGAAGGCCGCGACGGCGAGGAACAAGCCCGGAATGAAGGTGGTCATGATGCCGATCTCGGCCAACTCGTCGGTCAGGAATCGGTTCGATAACTGCTCGCTGCTGCCGTAGGCACTCAGGCCGCCGTAGCGCTGCAGCAGGGAATCGAGCGCAGCGATGACCTCCTGCTCCCGTGCTCCGGCGGACAGCGACAGCGCGACATCGTTGAAGGCCCCCTCCATGTCGAATGCGGGGCCCAGCGCCTCCCGAGCCATCCAAAGTACGCCGAAGCGCTTGTTGTCTGGAAACAGCATGCCGCCGCCGACCTCGTAGACGAACTCGGGGGAGAGCGCGATGCCAACAATGGCGAGTTCCTTCCAGCGGCCATGCAGTACGGCGCCCAGCTTGTCGCCCACCTCGAGCCGGTTGGCATTGGCAAAGGCTTCGCTGACCAGGACCTGACCGGTGGCACCTGGCGTGATGTAGTGGCCCCGCACCACTTGAAGGTCATTGAGCATCGGTACGCGTCGCTCGGGAATCGAGACCAGCCGGCCGATGGCAGGTTCGGCCAGCCCGGGCACGTCCAGAGTGACGTCGGCGACGATGCGCGTGCGGACCTGCGCCACGCCGGAGATTCGCCGGATGTCTTCCGAGAGCGTCTCGGGTGCACGCTTTGCCCGGGCAAAGACGTCAGCGAAGCGATTAGCCGCGTAGTAGTCCGCCCGCGCAACAAGCAGAGACTGGTAGGTACCGCGGGTCGCCACCAAGGCGCCGATGCCACAGGCGACGACAAGCGCTGCGGCCATGACCTGCCCCCGCAGGTGCCACAGATCGCGCAGCAACATCCTCGTCAGCATGCTCACCACGAGATGTCCCCCGGTGAGGCCCGAGACGCGTTGCGCTGGATATCGACGATGCGGCCGCTGCTGATGCGGATCACGCGGTCCGCCATCGCGGCGATGGCCGCGTTGTGCGTGATCACCACCGTGATCGTGCCCAGTTCGCGATTGACACGTTCGAGCACCTCGAGCACGAGTTTGCCGGTCGCGTAGTCGAGCGCGCCAGTCGGCTCGTCGCACAGCAGCACGTCTGGCCGCTTGGCGACAGCGCGCGCGATCGCCACCCGTTGCTGTTCACCGCCGGAAAGTTGAGACGGAAAATGGTCGCGGCGTTCTCCCATCTCCACGAGTGCGAGCGCCTCGGCCGGATCCATGGGCTTGGCAGCGATCTCAGTGACGAGCGCGACGTTCTCTTGCGCGGTCAAGCTTGGAATCAGGTTGTAGAACTGGAACACGAAACCGACGTGCTCCCGGCGATAGCGGGTCAAGTCTTCTGCGTGGGCAGCGGTCAGATCATGGTCCCTGTAGTGCACCTGCCCGGATGTCGGTCGATCCAACCCACCGAGGATGTTGAGCAGCGTGGACTTCCCGCTTCCCGACGCCCCGAGCAATACGATGAACTCACCTGGATGCAAGTCAAGGTCGATATCACGCAGCGCGTGAATCTCGGACTCGCCCATCCGATAGACCTTCGAAACCTTCTGAAGGCGAAAGACAGCGTCCGGGCTGCCAGGCTCGCGAGCTTCGGCGGACTCCCCTACTGGATCACGATCCGAAATCACCTGTCCCTCCTGGGTGGCTGGGCGTCATCGGATTTGCGCCGACGGATCGATGGATCCCGCCGTCGGAGATCTCTGCGAGCTGTCATTGGCTCCGCCATCTACGCGGTCCTCCCAGTCAACCCACGCCACAGACTGCGATTCAAGATAGCGTGCCACCGCCTCGCCGACAGTTGCAAAGAAGTACTGCTCACCGAGCCTAGAGAAGAGTCCGAAGCGTTTGAGCTTGTCCTTGACCGGCCCCTTCATCTCGGCAAAGCACAACTCGATGCCAGCCTCGTGCAGGGATTTGTCGAGTTCATCCAGCACATCGGCGGAGGTGACGTCGACGCTGGTGATCGGCTCGGCGCCGACGACCACCCAGCGCACGGGCGTTGGTGAGCTGGCCACGGCGTCCAGCACGCTGTCCCGGAACAGTTCGGCGTTGGCGAAGAACAGGGGCGCGTCCCATCGGAACAGAACCAGACCCGGCACCACGCGGGCCTCGGGGTGGCGCGCGATGTCGTGATAGCCCTTGACGCCGTCGACCCGGCCCAGCACCGCCGAGTGAGGCCGCCAGCCATCCCACAGGAACTCGATGACAGCCACCACGATCGCCAAGCCGATTCCGGGGATCGCCCCCAGCAGCGCCACGCCGAGCAGGCAGCCCATCGACAACCAGAATTCCCAGCGCTGGATGCGCCAGATGCGGCGCAAGTCGGCGATTTCGATCAGGCCGATGGCCGAGGCGACCACCACCGCCGCCAGGGCCGCGACCGGCAGGTTGCGCAGCAGGCCGGGTGCCATCAACAGCATGGCGCCAACGGACAACGCGCCCACCACACCGGTGAGTTGTGTCCTGGCACCGGCGGCCTCGGCCACCGGCGTGCGCGACGCGCTGGCGCTGATCGGAAAGCCCTGGAACAGCCCGGCAGCGAGGTTGGCCGCCCCCAGGCCCACCATCTCCTGGTTGGGATCGACGAAGGATGCTGTCCGCCCGGCGTAGGTCCGAGACAACACGCTGGTGTCGGCAAACGAGATCAGTGCCACTGCCAGTCCACCGAGCAGAACCGCCGCGATGTCATTGGCACCCATCGAAGGCAGGACAAGACTGGGCAGGCCCTGCGGCAACGCGCCGAGCACGGGCACACCCGCTCGCAGGGCGAGGTCCTGCAGGGTGACGACAAAGGTCGCGCCTGCGACGGCGATCAGGACGCCCGGCAGGCGCGGAAAGCGCCTGAGCAGAAGAATCGTCACCAGCGTACCGGCGCCGATGGCCAGCGCCGGCAGGTTCGTCTTGCCGGCCAGCAGGGCCAACGCGAATTGCCGGGACTCGTCCAGCAGCCCATGGGCCTCGACGCCGAAGCCGAACAAGGCCGGCAACTGGCTGGCGATCACTGTCAGGGCGATGCCATTCATGTAGCCGTAGCGGATCGGCTTGGACAGCAACTCTGTGACGAACCCCAGACGCGCGGCACCAGCCAAGACGCACAGCGCACCGGACACCAGGGCCATCATCCCGGCCAGCGCGATGGCACGCTGCGGGTCGCCCGCGGACAGCGGCAGGACAACGGCCAGGATCAGCGCGGCCAAAGAGGAGTCCGGCCCCAGCACCAGGATGCGGCTCGGGCCGAAAGTTGCATACGCCAGCAGCCCGGCCATGGTGGCGTACAGGCCGCAAATGCCTGGAACGCCGGAAGCGACGGCGTAGGCGATGCCGACTGGAATCAGCACCGCGGTCAATGCCAGGCCGGCCATCACGTCGTGCGGCAGCCAAGCCAGCTCGTAGTGGCGCAGAACATGCCAGCCCGGCAACCAGCGCAGCCAGCCCGTCTGGTCCTTCGCCAGCAGAGGGCGTGCGATGCGACCGGTCTCCTGCGAGGCGGGGATCGGGGTGGAATCGTCCATCGGGGCTTGGCTCTTTTGCTAGGGGCTCAGTCCCTTTCGCGCTTGCCCTTGCCGCGTTCTCCCTTGCCTTTCCCTTCGCCCTCGCCGCTAGCACTGCGGTGGCAGCTCACGCAGTTGTCGAGGCTGTCGGCGACGCCTTCTTCCCGGTGCTTGGCCTGCATGTTGGCCGGCGTGTGTTCGTGGCAGCCGTAGCAGGTGTACTGGTTGTAGTTGTTGCCGACGTGGCAGGTCACGCAAGTCGCGTTGTGGTCCTTGTCCAGCGGGAAGAACTTGTCGTGGTCGAAGGTCGCCGGCTTCCAGGCTTGCGGCTTATGGCATTGAGCGCAGTTGCCGGTCATCTGCCTGTGTATCGTGTCGGTGGGCGCCTTGTGGCAACTCTCGCAACGGCCCAGTTCGGCCGGGGTCAGCGCCGCATGGTCAAAGGTGGCCGGTTTCCAGGCGTCGGTCTTGTGGCACTTATCGCAGCCGACGCTCAGGGCCTTGTGGAGATCGTTCTTCGGCGCGGCATGGCAGGTGTCGCAGCGGTCCCGTGTCGCCACGCGCAGCATCGCGTGCGAGAACGGCTTGCGGCTGCGTTGCGTGAGCTTCGGCCCAGCGTGGTCGCTGTGGCAGGTCATACAGTTCTGGTCGTTCAGCTCCTGGTGGAACGACACCTTCACGGGTTTGGCACTGACGATGGCTGCACCCTGGGTCGTACGTAGACCGATGTCGGGCAGCTTGTGGCAGGCAATGCATCGGTCGGCCGTGGCGCCACGCAGGGGCGTGTGGCAGGCAAAGCAGTCGGTGGTCAGCTCGGCATGCCCACCCACCAGCGCGCCAGGGGCCACCATCAGGTGCGGGTAGACAAAGGCCAGCGCCACCAACACCACCAGGTTGGCGCCGATGACGATCCAGAGCCAGCGGCCCTTCACCTCCAGCTCCAGAACAGGAACTCGGCCACGATGTGGCCCAGCGCCAGCACCGCAAAGGCCAGCGTGATGGGAAAGTGCACCGAGCGCCACTGTTTGACGGCGTCGAAGGTCAGGCTGTCCCAGTAGGTGCGCTCGGACTGCTGTTCGGTTGTCAGGCCCTGCGCTCGCATGCGCTGTCGCGCTTCGTCAAGACGGCGCCTCGAACGATCGAGCAGGAACTTGCCGGTCAAGCCACTGGCGACATTGATGATCATCGCCAAGGTAGCCAGCCAGGCCAGGATCGAGTTGAAGTGGATGCCGGCATGCACGAGCACCAGCAGCGAGCCGGCCCAGGCCATGTATTCGTGCAGCCGCAACAGCTTGACGGGCTGGCCGGACTTGATCAGCTTGCGCTTGCGCAGCGAATAGGCCAGCGAGCCCAGGATCATCAGCGTGCCGGGAATGCCGAGCCAGCGGCCGATCCACACGGCGTTGAGCAAGTGCAGTGCCGCATCGCACAGCAGAGCGGCTGCCGCCAGTGCCAGCAACGAGAGATAGAACGGCAGGACTTCGCGGCTGAAGAGGCGGGCTTTCATCGCGTCAAGCCTCCAGCACCAGGGTCGACTGCGGCTTGCCGACGCACAGCAGGCAGTGGCCCTTCGGGATGTCGTGGTCGGGCTTGTCCGCGTAGGTGACCACGCCGGACAGTAGGCGGGTCTGACAGGCGCCACAGCTGCCGGACCGGCAGCCCGAATCCACGGCCAGGCCATGACGCTCGGCGAAGTCGAGCAGGTTGGCGTCCTGGCCGTCCCAGGTCAGCGTGCGGCCCGAGCGGATGAAGCGCACGTCGACGGACGCCGAGGTCGCGACGACGGGCTCGTTGCTCACCGGACCTGTCGGCCGCACCGAAGCCGGGCCGAAGGCTTCGAAGTGGATGTCATCGGCCTGCACCCCCCACTCGCGCAAGGCGGGCACCAGGCTCTGCATCATCGGCGGCGGACCGCAGACGTAGAACTGGTGGCGGCCATGGGGCAGGGTGCGGCGCAACAACGCCAGGTCGATGTAGCCGGCGTGCTGGTAGTCGCGTTCCACCACGTCATCGGCCCCGGGGCTGCCGTACACCACGTTCAGCTTGAAGGCCGGGTGCGTGGCTGCAAGCTCCTCGAGCACACGCTTGAAGGCATGGTCGCCGCTGCTGCGCACGCCGTAGTACAGATGAACCTGTCGCTCAGGCTGCTCGGCCAGACACCAGCGCAGCATGCTCATCATCGGCGTGATGCCGATGCCGCCGGCGATGAACACCGCCGGCACGCTGGCGTCCGGGTCGATGAAGAAGTGGCCCGATGGCGCCTTCACTTGAAGCACATCACCTTCGTGCACCCGGTCATGGAAATACCCCGACGACACGCCCGGCGGCAACTCCGGCTGGGCCGCGGGTGGCGGCACGCGTTTGATGGTGATGCGGTAGCCCGTCGGATCGGGCCGATCAGACAGCGAATAGCACCGCGTGATGCTGCGCTCGGCGACCGACGCGGCCGCAACGCCGCCTGGTACCTTCAGCGAAAAGGTGAGGTACTGACCCGGCTGGTACGGCGTGAGCGGCGCGCCGTCGACGGGTTGAAGGTGGAACGAGCACTGAGTCTGCGCCGCATCCTCGAACTCACGACGTACGACGCGGAACTCACGCCAACCTGGCCAGGCGCCGGAGGGGGATCCGGGGGCTGCGACCACTTCCTCCACCCCGGCTGACGCCGGCGCCCCGGTGACCGAGGGGCGCCGCCACACGGCGAACGCCACGCCCGCAATCACCTGGAGCAGCAAGGCCACCGCGATGTAGGCGAGCAGTTGAGCGGCGGTCATCGTTGAAGTGTCGCGGGCTGGACTGAAGGCGCGAGTTGATCGCCGTCAATCGAACAGTTCGCGCCAGAAGGAGCGGCGCTGCCCGTGCTGTCCCTGCTGACCGTGGCCGTAGTCCTTGTGACCGAAGTCGGAGTCCTTGAAGCCCTGGCGGCTGTCGTGGCTCCGTGACCGATCCTGAGAAGGCACCGGAGGCGCTGAGCCACTACTGACAAGCTGAACCGACCGTTCGATCAGCTTGTCCAATTCGCCTCGATCGAGCCAGACACCTCGGCAGGTCGGGCAGTAGTCGATCTCGATGCCTTGGCGATCGGTCATGACGAGTTCTACGCTCCTGCAAACAGGGCACAACATGGCGAAGCCTTCCTGTGGAAAGTGGGTGGAGTGAAGGGCATCGTAGGCAGCGGGGCTTATCGATTTCTGAGCACACTTCCCCGCTGAACACGGCCGGTTGCCCGGCAACTTCATCAAGGGTTCACGGTGGACTGCCGCGTCCGTAACCCGGGCCACCCGCTGCCGACCGATCTATCGGCACGTTGACCCTATTCACATTCAAGTGATCGGTATGTTCGGCACCGCACTGCCGGGGGCCCGCACGCGAGCCAAGCTGTCATCCAAGTTGGTGGATCTCGTCACGGTTGCGCACCCGGTAGGCGGTCCGTGCTTTCATTTCAGTTGCTCCACCGCGCATCGCGCGACCCGCGACGCGTGAAACGGGGGTTAAATGACGGTGCGGCGGCGTCCGGCGCAGAGGTCGGTTCGTACTTGGTGCTTCGAGCCCGCATTTCAGTTGGACCCGCGGCTCCACGAGCACCCCGTACTGTCGCCTGGGGCCCTGCGCTCCTGAGCACGAACTTCAGAGTCCGATGACGTGGGCCGCATGCCGGCGTGGCCGCTTTCACTTTTCGGAGGCGATCATGGATGTCATCTACCCTCGCTGTGCGGGCCTGGACGTTCACAAGCAGACGGTCGTGGCCTGCGCGCGGCTGTCCAGTGACGGCGCGCCCCGGCAGGAAGTCCGCACCTTCGCGACCACGACCTCGGACCTGCTGGCGCTGGCCGACTGGCTGGAGTCTCTGGGCGTGCAGCACGTGGCGATGGAGGCCACGGGCGTTTACTGGAAGCCGGTTTGGCACGTGCTCGAAGGCCACTTCGTGCTGGTGCTGGCCAACGCCGCGCACGTCAAGAACGTGCCTGGGCGCAAGACCGACGTCAACGACGCGATGTGGCTGGCCGACTTGCTGGCGCACGGCCTGATCCGCGCCAGCTTCGTGCCGCCCGCGGCCGTGCAGGAACTGCGCACCCTCACGCGAACGCGCAAGCAGTTCGTGCGCGAACGCGGCTCGCACGCCCAGCGCCTCGAGAAGATCCTGGAGGACGCCAACCTCAAGCTCAGCAGCGTGATCAGCGACCTCCTGGGCAAGAGCGGGCGCAGCGTGCTCAAGGCCCTCATCGACGGTGAGACCGACCCCCACGCGTTGGTCGGTCACATCGGGCGCGTCAAGGCCACTCGGGCCGAGTTGCTCGAAGCGCTGCGGGGACGTGTCTCCCCCCACCATCGCTTCATGCTCAAGCTGCATCTGGACCACGTCGAGACCCTGGACAAGGCCGTCGCCCAGATCGAGAAGGAGGTGGGCCTCGGGCTCGAGCCGTTTCGACAAGCCGCCCAGCTGCTGAGCACGATGCCTGGGTTGAGCAGTGTCAGCGCCCACGTTGTCGTGGCCGAGATCGGCATCGACATGTCGCGCTTCGCCACGCCGGGGCATCTGCTGTCCTGGGCTTGCCTGTGCCCGCGCAACGATGAGAGCGCTGGCAAGCGCCGCAGCACCCGGCTGCGCCGTGGCGGCAAGTGGCTCAAGACCACGCTGGTGCAGGCCGCTTGGGCCGCCATCAAAGTCAAAGGCAGCTACCTGCAAGCGCAGTTCCACCGCCTGCGAGCCCGGCGCGGCGCCAAGAAGGCCATCATCGGCGTGGCCGCCTCGATGCTCACCGCCGCCTGGCACATGCTGCGTGACGGCACCCAGTGGCACGACCTCGGAGCCGCACACTTCGACCGCGCCGACGCCACCAAGACCGCCAATCGCCTCATCCGCCGGCTCCAGCAGATCGGAAACAAGGTCGAGGCCACTCCGGCTTAAGGGGTCCAGTTTCACTTCAGCGCGACTTAATACGCGGCGCCCATGCTGTCGGTGCGCCAACAGGCGAACTAAGGATCCCTTCATGCAAACCGACCTTCACGACTTCCTGGCCCGCCTGGCCAGAACGATCTCCATGACGCTGCTCCCCGTGGCACTGATCGCGCTCGTCACGATGCCGGCGAGCCTTCACCATCACATCGGAACGCCTGCCAACGTGGTGGCGACCTCGCCTCAGCACATGACCTGATGTAGCGGCGGATTCAAGCGGCGCGTCGAGGACGCCGGCTCTGGATTCGCTTGACGCCCTCGAACCACACCATGCTGAGCACGGCTGCCCCCAACGCCGCCAGCAGCATGACGGCCTGTGGCGCAGTGAAGTAGAACAGTCGGCTGATCGCAGGCACGCTCAGCACAGCGCCGAGCATGACCACCGTGCCGGCGGCGATCCAGCCGAATTGCCTGTTGGATTCGGGGTTCCCCGACAAGGCAGTCCGGCCCCAGGACCGGTTGGTGTGGATCAAGCCCAGGTTGGACAAGACCAGCACGACAAACGTAAGCGCACGCGCGATGTCGTCGCGCTGGCCATCGGCGGGCAGCCAGGCCCTGGCACCCGCATACACCCCGAGCAGGAGCAGCAGCAGACCGACGCCCTGCCAAAGTCCGCGGACCATCACGGCCTTGTCGAACAGCTTCTGGTCAGTCCGACGTGGTGGAGCCTTCATGGCGTCAGGCTCCAGCGGTTCGGCCTCGAAGACCACCGAACACGCCGGGTCGATGATGAGTTGCAGGAACAGGATGTGCACTGGCATCAGCAGCATCGGCCAGCCGAACAGCACCGGCACGATGGACAGGCCGACGATGGGCATGTGAACGGCCACCACGAACACGATGGCCTTGCGCAGGTTGGCGAAGACGCGGCGTCCGTAGCGCACCGCTGTCACGAGCGACGAAAAGTCATCGTTCAGCAGCACAAGGGCTGCGGCCTCACGAGCCACCTCGGTACCACGCGCACCCATGGCCACGCCGATGTCTGCCGCCTTCAAGGCGGGCGCGTCGTTGACACCATCACCGGTCATTGCGACCACGTCGCCGCGAGCTTGGAAGGCCCGCACCAGGCGCAACTTCTGATCGGGCTGGACCCTGCAGAAAATGTGCGTTTCGCTCAGGCGCTCAGTGAGCGCTTCATCACTCAAGGTCGCTAGCTCGGTTCCCGTGATGACGGGGGCGTCCGTGCTTAGGCCCGCCTGCCGGGCGATCGAGACGGCGGTGGCCGGGTGGTCGCCCGTCATCATCACCACGCGGATGCCGGCGGCGTGGCATTCGGCAATGGTCCCCGGCACGTCCGGCCGCACCGGGTCTTCCAGCGCGATCAGTCCAAGGAATGCGAAGCTGAAGTCGTGCTGCTGGTCGGGCAGTTCACCTGAAGGAAAGCTCGCCCAGGCAACTCCCAGCACGCGCAGACCGTCGCCGGCCATCGCATGCACCTGCTCGATGATGGCAGCGCCCTGTGCCGCATCGAGGTGGCAAAGATCGACGATGGCCTCGGGCGCGCCCTTGGCGGCGATCAGCCGCTCGACCTGGTCCGACGACTGCCACACGCGTGACATGGCCAGCATCTCGGGCGACAGCGAGTAGTCGTCCACCAGCGTCCAGTCGCTGTGCAGGTGCTCCGTATCCGCCAGCAGGCGCTTGCCGGCTTCCCCGATGGCGGTCTCCATGGGATCGAAGGCGCGGCGGTGACTGGCCAGCACCGCGTACTCCAGGACGCTGTGCAGTTCCTCCGGCAATGGCTCGGTACTGGCGGCCGCCGTGTCATAGGCTGCCTGCGGCGTCCAAAGCCGCCGCACGGTCATGCGATTGGCGGTCAGGGTTCCGGTCTTGTCGACGCACAGCACCGTGGTGGCACCCAGCAGTTCCACGGCTGGGATGCTGCGCGCCAGCACCTTCTCGCGTGCCAGGCGCCAGGCACCCAGCCCGAGGAATAAGGTCAGCACCACCGGAAGCTCTTCCGGCAGGATGGCCATGGCTAGCGTCAGGCCCGCGAGCAGGCCGTGCAACCAGTCGCCCAGTGCGATCCAGTAGGCTATTGCCAGTGCCGCGGCTAGGGTCAGGCCGACCAGCGCGACGAGTTTGACGACCCGGCGAGTCTCCTGCTGGATCGGCGTCGGCTCGACGGCGATGCCTGCAAGCGATTGACCGATACGACCCAGGGCGCTGCGTTCGCCCGTCGCCACGACAGCGCCGCGCGCCGTGCCGCGTGTGACCAGCGTGCCGGAATAGGCCTGAGAGATGTCCGTGCCCTGCCGCGTAGTGCCTGGCTTGACATCGCCCGAAGGTGTTGTGGACGCCTCCTTCACGACAGGCTCCGACTCGCCGGTGAGCAGCGATTCATCGACGGAGAAGTTCGAGACCTCGATAAGTTGCACGTCCGCGGGTACGCGGTCGCCCTCTGCGAGCAGGACCATGTCACCCACGACCAGCTCACGTGCAGCAATGCGCACCGGCGTGGCGTCGCGCAGGGCTAGGGCACGCGGGCTCGACAAATCGCGCAAAGCCTCAAGGGACCGCTCGCTGCGGCGCTGCTGCACGAAGCTGATGCCCATGACGACGAAGACGAAGCACAGCAGCATCAGGGCTTCCTGCCTGTCGCCCAGCAGCATGTAGATGGCACCGCAGGCCACCAGCAAGAGAAACATTGGTTCGGACGCGACCTCGCGCGCCAGCCGTAACACGCTGCGCGGCTTGGACACCGGCAGTTCGTTCGGGCCGTCCTTGGCCAGCCGCTGCCGAGCCTCGGCGTCGCTCAGACCGCCGGCGACCACAGGCGTCACGCGATCACGAGCGAGTTCGTCCATCAGCTGGCAGGCATGGCCGGTCCTGCGTGATCCAGATCGGGCCGACGCCACGGGTCCACGTGCGTCATCAGGTTCAGCACGCGGTGTCGCTGCAGGACGCGTTGTCGCGCCTCGACGGCGATGTCGTGCCCGGCCTCGACGCTGATGGAAGCATCGACCTCGATGTGCGCGTCGACGACGATCATGTCGCCCATTTTGCGCGTGCGGATGTCGTGCACGCTCTTGACCCCAGGGGTGTCGACGAGCGTCTGCCGGATCGCGCCGACTTCCTGCTCGTCCACCGATCGGTCCATCAGGTCGTGCATCGCGTCCCAGCCGAAACTCCAACCCATCTTGGCGACCATGAAGCCGACGATCAGCGCGGCGATCGGATCGAGGATGGGGTAGCCCGCCAGGTTGCCGATGATGCCGATGCCGACCACCAGCGAGGATGCCGCATCCGATCGTGCGTGCCACGCGTTGGCCACCAGCATGCTGGACTTCACCCGCTTGGCCACCGACAGCATGTAGCGGAACAGCAGTTCCTTGGCGACAAGAGCACCGCCGGCCACCCACAGGGCCACGATATGGACCTGCTGAACGAGATCGGGTTCTTCTAGCTTACGGAAGGCCGACCACAGCATGCCAATGCCGACAGCCAGCAGCAGCGCGCCGAGTACCAGCGACGCCGCAGTCTCAAAGCGCTGATGGCCGTAAGGGTGGTCCTCGTCGGCGTCCTTCTTGGCGTGATGACTGGCGAACAGCACCACGAAATCCGCCACCAGATCCGAAAGCGAGTGGATGCCGTCCGCCACCAGCCCCTGCGACTTGGCCAAGATTCCGACGGCGACCTGAGTGATGGTGAGGATCAGATTGACACCCACACTGACCCACGTACTGCGTGAAGCCGCCGCCGCCCGCTCTTCCGGGCTGTGCTGCGGGTCTTCGGGGTCGTCGGCGAGATCGGTGATCGGCATGGTAGGTCGAAAGGCGATTTTTCGGGCGGCGTTCCAGGCAGCACGGCTGGCGCGCCGCCCAAGGGTAGCCCTCAACTCTGACGGCCAGATTAACGCGCCGATGCGTTCACCGGCGCTCTCCACGCCTGGCGTTGGAGCGCGGCCACGACAGAACTCGGGTGTGCGCAACCTGCCCATTGGGAGTATCGAAATGCGCTGCTGCGCCCTCTGCAATTGAAGTTCACTGGGCGGCTCGGGAGCTGCCGGTCGTGGCGTCGGTTGATGGCCGGGACCGCGGCTGGCCAACGACTGCTGCCTGCATCCTCAATCTTGAGGAAGCCGGATGACAGCTTCGGGGCGAGCAGTCGGGCGTGGCCATTGGCAAGGTCCGACCCAATCCGGACTCCCGTGGCCCTCGCCACCGGACGCTCCGCCCTCCTAGATCCCGCCACTTGGTCCTCGGGCATGAACAGATCTGGGAAGCCTCCCAGCTGCTTTGGCCATTGGCCCCATGGGTGGTCGAGAACGGCGAACACCCGATGGCGGCAATCACCAACTCGCGCGTACCTCTACTGCGAACAGGCCAGGCGCAACTACCGGTATCACCGAAACACCTCTATCACCTACCGGCGAAACCAACCACCAGCTTGATCCTCCTGCGAGCGCAGCACTACCCGCTATGTCCACCCAGCGGTGTCGATTGGCCCGGACTCGAGTCCAACCCACATAGGTTGCAGCCATGTACCAAGGCCAAGCTTCGTCGAAGCCGTGCCGCCGATGCATGTAGGTCGCAGTCGCAAATGCGTGCGATGCGTGTCCGGAAGGAAACGACAAGTCATCGGAGTGGTCGGGACGTTCGACGTGAGTACTGCGCTTGAGCACTTCGGTCGCGCCGAGGGTCACGATCCAGGACCTTCCGAACTGCCACAGTCCCTCGCGGTCACCGCGCCACAGTTCGTAGGTCGCCACGCCCGCCGGCATGGCGAAACGCAGCACGTCGCCGATTCGACGGTGCTCATCACTCGCAACCGCGGAGGTCGCGGTGCAAGCCAGGCATAAGGACAAACGTGCCAACGACGATCGCCGCGTCCGTCCAGCATTCATGGCAGCCCCCTTCAGCGCTGGTTCCTATCCGGAGTCTGCCCGCTCGTTCAAGGCGCCGCTTGCTCTTTCGCAATGACGGCCACGCCCCGGAGATCGGCTTTCCTGCCGTCCACATCATCGCCGCGCCGGGCAAGAGGGCTCAGATCTTCGGAATCCGAAGCCGACTGACCATCAAGGAGCGTGACACTGCGAAAATCAGTACCAGTGGATGGCACTGGAGACCGGCGATCTCGATGGCGCCCCACCAGAGTCGGTCGCCGAGCGAGTCTGAATGGGCGGCAGCGGCAAGAACGGCTACCAGCACCAGGGAAGTTGGGATCGGCGTGCCCTCGAAGTACTTGACCTTGTCGCCGCCGGAATCAGCGCGCAGGCAAAGTAGACATGCTTCACGTCATGCAATTGCAGGAACGACATCACTGAGAAGAGCGACCCCACGCCGCAAACCGCGTTCGCGAGCGTGAACAAGTCGGCGAGGTGAAACTCTCGAATCATCGAGAAGGGCTTGGGTCGATTCATTCCACAAGCAGATGCGAGCCAACGCACCGGGGGGCGGCCTGCCCGACGGTCCCCCATCGCCGTCCTCAGCGGACCCGGTCACGAGGTTCGACGGCGCGGAGTCTTGATCAAGCTCAACTCGGCGCAACCGGACCAGAGTCCACTGTTGCCTGAGGCGCAGCAAGCGTCTGGCGCAGGTGCACCCGACTTGCCGAATCAATGGCTGCAACCCTGTCCGCGATGAACCGCACCGCACGTCCCGCGGTGAGCGTGGTCGTTCCCGCGTTCAACGAGGCCGACAATCTGGGTACGCTGTTGGCCACCATTGCGACGACGTTGCGAACGCTGACAGATCGCTGGGAAGTCGTCATCGTCGACGATGGCAGCAACGACGCGACTCCGGCGGTCATGGCGCCCTGGCTGACGACTCCGGGCGTGCGCTATGTGCGCTTGTCGCGCAACTTCGGCAAGGAAGCCGCATTGAGTGCCGGAATAGATCGTTCAGGCGGCGAGGTGGTGGTGCTGATGGATGCGGACGGTCAGCATCCGGTGGACCTGCTGGCCAGCATGATCGACAAATGGCGTGCCGGAGCGGACATGGTCAGCGCCGTTCGCCAGTCGCGCGCGGATGAGCCCCTCTTCAAGCGGTTGGGAACGCGTCTCTTCTATCGTCTGGCCAATGCCGGATCCCCCGTTCACATCCCTGAGGATGCGGGCGACTTCCGACTGATGGATCGCCGGGTTGTCGAAGCCCTGAAGTCGCTGCCTGAGCGCAATCGCTTCATGAAGGGACTCTATGCGTGGGTAGGCTTCGACTCCCGCATGATTCCCTACACGCCGCGGCCACGCCAGGCCGGTCGCAGCTCGTTCTCGATGCGCCGCCTGCTGCGGCTCGCGCTCACGGGGATAACGGCCTTCTCCAACATGCCGCTGCGCGTCTGGAGCGGCACGGGTGCCGTGATCGCCGTCGGCGCGCTTGCATATGGCGTATGGGTGGTGATCGAGCACTTCTATGAAGGGCACCCGGTACCGGGGTATGCGACGTTGGTTGCCAGCTTGATGTTCTTCAGCGGTGTGCAGCTGCTCTCCATCGGCATCCTCGGAGAATACGTTGGCCGCATCTTCGAAGAGGTCAAGCAGCGGCCCGTCTACGTGATCGGAAGCGAGTCCGGGCGGGGAGCTCTGGACGCTGTGGCTAGCTCACCGCAGCGAGCTGCGTGAGGCAGTCGCAATGAGCGGCCAGCGGCGACAGTTGTCCATCTGCGCCGACGACTTTGGCCTGTCGGCGGCCATCTCGCGCAGCATCGCGGAGCTGGCGCGACGCGGTCGACTCAATGCTGTCGCCTGTCTGACGAACAGTGGCCGATGGCTGGAAAGCGCGCCGATGCTCAGCGATCTGCCCCCCTCAGTCGAGAACGGACTGCATTTCAATCTGACCGACGGAACGCCGCTCAGCGCCGAGTTGCGCTGGCACTGGCCGCGCCTGCCCACGCTGCCCAAGCTGATCCTCATGGCTCATGTCGGCCGGCTGCCGCTGCAGGCCATCGGGAGCGAGTGGCAATCGCAGTGGCAGCGCTTCGTGGACACGGTGGGCGAAGTGCCTCGGTTCGTCGATGGACATCAACACGTGCATCACCTTCCGGGGGTGCGCGATGTGGTTCTCGCCGCACTGGCTGCCGTCCGCAGGCCGATTGCCGTGCGCAACACGGGGTGCGTACGCGGCCCGGGCAACGCCCTCAGGCGGATGCTGATCGAACGCACCGGAGGAATCGCGTTGCAGCGCTGTCTGCGGGACTTGCACATGGCGCACAACAGCGTGTTGCTGGGCGTGTATGACTTCCGTGACCCGGACTATCGCCGGCGGGTACAAGGCTGGTTGGCAACGGCGCCGGCAACGGGCGGCCTGCTGTTCTGCCACCCTGGACAGGCGCTCGACCGTGAGCCCGGTCCGACCGACCCGATTGCCTTTGCGCGCTTGCGCGAGCGCGACTACCTGGCGAGCGAGGCTTTCGCAGAGGATCTTGCTGAAAGCGGGGTCACGCTCGGCCCGGGTTGGACCCGAAGGCCCAGCGTCGGTTGATCGCGTAGGTGAGCAGCACCACGAGGCCGGTGGCCAGGATCTGGCCGAGCAGGTAGTGCAGCCCCCAGTGCACGGTCAGCGCTACCACCAGCATGCCGGTGCCGGCACCCGCCAGCGCCGTAAGCTGGAACCGCAACCACGAGTGCAGCAACGCACCCCTGTACGAGAAGGTCAGGCAGCGGTTGCCGAGGTAGGCCACCTGGGCGCCGAACACGGCGGCGATGCCCGAGGCCAGCCACGCCGGCCACCGCCCCCACTCCACCGCGGCAATCAGCAGGGCGAAGTGCACCGCAGTGGCCAGGGCACCGACGGCGAGGTAGCTCATGAAGCGGCGTGCCTCCATGCGCACTGCGCCGACGTCGGAAGCTTGGCTGCCCATGCCCGCTGCGTTCACGGACACGCGGGCCGCCGCGCGCCTTCTGCCAGCAGCAATGCTGCATGCCGCCCTTCGTACACGCGGGTCAGCTTGCCCAGTTCGGGTGGAGATCGCCAATTCTTGCCGGCCACGAACCATACTGGACTGACATTGCACAAGAGTTCGCCGGCCTCGGCCGTGCGCCACAGTCGCAGCGGCTCGATCGATCGGGCGAAGCGCGCCGCATCGGAAAGCTCTTTGCGCCAGTTGTCGCGCAGGGGAACGTCGGGATCGTCCCAGTCCGACAGCACGATGGGAAACTGGGTCATGCCGGCATAGAACGGCACGTCAAAGAATGGAGAGTCGACGAACACCACGCGGTCGCCCGGCTTCAATCGCGTGGCCAAGACCTGTCCGACGTCGCGATTGGAGTTTGGGGCGGCCCAGGCCAACGCGAGCACCACGGCGACGCAAGCCGAACCTGCTGCAGGAATGATCCAGCGCCAGGCACGTCCGCGGCAGATGGCCAGACCGAGCAGTGCGGCGAAGGGTGCGAGCGCCGGCAGTGCATAGCCAACCAGCTTGGAACTGGGCATGGAGAAGAAGCCGACCACGGCCACAACCCACCACGCGTACGGTGCGGTTGGTAGCGTGTCCAGCTGATTAGGCGCGGGCAACAGACGACGAAGTGCGAAGGGAAGCCAGAGGCTCCATGGCAAGGTCAGGAGGAGCAGAACGGGCACGAAGAACCAGAATGGCTGCACGTTGTTGAATCCGGATTGCGCAAATCGGCGCACGTGCTGCTCCAGGAAGAAGTAGTCCAGGAACGCGGGGTAGCGCAACTGCATCGCCACGAACCAAGGAACCGCAATCAAGGCGAAGGCGGTGATCGCGAGAGGATGCATCAGCTGCAGCAATTCGCGCCAGCGACGCTGTGTCAGCAACCACGGCCCCACGATCAGTGCCGGCAGGACGATGCCGATGAGGCCCTTGGCAAGCACGGCCAGCGCCATCGCCGACCAGGCGGCCACAACCAGCCGCAATGGCATGCGCGGCGCATCATCGACGGCACGCCGGGCGAGAACGACAGCGACCGTGATCAACCCGGCCACCAGCATGTCGTGATTGGCGTACTGCGCACCGATGAAGAAGAACGGGCTGGTGGCGAGCACGCCGAGCACGATCGCAGCGTCACGCGGCGTGGCACGGCGATGCAGGTCAGCATAGATGGCCGCTCCCATCAGCCAAGCGCCCAGCGCCGGTGCGATACGCGCTGCAAAGGCATTGATGCCGAACACCTGCATCGCGGCCATGTCCAGCCAGTACATCAGGGGCGGCTTGTGAAAGAACGGCAGCCCGTATAGCGTAGGAACCGCTCCGTCGCCCAGCAGCATTTCGCGCGCCACCTCAACGTAGCGGCCTTCGTCCGGCAGCATCAGTGGTCGCAGGCCCAGGGTGGCCAGCAACCACACCGCCAACGTGACCAGCGCTGCAGTTCGACTTGGTGCCCAGCTCTCGCGCGGCCTGTCAAAGGGCGCTGTCGGTCGGGGCAATGAGTGAAGTCCAGTAGTCTTCATGCCCATGGCGCGCCGTGTTGGTGCGTGAACTTTGCAGTATCAACTGTCATGCGGGCCCCCTGCTCGACGAACCAAGAACCGGGCACGAACTGAGCTCCACCAAATTACCTCGAATCCCGGCTACATCCCAATCCGCATCGACGCCGAAGGCCCAGTCTCTGTGCAGCAAGAGTGTTCTGCCGGTTCGTACTTGCCATTGACGTTGCTCAAGCCCGGATTCATTCACAGACTCACGATCATGCGGTTGCTTCGTTGTCTCGGCGGAAGGGCCTCTGAACTCACCGGTCGGACTCACGCCCCATCGTGAACTCGAAGCGGACTCACGATCCCGCGTGACGAAGCAGGAGGCAGGGCTGTCAGTCTTATGTCCGGACTGTTGTGCAAGCGGCGAAGCCTGCTGGCCGTGATGGCATTCGCCGACGTGGCCTTCCCGAGGGCCATTGACACGAAGTGCGCTGCTGCGCCCTTTGCAGTGATGTTCATTGGGCGGCTCGAAAGCTGCCTGTCGTGGGCGTCCGTTGATGGCCGA
>CAMTUD010000095.1:0-9513 GCA_947084805.1 uncultured beta proteobacterium | reverse complement strand
GGCTGCCGGCCGAGGCGTGGCGCCGGCGCGCACACGCCAGCCCACCAGCGCGGCAGACACCACGCCCAGCAGCAGCGCCCCCGCCGAGCCCACGAACACCGCCTTGGGCAGGCCGCCGTCGAGCAGTGCGCCGAACACCGGCGCGGCAAGCGCAAAGCCGACGTCGAGCCCCGAGTACACGGTGCCGTAGACGCGGCCGGTGGCGCCGGGGGGTGCGGCGCGCTTGATGAGCATGTCGCGCGAGGGCCCGGCCAGCCCGGTGCCGAAACCGGCCAGCGCCGCCACCACGCTGGCCAGCAGGGCCGGCAGCACGCCGCTGGCCACCAGCAGCAGCAGCGCTGCAGCGACGGCCATGGCCACCGCGATGGTGCGTTCCAGTGCCTTGAAGCGCGCCACGACAAAACCGCCGGCCACCATGCCGACCGCCCCGCACAGCATGTAGCCAGTGACGACGAAGGCGGTGGCCGACACCGGCAGGCCGTACATGCGCGCCAGCGCCGGACCGGCAAAACCCTGGATGGCCGCCAGTGCCGCCGTGGTCCAGAAGAAAAACGAAAAACACATCCACACCGCCGGCAGCTTGAGGAAGGCCAGCGGGTGTTCGGCCGGCGCGGGCGCGGCACCGGGCGCTTCGTGCGCCCACCCGCCGCGCCGGTCGTCGATGGCGCCGCGGTGCACAAACAGCAGCGCCAGAACCGCCAGCGGCACCAGCGCCGCACACAGGTAGGCCACGCGCCAGCTGCCGGCGAGTTCACTCACGCCGATCAGGAACACCGGCGCCAGCGCCCAGCCGAGGTTGCCGGTGATGCCGTGTACCGAGAACGCATGGCCCAGCCGTGGCGCGGAGACACGCTTGTTGAGGATGGTGAAGTCGGCCGGGTGAAACGGGGCGTTGCCCAGCCCGGCCAGCGCAGCGGCCAGCATCAGCCCGCCGTAGCCCTGCGCCGCCGCCGCCGCCAGCGCCGCGGCGGCAAAACACGACAAGGCCGCGAACAACACCGGCCGCGCGCCGATGCGGTCGACCAGGAAACCGCCCAGCGCCTGGCCGACGCCCGAGATGACGAAAAACAAGCTCACCAGCAGCCCGAGCTCGGAGTAGCTGAGCCCGAACTCGCGGATGAACACCGGGAACAGCGGCGGCAGCAGCAGGTGAAAGAAGTGCGAGCTGCCGTGCGCGAGGCCGACGAGGCCGATCACGGTGTAGTCGTCGCGGGCGCCGGGGGCCGCGGTGGCAGGAGGGGTCAACACAGCACTCATGGGGCGCGTAGCGTAAACGCAGGCGGCGCCTGCCACGTTAGGATGAACGATTGTTCCCCAGCTTGGTGCCGCGCCTGCCGCGTGCGCCCCGCGGCCATGAGCCAGGTCCTCTACGACTACACCCGTCCCGACGCCAGCGGTGCCCGCGTCACCGCCCAGGCCTGGGCGCGTGTGCCGATGGCGCTGCCACCGGCCGAACGCAAGGCGGCGATGGCGCGTGCCGCCGGGCTGCTGCAGGCCCGCGGCGCGGTGCTGGTGGCGCACTACTACGTCGACGGCGACCTGCAGGACCTGGCGCTGGCCACCGGCGGCATCGTCGCCGACTCGCTGGAGATGGCGCGCTTCGGCCGCGACCACCCGGCGCAGACCCTGGTCGTGGCCGGCGTGCGTTTCATGGGCGAAAGCGCCAAGATCCTGTCGCCCGAAAAGCGCGTGCTGATGCCCGACCTCGAGGCCACCTGCAGCCTCGACCTGGGCTGCCCGCCTGAACCCTTCGCCGCCTTCTGCGACGCCCACCCCGACCGCCAGGTCGTCGTCTACGCCAACACCAGCGCCGCGGTGAAGGCACGCGCCGACTGGATGGTCACCAGTTCCTGCGCGCTGGCCATCGTCACGCACCTCAAGGACCAGGGCCAGAAGGTGCTGTGGGCGCCCGACCGCCACCTCGGCCGCTACATCCAGCAGCAGACCGGCGCCGACATGCTGCTGTGGGACGCCGCCTGCATCGTGCACGACGAATTCAAGGGCCTGGAGCTCGAACTGCTGCGCCGTGAACACCCCGGCGCGCTGGTGCTGGTGCACCCCGAATCACCGGCCAGCGTGGTGGCCCAGGCCGACCTGGTGGGCAGCACCAGCCAGCTGCTGAAGGCGGTGGTCGACGGCAACGCGCCAGCCTACATCGTGGCCACCGACAACGGCATCCTGCACCGCATGCGCCAGCTGGCACCCGGCAAGACGCTGATCGAGGCGCCCACCGCCGGCCAGAGCGCCACCTGCAAGAGCTGCGCGCACTGCCCGTGGATGGCGATGAACGCGCTGCAGGGCGTGGTGGCCTGCCTCGAGACCGGCAGCGGCGAGGTGCTCGTGCCGGAGCCCGTGCGCAGCCGCGCCCTGGGCTGCATCGACCGCATGCTCGACTTCGTGCGCCAGCACCCGGCCAGCGTGGCGCAGCCCGCGGTGCGTGGTGGTGGCTTCGTGCCGAACATCGGCCCGGCCTGAGCCCGGCCCGCGGCCAGGCCTCAAGCCCGACGCGCCAGCGCCGATATCCGGGCGTACCCCGAGCACGGGGCGGAGCCCGAACATGCAGACCACCTTCGCCACGGAGTTCTCCTCCGTGCGCAACCACAACGAGCGCGCCGTCTTCAACACCGTGGCGCTGAACGCCTACCGCTTCCCCGGTGTTGCCGACGACCCCGAACTGCTGGCCGACGTGGCCTGCGTGGCGCTGAACCGGCTGCCGGCGCGCTACATCCGCCACGAGGTCGACTACGCCTTCTACCTCAGCGACCATGAACGCCAGGACGGCGAGCGGCAGCTGCTGGAGGCGGTCGACTTCGCCTTCGGCTTCGTGCAGGCACGCACCGCGATGCGGGCCCGTGGCTGAGCCCAGCACCGACCGCGCACTGCCGCGGGCCTGGGAGCTGTGCTACCTGGACCCGGCGGCAGCGCTGGCCCTCGGGCATGAGGCCACTGCCAGCGGCAACGCCGCCACCGTGGCCGAAGGCTGGACCGTCGCCGCGTTGTGCGAGGTGCGGCTGCACGACGCCACGGCCGCGCTGCGGTCGCTGGCGCAGGCGCGCCCGGCCTGCGCAGCGCTGCCCGACCCCGCCGCGGCCGCGCGCGGCCTGGCCCTGTGCGACGAGGTGCAGGCCATCGTGCTGCGTGGCGCCGGCGACGACGAGGGGTCGTCGCGGCTGCAGGCCGACATCGACGCCCGCACGGGTTTCGAGCCCGACGCCATGCAGCGTTTCATCGCCCACAACTCGCGCGCGATGACGGCGCGCCATCAAGGCCAGGCCGACACCGCGCTGCGCCACTTCTACGCCGCGTGCAACGCGGCGCTGCAGACCGGCTGGGCCGGGCCGCGCATCACCGCCTACAGCAACCTCGGGGGCTACCACCACGACCTGTTCAACCTGGACGACGCCCGGCTGCTCAGCGAACAGGCGCTGGAAGCCGCCCGCGAGGCCGGCGCCACGCAGGCCCTGTTTGCATCGTCGGCCAACCTGATCACGATCTACTACGCCGCAGGCGACCTGCAACTGGCACGCCAGATGGCCGGCTTCCTGCTGGCCCAGCCCGACGACCACCATGCCGGCGTGCGCGACCGCTACGTGCTGCCGCTGGCGCTGGGCCACGTGGCCGTCGGCGAGACCGACGCGGCGCTGCGCTACCTGCACGCCGTCGACCCCGACAGCCTGCGCGACGCGGGCAGCAAGGTCTTCTGGAGCTGGCTGATGGCCCGCTGCCGACTGGCCCAGAACGACGCCCCAGGCGCGCTGGCCGTGGCCGAACGCACGCTGCAGGCCTGCCAGCAGCACGGGCTGGTGGCGCCGCCCTTCGACATGATGTCGCTGCACCGTGTGCTGGCCGACGCCGCCGAGCAGGCTGGCGACGCCCGCGCCGCGCTGCGCTACATGCGTCGCGCCCACCAGCAGTACGAACAGATGGTGGGCCGCAGCGCACGCGCCCGCGTCATCGCGCTGCAGGTCAAGCACCAGCTCGACGAGGCCCAGCGCGAGCGCGACGCCGCGGTGCACGGCCACCGCAACGCCGAGGTCGACCGCCGTCGTCTGGCCGAGCTCAACGACGCGCTGCTGACCAAGGTGGCCGAGACCGAAATGCTGCACACCCGGCTGCGCGAACAAGCGCTGCGCGACCCGTTGACCGGCCTGCACAACCGCCGCTACCTGTTCGAGATCGTGCCCGGCATGCTGGAGCTGGCGCGCCGCCACGAACGCCCCTTGTGCGTGGTGCTGATCGACCTCGACCACTTCAAGCTGCTCAACGACACCTGCGGCCACGCCGCCGGTGATCTCGTGCTGCAGCGTTTCTCGAGCCTGATGCGCGAGACCTTGCGCAAGAGCGACGTGCTGTGCCGCCACGGTGGCGAGGAGTTCGTCGCCGTGATGCCCGACATCGACGCCGAAGGTGCGCACACCATGCTCACGCGGCTGCTCGACACCTTCTCGACGCTGCACCTGGAGCATGGGCGCCGCCGCTTGCCCAGCGGCACCTTCTCGGCCGGCATCACCGTCTTTCCGCGCCACGGCAGCACGCTGGAGCAGCTGCTTTCACGCGCCGACCGCGCGCTCTACGCCGCCAAGCACCAGGGCCGGGCGCGTGTCGAGATGGCGCCGCGCACCGGCTTCGCCACGCTGGGCTGAGCCTGCACGTGAGGGTCCGGAAGAACCCGAACGGCTGGCGAAGGCGCGAACGCGATTTCACGCGTGAGGGCTGATCAGGCGTCGGTGCCGTCGGGCTGCGCGCGGCTGCGCGCCGGGCGCGTGAGTACGGTGGGAAAGCTCACCGGCAGCGGCAAGGGGAAGTCGCGGCTGTAATGCAGGCCGCGGCTTTCGTGGCGGCTGAGCGCCGAGCGCACGATGAGCTCGGCGCAGGTCACCAGGTTGCGCAGTTCCAGCAGGTCGCGGTTGACGCGGAAGTTGCGGTAGTACTCCAGCGTTTCGCTGCGCAGCAGTTCGATGCGGTGCAGCGCACGCTCCAGGCGCTTCGTCGTGCGCACGATGCCGACGTAGTTCCACATCAGCAGCCGCAGTTCGTCCCAGTTGTGCGCGATGACGACCTGCTCGTCGGCGTCCTCGACCTGGCTTTCGTCCCAGGCCGGCAGCGTGGCCACCGGCTGCACGCCCTCGGCCAGGATGCGCGTGGCGCAGGTGCGGCCCAGCACCACGCATTCCAGCAGCGAGTTGCTGGCCAGCCGGTTGGCACCATGCAGGCCGGTGTAGGTGGCCTCGCCGACGGCGTAAAGGCCCGGCAGGTCGCTGCGGCCGTCGAGATCGGTGACGACGCCGCCGCAGGTGTAGTGCGCCGCCGGCACCACCGGGATCGGCTGGTGCGCGATGTCAATGCCCAGGCTCAGGCAGCGCGCGTGCACGGTCGGGAAGTGTTCCTTCAGGAAACCCTCGCCCTTCTCGGCGACGATGGGCCGCGCATCGAGCCAGACATGGTCGATGCCGTGCTTTTTCATCTCGAAGTCGATGGCGCGCGCCACGATGTCGCGCGGCGCCAGTTCCAGCCGCGCATCGTGCGCGGGCATGAAGCGCGTGCCGTCGGGCAGGGTCAGGTGCGCACCCTCGCCACGCAGCGCCTCGGTGATGAGGAAACTGCGCTCCTGCGGGTGATACAGGCAGGTGGGATGGAACTGGATGAATTCCATGTTGCCGACACGGCAGCCGGCGCGCCAGGCCATCGCGATGCCGTCGCCGGTGGCGGTGTCGGGGTTGCTGGTGTAGCGGTAGACCTTGCCGACACCGCCGGTGGCCATCACCACCGCGGTGGCGGCCAGGGTCTCGACGCGCCGGCCGTCCATGTCGAGCGCGTAGACGCCGTAGCAGCGTGGTGCCTCCTGGCGCTTCAGGTGGCGCGAGGTGATGACGTCGACGGCCATCCAGCGTTCACGCAGCGTGATGTTGGGGTGCTCGCGGGCGCGCTGCAGCAGTGTGTCGTGGATGGCCTTGCCGGTGGCGTCGGCGGCGTGCGCGATGCGCCGCACCGCGTGGCCGCCCTCACGCGTGAGGTGCAGGCCCAGCGGGCCGCCGGCGTCGTGCGAGAAGGGCACGCCGGCATCGACCAGCCAGTGGATGGCCGACGCGCTGTGCTCGGCGATGAAACGAGCGGTGTGCTCGTCGACGAGTCCGGCGCCGGCGTCCTGCGTGTCACGCACGTGCGACTCGATGCTGTCGTCGCTGCCCAGCACGCCGACGATGCCGCCCTGCGCCCACGGCGTGGCGCCCTCGGTGAGCTGGCGCTTGGCCAGCACCACCACCGGCAGCCGCTCGGCGAGTTGCAGCGCCACCGTCAGCCCGGCCAGACCGGCACCCACGATGACGACAGGCGGCACGGCGCCGGCGGAAGAAGGATCGTTGATCATTTCACGAGGGACGCGACAGGCCGCGGTGCAGGGAACCGGATTGTATGAACAACCCACCTTTGGGACGATGCAGGGCCGGCGGGCGGCCCCTATCATGCGCTGATGAATATCAGGCGTGACGAACCCGGCTGGCAGGAACCCCAACGTGCGCCCGTGCGGCCCCCCACCCGCGACGAGCTCAATGCGCCCAGCACGCAGATCGTCACCGACCGCGAGGCCTACCTGGGACAGGGCCGCCACGACGTCGGGCGCCGCATTTCCGACGATCAGGTCGAGCTCTTCATCACGGGCGACGTGGCCGGTTCACTGCAGCGCGAGTTTGTGCAGCACACGCCCGAGTTCATCGCGCTGCACGACCTGGGCACCAGCGCCAGCCTGCGCTTGCTGACCAGCCTGGCCGGCGCCGCCGGCGCGCGGGTGCAGCGGCTGTCGATCCGCCGCCAGGGCCACGGTGTGGCGCTGGCCGTGCTGCAGTTCGTCGAGATGCCACTGGCCGACGGCACGCAGCTGCGCGTCTACGCCACCGACATCAACGCCGACAACCCCACGCGCGCCCAGGTGGCGCGCACGCTGCTGGCCTTCAGCAAGCTGGGCGTGCTGCTGGTGGGCGAACTGCCCCCGCACGCGCTGGCCGGCCAGCTGGCGCCGCTGCACGAAGCGCTGATGCGCAGCACCTGGCCAAACCGCGAGATGCTGCTGGTGCCGCTGGGTTCCAGCCTGGCCATGGCCGCCCATGCCGCGCAGCTGGGCCAGGGCAGCGCCGTCTCGGTGCACGTCACGCCGCACGCCGACAAGCCGCGCCAGGCCTGGGGCTTCATCGGTGGCGCCTGGAACCGCATGAACGGCGCCGGCGGTGCACGCGCGCTGTCCACCGACATGGCGCAGGCCGTACCGAAGCCGCGCCTGCCGCCCAGCGAGGAGCCGACGCAACCGATGGAGTTGCGCCCCATCGGCCCGCCGCCGACGATGCCGATTCCGCTGATGACGCAAGCGAGCACGCCGATGCCGAAGATCGGCGGCGTCAGCTGGCAGGCTTATGCCGACCGCTGTGCGCTGATCAAGGGTGCGGTGGCGGTGTGCGTCTTCGACCTGCACAGCGCGCAGGCGATGGCCCATGCCGGCGGCGCACCCGCGGCCGACCGCCTGGCGCAGCAGGGCACCACGCTGCTGGCGCAGATGAACGACGCCTCGCGCGCGCTGGGCCTCGGGCCGGCACGCGCCGAGGCCAGCGTCAGCACCGCCAGCCACCACCTGCTGCTGCGTCCGGTGCCGGGCCACCCGGGCGTGGCCGTGCACGTGGTGGTCTCGGCGACCACGGGCAACCTGACGCTTGCGCGCATGCAGCTGGAGCGCATCGAGGCACCGCAGTGAACCGGCCGCACTGAACCGGCCGCAATGAGCGGCCCCCAGCGCCACGCCCGCGCGGGCGGGCGACCATGCAAAACGGGCCCTCGGGGCCCGTTTGGTTTTCAGCGCGGCGCTCTGCCGCTCAGAAGCTGTAGCCCAGGCCAATGGACAGCTGCGGCACGGCGCGCACCTTGCCGACGCCGTCGCGCAGGTCGACCAGTTCCTTGTCGATGTTGGCCTGGATGTCGGGCTGGGCAGCCAGCTGGCCCCGCGGCGTGGCGGTCACCGTGGCGCGGCCGATCGACGCACCGATGTCGGCCGAGAAACGCAGCCCCGCGCCGGCCTGGTGGCCCCAGCCGATGCCGATGTAGGGTGTGCTCTTCGGAAACTCGACCTGCACCTTCAGGCCGTCGGCGGCGGTGGTGGCGTAGGTGCGGTCGCCGATGGTGATCGAGCCGCCGGCGCCGTTGGCGTCGAGCGTGATCCTGTAGGTGTTGAACGCAGCGCCGCCGGTGAGCCGGAAGCTGCCGGCAAACGGGAACCAGTCGGCCAGCAGCGCGCTGCGCTGCAGCTTGTAGTTGCCGTCGTAGTTGATGCCGCTCTCGACGGTGGACTTGCTGCGCGAGCCCAGCGTGTAGATGTCGCCGCGCAGCGTGAAGCTCTCGTTCACCGGCTGGGCATAACCCAGGCCGATGCCAGGAATGCCGATGCCGGTGTAAAGCTCGCCGGCCTGGGCCGAGGCAGCGAACAGGACGGCGGCAGTCAGGCTGCAGGCGGAGGCGAGATGGCGGCGGGTGGCGTGGGACAGCATGCGGGACTCCCTGGGGCGGTGGATCTGTGGTTGTTCGAGATGCGCCGCAGCACCAGGGCCGCGGCACACGCACAGATTGTCAGAGTCCCCCCTGCGGCGCATGCTCAACATTAAGGACCGGTTTCCCGGTCAACTCGTGGCATGCGCCGCGCCCGGCCGGCCGGCCGGGCGCCCAGGCTCAGTGCACGATGCGCGAGAACACGAACTCGCCACCCTCGATGTCCACCGGGATCACGTCCTTGGGGCCGAACTTGCCCTGCAGGATGAGCTTGCTCACCGGGTTCTCGATGCGGTGCTGGATGGCGCGCTTCAGCGGCCGCGCGCCGAACACCGGGTCGAAGCCCACCTTGGCCAGTTCCGCCAGTGCCGCGGGCGACACCTCGAGCTTCATCTCCAGCTTCTCGAGCCGGCCTTCCAGCAGCTTGAGCTGGATCTTGGCGATGCTCTCGATATTCTTCATGTCGAGCGCATGGAACACCACCGTCTCGTCGATGCGGTTCAGGAACTCGGGGCGGAAGTGCGCCTTGACCTCGGCCCACACCGCGTCGCGGATGTCGGCGCTGGGCTGGCCAGCCATCTGCATGATCATGTGCGAGCCCAGGTTGCTGGTCATCACGATGACGGTGTTCTTGAAGTCCACGGTGCGGCCCTGGCCGTCGGTCAGGCGGCCGTCGTCCAGCACCTGCAGCAGCACGTTGAAGACGTCCGGGTGCGCCTTCTCGACCTCGTCGAGCAGCAGCACGCTGTAGGGCTTGCGCCGCACCGCCTCGGTGAGCGCCCCGCCCTCGTCATAGCCGACATAGCCCGGCGGCGCGCCGATCAGACGACTCACACTGTGCTTTTCCATGTACTCGCTCATGTCGACGCGGATCATGTGGTCCTCGCTGTCGAACAAGAAACCCGCGAGCGCCTTGCACAGCTCGGTCTTGCCCACGCCCGTGGGGCCCAGGAACAGAAAACTGCCCAGCGGCCGATTCGGGTCTGACAG
>CAMTUD010000094.1:0-14327 GCA_947084805.1 uncultured beta proteobacterium | reverse complement strand
GCCGCAGCCGCGGTGCACAAGGAGCCTGGAATGACACGAACGATGACTCGCCGCAGCTGGACCACGGCCGCCGTGCTGCTGGCGCTGGCCGGGCTGGGCAGCGCCGTGCAGGCCCAGACGGCCACCGCGGTCGGCGAAGTCACCAAGCTCGACAAGCCGGGCAAGCGCATCACGCTCAAGCATGGCGAGATCAAGAACCTCGACATGCCGCCGATGACGATGAGCTACCGGGTGCGCGATGCGCAACTGCTCGAAGGCTTGGCGGCAGGCGACCGCGTGCGCTTCACCGCCGAGCGCATCGACGGCCAGTACACGCTGACGGCGCTGACCAAGGCGCCCTGAGGCGTCGCCGGTGTGACGCGCCGACGCCGGCGGCGGCGCTAGCATCCGCGTCCTGCGGGCCCGCATGGGCGCGTGATGGAGAACTGCATGAGCGCGACCACCCTGCCCAAGCTCGTCAACCACCAGGTGCGCCTGGCCGCCCGGCCGCTGGGGCTGCCCACGGCGGCGAACTGGCAATTCACCGAAGAGGCGGTGGCCGAGCCGGCCGAGGGCGGCGTGCTGGTGAAGGTGCTGGCGATCTCGCTCGACCCCGCGATGCGCGGCTGGATGAACGAGGGCAAGAGCTACATCCCGCCAGTTGCCATCGGCGCGGTGATGCGCGCCGGCGGTGTCGGCGTGGTCGTGTCGTCGCGCAACCCGGCCTTCGCAGTGGGCGACTTCGTGGCCGGCGGCACCGACGTGCAGGCGTACTGGCTGGTGCCGGCCGAGCAGATCCGGCGCAGCGGCCTGACCCGCATCGACCTGCGGCTGGGCACGTTGACGCAGTGGCTCAACGTGCTGGGCATGCCCGGCATGACGGGCTACTTCGGGCTCATGGACGTCGGCCAGCCGCAGCCCGGCGAGACGCTGGTGGTATCGGGCGCCGCCGGTGCCGTGGGGCAGACGGTGGGCCAGGTGGCGAAGATCAAGGGCTGCCGCGTCGTCGGCATCGCCGGCGGGCCGGCGAAGTGCGAGTGGGTGGTGAAGGAACTCGGTTTCGACGCCTGCATCGACTACAAGCAGCCAGCGCCCGCCGGCGTGACGAAGTGGGATGCGGTGCGCGAAGGCCTGAAGCAGCACTGCCCGGACGGCGTCGACATCTACTTCGACAACGTCGGCGGCGACATCCTGGACACCGTGCTCACGCGCATCAAGCGCAAGGCGCGCATCGTGATCTGCGGCGCCATCAGCCAGTACAACGCCACCAGCGCCGTGCAGGGGCCGAAGAACTACCTCAGCCTGCTGGTGAACCGTGCGCGCATGGAGGGCATCGTCGTCTTCGACTACGCCGAGCGTTACCCGCAGGCCATCGCCGAGCTCGCCGGCTACCTCAGGGACGGCCGCATGAAGAGCAAGGAAGACGTGGTTAAAGGCGGCGTGCACGCCTTCCCCGACACCCTGACCAAGCTGTTCACCGGCGAAAACTTCGGCAAGCTCGTGCTCGAGATCGCCGCCGCGTAAGCCGCTGGCCGGGGCCGTGCGCAGAGCGCACGGCCCGGTTCAGAAGTGGATGCCCCGCATCAGCTGCTGCATCGCCACCGCTTCGGCGCTCAGCTGCGGCTTGGCCGACTTGTCGCCCTTGGCCGCGGTGGAATCCGGGAACATGCGGAAGGTGGTGTTCATGCCGATCTGCGCCACGCGCGGCACCAGCGCGTGCAGCACCTGGCCGAAAATGCCCAGGCGGGTGGCGACACGCACCGGTTTGCTGATGCAGGCCTGCGCAATCATGTCCGCCGCCTCCTCGGGGCTCAGCGTCGGCACGTTCTTGTAGATCTGCGTCGGCGCGATCATCGGCGTGCGCACCAGCGGCATGTTGATGGTGGTGAAGGTCACGCCGACATCGGCGAACTCGCTGCTGGCGCAACGTGTCCAGGCGTCGAGCGCGGCCTTGCTGGCGACATAGGCGGAAAAACGCGGCGCGTTGGTCAGCACGCCGATGCTGCTGATGTTGACCACATGGCCCTTGTGCTTGGACGCCATGCCGGGCAGCAGCCCCATCGTCACGCGCAGGCAGCCGAAATAGTTCAGCTGCATCGTGCGCTCGAAGTCGTGGAAGCGGTCGTAGCTGCTCTCGATGGCGCGGCGGATGCTGCGTCCGGCGTTGTTGATCAGGAAGTCGACGCCGCCGTGGTTGGCGATCACCTGTTGCACGAAGCGGTCGCAGTCGGCCATGTCGGCGATGTCGGCCGGGTAGGCGATGAAGCCGTAGCCCTTGGCCTTGGCCTCCATGCAGGCCTCGTCGAGCTTGTCCTGGTCGCGGCCGCAGATCAGCGTGATGGCGCCGGCCTCGGCGAACTTGTGCGCCGCCGCCAGGCCGATGCCCGAGCTGCCGCCGGTGACCAGCACCACCTTGCCGGCCACGGTGCCCTTGAGGCTGCGGTCGATGAAGAGGTCGGGGTCGAGGTGGCGCTCCCAGTAGTCCCACAACACCCAGGCGTAGTCGTTCAGGTTCGGGCATTCGATGTCGCTGCCCTTCAGCACCGCATCGAGTTCCCGGCGGTCGTAGCGCGTCGGGAAGTTGATGAAGGTGAACATGTCGTCGGGCAGGCCCAGGTCCTTCATCACCGCGTTGCGGATGCGGCGCACCGGGGCCAGCGCCATCATGCCCTTCTTGACGCTCTTCGGCACGAAGCCCAGCAACGCGGCGTTGACGAAGAGGTTCATCTTCGGCGCGTGCGCGGCCTTGCTGAAGATGTCGAGCACGTCACCGACGCGGTAGCCCTTGGGGTCGACGAGGTGGTAGCACTTGCCCTTCGTGTCGGCCTTGGCGTGGCTGATGTGGTCGATGCAGGCGACGACGAAGTCCACCGGCACGATGTTGATGCGGCCACCCTCGATGCCCACGCTGGGCATCCACGGCGGCAGGATCTGGCGCAGGCGCTGGATGAGCTTGAAGAAGTAGTAGGGGCCGTCGATCTTGTCCATCTCGCCGGTCTGGCTGTCGCCGACGACGAGCGCCGGGCGGTACACCGTCCACGGCAGCTTGCACTCCTTGCGCACGATCTTTTCGCTCTCGTGCTTGGTCATGAAGTAGGGGTGATCGAGCCCCTCGGCTTCCTCGAACATGTCCTCGCGGAACACCCCTTCGTACAGGCCCGCGGCGGCGATGCTGCTGACGTGGTGCACATGGCCCGCGTCGACCGCCTTCGCGAACTCGACCATGTTGCGCGTGCCCTCGATGTTCACCTGCACCTGGCTTTCCGCGTCGGCGCTGAGGTCGTAGACGGCGGCGAGGTGGTAGACGGCGTCGATCTGGCCCTTGAGGGCCTTCAGCGCCTCAGCGGCCACGCCCAGCTTCTTCGCCGTGAGGTCGCCCTTCACCGGCAGCGCGCGTGCCTTGGCCGCGCCGCTCAGGCCCCAGAAGCTGTACAGCGCATCGAGCTTGCCCTCGCTGCCGCTGCGCACCAGGAAGTGCACCTTGACGCCCTTGCGTGCGAGCAGGGCCTTGACGAGACGTTTGCCGATGAAGCCGGTGGCGCCGGTGACGAAATACTGCATGCGTTGCTCCTGTCGGTCTGGGCTGGCGGTGGGCGCAAAGCATAGAGCCGTCTCACTAGAACTTTAGGCTGCGGACCCCAGGGGGGAACCCTATATTCACGGTCATGGTGCGGGCCCGGCATGGGCCTCCCACCAGCCCGCAACCCGTGTCGCCAGCCCTGCCTGAGACACGCGCCCCGCACACGAGAAGGAGCCCCAGATGGTCAAGAAGATGAAGTCCGCCGCCAGCAGCGCCCACGCCGCCGACAAGAGCAGCCAGCTCGCCAGTTCCGTCAAGGACTCCGCGCAGCAGATCTGGCTGGCCGGCATGGGTGCCTTCAGCAAGGCCCAGGAAGAAGGCACCAAGGTCTTCGAGGCCCTGGTCAAGGAAGGCATGAGCCTGCAGAAGAAGACGCAGGGCATCGCCGAAGAGAAGATCAGCGAAGTCACCGGCAAGATGAGCGCGATGGCCGACACCGTGACCAGCAAGGCCGGCCAGAACTGGGACAAGCTCGAGACCATCTTCGAAGCGCGCACCGCCAAGGCGCTGAACAAGCTGGGCGTGCCCACCGCCAAGGACGTCGACGCCCTGGTGCAGCGTGTCGACGCGCTCGCCGCTGCGGTGGCCAGGCTGTCCAAGGGCGCCGCGCCCAAGGCCGCTGCCAAGGCGCCGGCGAAGGCCGCACGCAAGGCCGCTGCGCCTGCCAAGGCCCCGGTCAAGCGCGCCCGCCGCAAGACGGCTGCGGTCTGATCGGCCGAGCAACGCTTGTTTGAAGGGCGCCGCGGCGCCCTTTTGGCCATGTGCACATGACAGCTGTCCGAGCCGCACCGCGCCGTGAGCGCGCCGCCGCCGCGCCCGTGGGCGAGGCCGGCAAGAAGCGCTATGCCGCCCGCAGCCCAAGGCGGCTGCGGGTCGGCTTGGCGCTGGCTGGCGGCGGGCCGCTCGGCGCCGTCTACGAAGTGGGCGCCTTGTGTGCACTCGCCGAGGCGCTGCCCGGGCTGGACCTGAACGCGCTCGACGGCTACGTCGGTGTTTCGGCGGGCGGCTTCATCGCCGCCGGCCTGGCCAACGGCATGACGCCGCGCCAGCTCTGCACCTCGTTCATCGAGAACGACGGGCCGCACACCGACCTCATCCGGCCCAACCTGTTCTTCCGCCCCGCCGTCGGTGAATACGCGCAGCGCCTGGCCGCGCTGCCCGGCCTGCTGCTGCAGGCCTTCTACGGGCTGGCGGTGCAGGGCCGCCCACTGCTGGCCGCCACCGAGCGCCTGGCCAGCGCGCTGCCCACGGGCCTGTTCAGCAATACGGCGTTGCAGGCGCGGCTGGCGCGGGTGTTTTCGGCGCCGGGCCGCAGCAACGACTTCCGCAAGCTCCAGCGCCGCCTGGTGCTGGTGGCCACCGACCTCGACAGCGGCACGGCCGCACCCTTCGGCATGCCGGGCTGGGACCATGTGCCGATCTCGCAGGCCGTGGCGGCCAGCGCGGCGCTGCCGGGCCTGTTCCCGCCCGAATGCATCAACGGCCACTGGTACGTCGATGGCGCGCTGAAGAAGACGCTGCACGCGCGGGTGCTGCTCGACATGGGCCTGGACCTGATGATCTGCCTGAACCCGCTGGTGCCCTTCGACGCCAGCGCGGGCCGCTCGACGCACCGTGTGCTGGGGCGCGCCAGCGAGCGCATTCCGCACCTCGTCGACGGCGGCCTGCCACTGGTGCTGAGCCAGACCTTCCGGTCGCTCATCCACTCGCGGCTCGAACTGGGCCTGAAGGGCTACGAAGCCAGCCACCCGGGCACCGACATCCTGCTCTTCGAGCCCGACCAGCGCGACCCCGAGATGTTCCTGGCCAACACCTTCGGCTACTCGCAGCGCCGCGTGCTGGCCGAACACGCCTACCAGCACACCCGCGCCGACCTGCGTTCACGCCGCAGCGTACTGCGGGCGACATTTGCGCGGCACGGCCTGGTGCTTGACGAGGCGGCGCTCGACGACCCGCACCGCACCCTGCTGCGCCGCCGCCGTCGCGGCGCGCACCTGGCCGGTTCACGCGCCGGGCGTACGCTGCAACGGCTGGACGAGGTGCTCAACGACCTGCAGCGGGCGCTGGACGCCCGCTGACGGCGCGCCGGGGCCGCCCGCGCACATGACGGGCCGGTGTGTCGACTACGCACACCCCGCATTCCGGTGGTCGGTGCAAGATGGGGCACTCAAGTCGGCACGCCGACAGTCGATACCCTGATCAGCCCTCGCCCGCAGCACCATGTCCACCCCTACACCTTCATCAACGGCCCCTGCGCCTGCTGGCGCCGCGGCCAGCAGCGACCGCGTGCGCGGCCGCCTGATGGCGCAGGCGCTGGGCAAGCTGCTCGACCGCGTGCGCGGCGCACGCGACGTGCTGCCCCACCTGGCGGCGCTGGAGCGTGGCCTGCTCGACGGTGGCACCGTGGTCATCGACCGCGTGCCGCGCCAGGGGCTGGCCAAGCTGTGTTCGCAACTGAGCAGCCTGCCGCTACCCGACGACGACCCCGCGCTGCACGACCTGCTGACGCGGCTGATGGACGTGCTGGAAGGGCGCAAGCCAGCGCCGCCCGCACCGGCCAGGCCGCCACCACGGCCGGTGCTTCACGACCGCGACGACATGCCCTTCGACATGGAGCGCACCGTGGTCATCGAAGAGGTGAGCCACAGCGACTTCATGAAGGTGTCGCGCGGCGAGTCGACCACGCAGCGCCGCGAGTCCTGAACGCCCTCGGGCGTGAAGTTGCGCTCGGCCCTTCGACAGCCGTTCGGCGCCTTCCGGCGCCTCACGTGCAGTCTCAGCCCAGGTAACGCTGCTCCAGGTGCACCCTGAAGTGCGACGGGTTCAGCAACTCGCCGCTGGCACGCAGCGTCAGCTCGTCGGTCGTCCAGCGGCTGGCCTGGCTCCAGATGTGCGCCTGCAGCCAGCCGAACACCGGCGTCAGGTCGCCGGCGGCGATGCGTGTGTCCAGCTCGGGCAGCGTGCGGCGCATGGTGGCGAACCACTGCGCGGCGTACATCGCACCCAGCGAATAGCAGGGGAAGTAGCCGAACAGCGCTGCCGACCAGTGCACGTCCTGCATCGGGCCGTCCTTGTAGTTGCCGCGGGTGTCCACGCCCAGCAGCTCCATCATCTTGGCGTCCCACAGCGCGGGCACGTCCTCCAGTTCGATCTCGCCTTCGATCAACGGGCGTTCGATCTCGTAGCGCAGGATGACGTGCGCCGGGTAGGTCACCTCGTCGGCGTCGACGCGGATGCAGCCGGGTTTGACACGCGTGATCAGCCGGTGCAGGTTGGCGGGCGTGAAAGCCGGCTGGTCGCCGAAGGCCTGCACCACCAGCGGCGCCAGGCGGGCGACAAAACCCGGGTGGTTGCCGAGCTGCATCTCGAAGCTCAGGCTCTGGCTCTCGTGCAGCGCCATGCTGCGCGCCTGCGCCACCGGCTGGCCGAGCAGCGCGCGCGGCAGGTTCTGCTCGTAGCGGCCGTGGCCGGTTTCGTGGATGGTGCCCATCAGGCTGGTCAGGAAATCGTCGTCGCGGAAGCGCGTGGTGATGCGCACGTCTTCCGGCACGCCGCCGCAGAAGGGGTGGGTGCTGACGTCCAGCCGGCCGGCCTGGAAGTCGAAGCCCAGCAGCCCGATCACCTGTTCGCACAGCGCGCGCTGCGCGGCCTGCGGAAACGGGCCCACGGGGTTGATGACGGGTTCGCGCGATTGTTTGTCGATGACGCGGCCGATCAAGCCCGGCAGCCACTGCCTCACGTCACCGAAGATCTGGTCGAGCCGGGCGCTGGTCATGCCGGGCTCGAAGCGGTCCATCATCGCGTCGTAGCGGCGCAGCCCGGTCTGTGCCGACAGCAGCGCGGCTTCCTCGCGCGCGAGGTCGAGCACCTCGCGCAGTTTGCCGACGAAGCCGGCCCAGTCGTTGGCCGGGCGCTGCTGGCGCCAGGCGTGTTCGCAGCGTGACGAAGCGATCGACTGCCGCTGCACCAGCGACTCCGGCAACACGTTGCTCAGCCGCCACTGGCGCTGCATTTCGCGCAGGTTGGCGCGCTGCAGGTCGTCGAGCTGCTCCTGTTCGGCACGCGCCAGCTGGCCGGCGAGCGCGGTGTCGGTGCGCATGCGGTGCAGCAGCGCCGCCATCTCGGCCAGCGCCGCGGCGCGGGCCTCGTTGCCCTTGGGCGGCATGTTCGCGGCGTGGTCCCAGCCGGCGATGGATTGCAGGTGCTGCAGGTGGTGCAGCCGCGTCCAGGTCGACGCGAGGGCCTCGTAGGCCGGGGTGGCGGTGCTCATGGTTGCAGCGTTCGATGGCGAAGCTGCGCATTCTTCCGCCGGCCGCACTACAGGGTCATCGGCCCCGGGAAGATCCACATCAGCGCGGCCGTCATGATCACGTAGCGCAGGAACTTGCCGATCGCCATGTACATCACGCAGGGCCAGAACGGCAGCTTGAGCCAGCCGGCCATCGCGCACAGCGGGTCGCCCACCAGCGGCAGCCACGACAGCAGGCAGGCCTTGGGCCCGAAGCCCTCGAGCCAGGCCAGCGCGCGCAGTTGCAGCCGCTTGTGCTGTATGCGTTCATAGAGCGTCTCGACACCGTAGCCCATCCACCAGCTGATGGCACCGCCGAGCGTGTTGCCCACCGTGGCCACCAGCACGGCGGGCCAGAACATCGCGGGGTTGAGCTTGACGAGGCCGATGACCGCAAATTCGCTGCCCGCCGGCAACAGCGTGGCCGAGATCGTGGAGACGACGAAGACCGTGACGAGGCCGTATTGCGGCAGCGCGAGAAGGTCGAGCAGGTGCTGCAGCCAAGCTTCCATGGGTGGCGGCGATTATGGGCACCACCGGCAGGCCCTGACGGTGCGGGGCTGCACCGATGGCGCAACGGCGCCGTCGGCGTCAGGGGGGCGCCGGTTGCGCTGGCTATACTCGCGCCTCATTTTTCAGCAGCCGAACTCCCCCGTCACCCCCATGCGCATCGGCGCCATCGAACTGCCGAACAACCTGTTCGTGGCCCCCATGGCGGGTGTCACCGACCGGCCCTTCCGCATGCTGTGCCGCAGCCTGGGCGCGGGTTATGCCGTGAGCGAGATGGTGACCAGCCAGCGTGCCTTGTGGGCCAGCCTGAAGACCTCGCGCCGCGCCGACCACGAAGGCGAGCCGGCGCCGATTGCGGTGCAGATCGCCGGTGTCGATCCCACCGAGATGGCCGACGCTGCGCGCTACAACGTCGACCGCGGCGCGCAGGTCATCGACATCAACATGGGCTGCCCGGCGAAGAAGGTCTGCACGAAGTGGGCCGGCTCGGCGCTGATGCAGGACGAGCCGCTGGCGCTGGCCATCGTCGAGGCCGTGGTCGCGGCCTGCGCGCCGCTGAACGTGCCGGTGACGCTGAAGATGCGCACCGGTTGGTGCGCCGCCGAACGCAACGCGCTGCGCCTGGCGCGCGCCGCCGAGGGCGCGGGCATCGCCATGCTCACCGTTCACGGCCGCACCCGTGAGCAGGGTTACGGCGGCGCCGCCGAGTACGACACCGTGGCCGCCGTGAAGGCCGCGTTGCGCATCCCCGTGGTGGCCAACGGTGACATCGACAGCCCCGAAAAGGCGCAAGAAGTGCTGCGCCGCACCGGCGCCGACGCGCTGATGATCGGCCGCGCCGCGATGGGGCGGCCGTGGATCTTCCGCGAAGTCGCGCACTTCCTGGCCACCGGCGAGCACCTGCCGCCGCCGGCGACGCAGGACGTGCGGCGCTGGCTCACGGCGCATCTGCACGAGCACTACCGCCTCTACGGTGAACACATCGGCGTGCGCAGCGCACGCAAGCACATCGGCTGGGCCGTGCGCACGCTGCCCGGCGGTGCCGACTTCCGCGACCGCATGAACCTCATCGACGACACCCGGCTGCAGGTGCAGGCCGTCGACACCTACTTCGAGACCCTGGCCGACCGCCATGCGTTGCTGCCGCTGCCGGCGGACCATCTGATGGCGGCCAACGACGAAAGCACGGCGCTGGTGGCATGACCAAACGCGACATCGACGACTGCATACGCAAGAGCGTGGAGCAGTACCTTAGAGACCTGCGCGGCGCCGAGCCCGACGACCTGCACGAGATGTTCCTCGGCGCGGCGGAAAAGCCGCTGCTCGAAGTGGTGCTGCGCCACGCCGAGGGCAACCAGAGCAAGGCGGCCGAGTGGCTGGGCATCAACCGCAACACCCTGCGGCGCAAGCTGCTGGACCACAAGATCCTGAAATGACACCAGCCCGAGAAACAGCCGTGACCACGCCCTCCCTCACCGCGCTCATCTCCGTGTCCGACAAGACCGGTGTCGTCGACTTCGCGCGCGCGCTGGCCGCCCGGGGCGTGCGCCTGCTGTCGACCGGGGGCACTGCGCGCCTGCTGGCCGATGCCGGGCTGCAGGTCACCGAGGTCTCGGAAGTGACGGGCTCGCCCGAGATGCTGGACGGCCGCGTGAAGACGCTGCATCCGCGCATCCACGGTGGCCTGCTGGCGCGGCGCGACTTGCCCGAGCACATGGCGGCGCTGGCGGCGCACGGCATCGGCACCATCGACCTGCTGGTCGTCAACCTGTACCCCTTCGCGCAGGCCACGGCGCGCGCCGACTGCACGCTGGAAGATGCGATCGAGAACATCGACATCGGCGGCCCGGCCATGCTGCGCGCGGCGGCCAAGAACTGGGCCGACGTGGCGGTGGTCATCGACCCGGTGGACTACGCCCGGGTGCTCGGCGAACTGGGTGCTGGCGGTGTGCAGCGCAACACCCGGTTCATGCTGGCCAAGAAGGTGTTCGCCCACACCGCGGCCTACGACGCGATGATCAGCAACTACCTCTGCGCGCTGCAGGCCGGCGCCGAGGACCAGGTGGCCGCGGTGCCGCTGCGTGAACCCTTCCCGGCCACCTACACGGTGCAGCTGAGCAAGACGCAGGACATGCGCTACGGCGAGAACCCGCACCAGGCCGCTGCCTTCTACCGCGACGCCAAGGTGGCCCCCGGCCTGCTGGCGGGCTGGAGCCAGCTGCAGGGCAAGGAGCTCAGCTACAACAACATCGCCGACGCCGACGCGGCGTGGGAATGCGTGAAGACCTTCGACGCCCCGGCGTGTGTCATCGTCAAGCACGCCAACCCCTGCGGCGTGGCGGTGGCGTCTTCGCTGGTCGAGGCCTACGCCAAGGCCTGGAAGACCGACCCGACCTCGGCCTTCGGTGGCATCCTGGCCTTCAACCGGCCGCTCGACGAAGCCACGGCGCGCCAGATCGCCGACAACAAGCAGTTCGTCGAAGTGCTCATCGCCCCGGCCATCGGCGCCGAAGCGCGTGCGATCTTCGCGGCCAAGCAGAACGTGCGCCTGCTGGAAGTGCCGCTGGGCGCGGCGGCCAACGCGCTGGACTTCAAGCGTGTCGGCGGCGGCATGCTGCTGCAGACGCCCGACACCAAGAACGTGGCAGCGGGTGAACTGCGCGTGGTGACGAAGCTGGCGCCCACCGCGGCACAGATGGACGACCTGATGTTCGCCTGGAAGGTGGCCAAGTTCGTGAAGAGCAACGCCATCGTCTTCTGCGGTGGTGGTGCCACGCTGGGCGTGGGCGCGGGCCAGATGAGCCGGCTCGACAGCGCGCGCATCGCCCGCGTCAAGGCCAATGCGGCGGGGCTGGACCTGGCCGGCTCGGCGGTGGCCAGCGATGCGTTTTTCCCCTTCCGCGACGGCCTCGACGTCGTCATCGACGAAGGCGCACGCTGCGTCATCCAGCCCGGCGGCAGCATGCGCGACGACGAGGTCATCGCGGCGGCCGACGAACGTGGCATCGCGATGGTCTTCACCGGCACGCGGCACTTCAGGCACTGACAGAGGCCCCGAAGCTCGCTGCGTTCGCTACCCGCAGGGCGCTCGTGCAGCGGCCCGGCGGAGCCGGTTTCCGCGCAAGGCCTTGGTCGCCGTCGTGGCTGCCGGGCCTGTCTGATTCAGGGCTCGCTGGCAGCGGGGTCCCACAGCAGCGCCAGGGCCAGTGCGGCGTGCGTCACCGCGTCGTGCAGCGGCTGGCCGGCCGGCGGGCGCCAGAGCACGGGCTTGCCGGTGTCGCTGAGGTCGATCGCGCCGACCACCACGCCCTGGTGCGTGAGGGTGTAGCCGGCCGGTTGGGCCAGCGGCAGCGGGCTGCCCTGCAGCCTGTGCACCGAGCTCAGCTGCAGCTGCACGCCGGCGGCGTCGAAGCGGCCCTGGCGGCCGTGCAGCGTGCGTGCCGCGCGCGGGTCGGCTTCCAGGCTCAGGCGTGCGCCGTCGCGCCACTGGCAGTTCACCGCATAGGGCCGCAGCGGCAGGGCCAGGATGCCGACCTGCGCGCCGGTTTCGCGTTGCTTGCACTGGGCCTCGACTTCGGCCGCACCTGCGACCTGCAGGGTGTAGCGTGCACCCGCGCGGCGGAAGTCCAGCATCTCGAACAGCGACAGGTCGTCGGCGTTGCGCTCGAAGCGCCCCTGGGCCGCACCGACCGTGAAGTCGCCGCGGCGCTTGCCACCCAGTCCTTGCACCGGCAACTGTTCTGCGCTCGTCGCCAGGCCGTCGGGCAGGCTCATGCGGGCGGGCTGGATCGACGCACAGCCGCTGGCGAGCACGGCGGTGGCGAGCAGGCCGAGGGCGGCGGTGGCGCGGGTGGGAAGGGTGGGTCGGCACATGGGTCGGGGTCCTTGTGGAGGCGGGGTGGGCGCGCCGTCGGCACCTGTGGCGCATGACAGCCGCGGCACGATGCCGGCTGTGGTGCCGGGTCTCAAGCGCCAGTCGACGAAATGCGGCTCGAGGCCACCGAAAGCCGCCATGCCGGCGACGAATGGCGCGCCTGCGCTGGGCTAGCATCCTCACCCATGACGCGTGCCGATTTCATGGGCGGGGTGCTCGCCTTCATCGCGCGCCTGATCACCGGCGCGCAGGGCCACTGGAAGGGCTGCGCGCCCAAGGCCGAGCAGCGCATCTACTTCGCCAACCACCAGAGTCACCTCGACTGGGTGCTGATCTGGGCCGCGCTGCCGCACGACCTGCGCGCCGTCACGCGGCCCATCGCCGCCAAGGACTACTGGACGTCGTCGCCCTTCAAGCAGTGGCTGACGACGGAGGTGTTCCATGCCGTCTACGTCAGCCGCACGCGCACCGACGAGCAGGACCCGCTGGAGCCGCTGGTGCAGGCGCTGGCCAACGGCGATTCGCTGGTCATCTTCCCGGAAGGCACACGCAGCAACAAGGGCGTGCCGCAGCCCTTCAAGAGCGGCCTCTTCCACCTGGCCGAGCAGTTCCCGGGCGTGCAGCTGATCCCGGCCTGGATAGACAACGTGCAACGTGTGATGCCCAAGGGCGAAGTGGTGCCGGTGCCGGTGCTGTGCACGGTGACCTTCGGCGCACCGATGCAGCTGCGGGCCGGCGAGGACAAGCGTACCTTCCTCGAACGTGCGCGCGAAGCCGTGCTGGCGATGCGCCCGGGACCGGCATGACGGCGCGCTGCAACTTCGCGGGGTTCACGGCGTGAGCGCGCTGCGTTCGCTGACCGTGGACCAGCAGGTCGGCCTGCTGTTCGTCACCGTCTTCCTGCTGCTGGCGGTGGGTACCGGCGTGGTGGTGCTGATGCTGCGCGGCGAAGGCGAGGCCAGCGACCGCCGCCTGCGTGTGCTGCGCGACGTGCGCGCGGCCTGGGTGGGGGGCGTGGTGTTCTGGCTGGCGTGGATCTCGGCGCCGGTGGGCGCCACACTGCTTTTCGGCCTGTTCTCCTTCTTTGCGCTGCGCGAGTTCATCACGCTGATGCACACCCGGCGAGCCGACCACCGCAGCCTGCTGCTGGCCTTCTTCGCCGTGCTGCCGCTGCAGTACGTGATTGCCGGTGGCCGTCACTTCGACCTTTTCACGGTGTTCATCCCGGTCTACGTTTTCCTGGCCATCCCGGTGGCCAGCGCGCTGGCTGGCGACCCCGAGCGTTTCCTGGAGCGCAACGCCAAGATCCAGTGGGGCATCATGGTCTGCGTCTACGGCCTGAGCCACGCGCCGGCGCTGCTGCTGCTGAACTTCCCGCGTTACGAGAACCGGGGCGCCTTCCTGCTCTTCTTCCTGGTGGTGGTGGCGGTGGCGGCGCAGCTGGCGCAGGGCGCCTTCAGCCGCTGGCTGCGGCGCCGCCCGGTGGCGCGGCACATCGACCGCGACTTCTCCTACCGCGCCTGGCTGGCCGGCGCCCTGGCCGCCGGCTTTGTGGGCGCGTTGCTGTACTGGGTCACGCCCTTCAAGGCCGGCCAGGCGCTGGCCATGGCCTTCATCGCGGGCGGTGCCGGTACCTTGGGAGGCTTCGTCATGAAGGCACTGAAGAAGGACGCCGGCGTGCGGCACTGGGGCAACCAGGCCAGCGTCACCGGCGCGGTGGGGCTGCTCGACCGTGTGGCGCCACTGTGCTTCGCGGCGCCGGTGTTCTTCCATTCGGTGCGCTGGTACTTCAAGCTGTGACATGGGCGTGAGCAGCCTCAAGGGCCGAGAACATGGCCGTCGTGCCGTGACGGCTGTCGGCCCGGTGCGGACGTTCGCTGTCCGCCTTGGCGTGCTGACGGTTGTGGCGGCAAAGGGCCGTTCGGGCGGGGCGCGGCCTGCGACTGAGGCGGTCGTCGCTGCGCGCCGACTGCCCTGCGGTGCTCGGGTCCATGGCCCGGCGCATAACTCGCTGCGCTCACTGCGTTCGCTGCGCTCAAACAGGATGCGCCAAGTCAGTTCACGAAGCGCGCTGCGCGCGCGGGCCATGAACCCTG
>CAMTUD010000093.1:0-14394 GCA_947084805.1 uncultured beta proteobacterium | reverse complement strand
CTTCCGATCTGGCGAGCCGGCGCCCGCCGCGTCGACGGGCTTCGACTTCTACGTCCAGGCCGGCGCCTACACCCGCACCGAGGACGCCGAGGGCCAGCGCGCACAACTGGCCATGCTGGGCCAGCAGGCCAAGGTCAGCGAACGGGCGCAGGCCGGCCGCACGGTGTTCCGCGTGCGCCTGGGGCCTTTCCCCAGCCGCGAAGAGGCCGACGTGCTGCAAGGCAAACTCCAGTCTCAGGGCATCGAGTCGCAGATCGTGCGCGTCGAGCGCCCTTGAACCCGCGGCCCGACACAGCAGCCCTGACGGCGGCAACCCGGGTCACGACATCCATCACGAGAGGACAGCTATGAAGCGGCGCGAGTTTTCCACCCACCTGGCCGGTGCCGGCCTGGGCCTGGCCCTGGCCGGAACGGCCCAAGCGCAGGGCGCGCCCGAGGAAGGCAAGCACTACGTGCGCCTGCAGACCGCCGCACCCGTGACGCTGCCGTCGCCCGACAAGAAGGTCGAGGTGATCGAGTTCTTCTGGTACGGCTGCCCGCACTGCTTCACTCTGGAGCCGTTGGTCAGTGCGTGGGTCAAGACACTGGCGCCCGATGTCGCCTTTCGTCAGTTGCCCTTTGCCTTCATCGGCCCGCCCGAGCACCAGAAGCTGTTCTACGCGCTCGAGGAACTGGGCCAGCGTGAGGCGCTGCAGCGCCGCATCTTCAACGCCATCCACGTCGACCGGCAGCGCATCAACACCGAGGCCGACATCATCGCCTTCGTGGCGGCCAACGGGGTCGACCGCGCCAAGTTCACCGACGCCTGGAAGTCCTTCGGTGTCAACACCAAGATCAACCGCGGCAAGCAGCTGTCGAACGGCTACAAGATCGACGGCGTGCCGGCCATCGGCATCCAGGGCCGCTACTACACCTCGGCAACACTGGCCGGCAGCCACGAGCGTGCGCTGGCCGTTGCCAACTACCTGATCGACCGCGCGCGCAAGGGCTGACGCGGGCCTTAGAGCGTCCCCACGGACGACCTGCGGCCGGGCAGAGCACACCCGCACCGGGACGCCGCGCCCCGGTGTCATTTCACGGCGCCAGCGCGCGGCGTCGGCATCACTTGTGGCTAGAATGGCCTGCAAGTTCCGTGCCGAAATTCATGCCGACCCCCTCATCGTTTTCTCTCGTCTTCGTGCTGGCCTGCTTGTGGGCCACGGGTGCCGCATGGGCCGAGAAAGCCGACCGCAGCAAGCCCATCGTCGTCGAGGCCGAGCGCGGTTCCACCTTTGACCTGCAAAGGCAGGTCACCGTGCTCAACGGCAACGCCGTCATCAGCCAGGGCACGATGGTGCTGCGCGCCGAACGCATCGAACTGCGCGAATCACCCGACGGCTACCGCGCCGCCAGCGCCATCGGCCTGCCCGGCAAGCCCGCCACCTGGCGCCAGCGCCGTGACGGCGGCACCGACGAGGTGGTGGAAGGCAGCGCCGACCGCATCGACTTCGACGGCCGCGCCGACACGCTGCGCTTCGTCGGCAACAGCGCCGTGCGCCGGCTGCGCGGCGGCACGGTGGCCGACGAGATTACCGGCGCCACCATCGTCTGGGACAACACGGCCGAGACCTTCAAGGTCGAAGGCGGCGCCACCAGCGCCACCAACCCGACCGGGCGTGTGCGCGTGACGCTGACGCCGCGCGCCGAGCCGGCCAGTGGTGCCGCGGCGCCCGCCCCCGCGCCAGCGACGCTGACGCCCAGCCGCAACCTGGGAGCGCCGCGCTGATGCTGGCCCCCACCGTGCCGGCGTCGGCAGCCGGGCCCGCCACGCCGCCGGCCGGCCCGCCCGCCGCACCGCAGGCAGTGAGCCGCCTCGAAGCCACCCACCTGCAGAAGCGCTACGGCGCGCGCACCGTCGTCAAGGACGTGCACCTGGCCGTGAACGCCGGCGAGGTGGTCGGCCTGCTCGGCCCCAACGGTGCCGGCAAGACCACCACCTTCTACATGGTGGTCGGCCTGGTTCGCGCCGACCAGGGCGAGATCCTCATCGACGGCCAGCCGGTGCAGGGCCTGCCCATCCACCGACGTTCGCGCCTGGGCCTGAGCTACCTGCCGCAGGAAGCGTCGATCTTCCGCAAGCTGACGGTCGAAGAGAACATCCGCGCCGTGCTCGAACTGCAGCTGGGCCCGGACGGCCGGCCGCTGAAGACGTCCGTCATCGACGAGCTGCTGAACAAGCTACTGCACGACCTGTCGATCGAGAAGCTGCGTGATTCACCGGCGCCGGCGCTGTCGGGCGGCGAGCGCCGGCGGGTCGAGATCGCGCGCGCGCTGGCCACGCAGCCACGCTTCATCCTGCTCGACGAGCCCTTCGCCGGTGTCGACCCGATCGCGGTGATCGAGATCCAGAAGATCATCCGTTTCCTGCGTTCGCGCGGCATCGGCGTGCTCATCACCGACCACAACGTGCGCGAGACGCTGGGCATCTGCGACCGTGCCTACATCATCAGCGAGGGCAGCGTGCTGGCCGAAGGCACGCCGCACGACATCGTCGCCAACGCCGAGGTGCGCAAGGTCTATCTGGGCGAAAACTTCCGCATGTAGGGCGGGAAGAAGAAGAACATGAAGCCCTCATTGCAGGTCCGCCTGTCCCAGCACCTGGCGCTGACGCCCCAGTTGCAGCAGTCCATCCGCCTGCTGCAGCTCAGCACGCTGGAACTGCACCAGGAAGTGGGGCAGATGCTCGAGCAGAACCCCTTCCTCGAAGCCGAGGACGAACTGCTGGCCAACCCCTTCGAGACACCGCCCGAGCGCCAGGCCGTCGACCGCGTGGCCGACCGCGTGGGTGACGGCGAGACCGCCAACGAGGCGTCCGACGCCGGCGAGGCGGTGAGCGAGATCCGCGGCGACGAGTTCGGCACCACCGCGCGCGACGACTGGGAAAACGGCACCGAGGGTGACGACTTCGACGGCATCCGCGAGACGCCGTCGTCGGCCTCGTCGTCGTCGACGGCCAACGGCGAGGGCGAGGACTTCGAACCCCAGGAACGCCGTTCGAGCAGCGGTTCACTCGAGGACCACCTGCGCCTGCAGGTGATGGGCATGCGCCTGTCCGAGGCCGACCACGCCGCGCTGTGGGTGCTGATCGAAAGCCTGGACGCCGACGGCTACCTGGCCGACTCGTTGGACGAGATCGCCGAACGCCTGGCCGAGATGCTGGGTGTCGACGAGGCCGAGGGCCGCGCCGACATCGACGACCGCCTGCGCTGCGCGTTGCGCTGGCTGCAGAGCCTGGAACCCACCGGGGTGGGCGCACGCAACCTCGGTGAATGCCTGAGCCTGCAGCTGAAGCAGCTGCCGAAGACACCCGCGCGCCAGCTGGCGCTGCGCATCTGCGACCAGTACCTCGAGCTGCTGGCGCGCCGCGACGTCAAGCGCCTGACCGCGCTCACCGGCACCGACGAGGACCTGGTGCGCGACGCGCAACTGCTCATCATCGCCTGTGAACCCAAGCCGGGCCGGCCCTTCGCCGCCGACGAGGCCACCATCGTCGTGCCCGACGTCATCGTGCGCAAGACCGGCCGCGGCCTCGCCGTGACGCTGAACCCCGACGTCATGCCCAAGCTGCGCATCAACGACCTGTATGCCGCGGCCGCGCGCGGCCAACGGGGTGCCTCGGCCAACCCGGGCCTCAGTTCGCGCCTGCAGGAGGCGCGCTGGTTCGTGAAGAACATCCAGCAGCGCTTCGACACCATCCTGCGTGTCAGCAAGGCCATCGTCGAACGCCAGAAGGCCTTCTTCACGCACGGCGCCATCGCGATGAAGCCGCTGGTGCTGCGCGAGATCGCCGATGAACTGGGCCTGCACGAAAGCACCATCTCGCGTGTGACCACGGCCAAGTACATGAGCACGCCGCAGGGCACCTTCGAGCTGAAGTACTTCTTCGGCAGCAGCCTGAACACCGACGCCGGCGGCAACGCCAGCAGCACCGCGGTGCGTGCGCTGATCCAGCAGTTCGTGGCTGCGGAAGACGCCAAGAAGCCGCTGTCCGACAGCCAGCTCAGCAACATGCTCGAAGAGCAGGGCATCCAGGTGGCGCGGCGCACGGTGGCCAAGTACCGCGAGGCGCTGAAGATCGCCCCCGCTTCGCTGCGCAAGGCGATTTGATGGGGCCCCCGAGCTCGCTAACGCTCGCGACCCCCCGAGGGGGCCGTCCGCCAGCGGCCCGGCGAAGCCGGTTCCGCGGCGGGAAGCTGGGTCTCGACGACGGGCCTGCGCCGACATGGTGAGCCTGTTCCTGCCCTGCGCTGGTGGTGTCGAGGCCCTGCTGGCCGACGAGGTGCTGCGCATCACCGGCCTCGGCGCCGAGACGACGCGCGGCGGCGTGTGGGTCGAGGGCGATCAGCGCACGGCCATGCAGCTGAACCTGGAAAGCCGCCTCGCCACGCGTGTGCTGTGGCCGCTGGCCGACGGCCCCTACCGCGACGAACACGACCTCTACGACCTGGCGCGGCGCGTCGACTGGCTGCACTGGATCTCGCCGGCGCAGACGCTGCGCGTCGACGTCGCGGCCATGCGTTCACCGTTGCAGAGCCTGAACTTCGCCGCCCTGCGCATCAAGGACGCGGTGTGCGACACGCTGCGCGACGCCACCGGCGAACGCCCCAGCGTCGACACCCGCCGGCCCGACCTGCCGATCGCGCTCTTCGTCGGCCCCGAACACGCGACGCTCTACGTCGACACCTCGGGCGAGGCGCTCTTCAAGCGCGGCTGGCGCGAAGACACCGGCGAGGCGCCGCTGAAGGAAACGCTGGCCGCGGCGTTGCTGGCGGCCATCGGCTGGCAAGGGCGCGCGGAAGACGGCCCGCTCTTCGACCCCTGCTGCGGCGCGGGCACCATCGCCATCGAAGCGGCGCAGATGGCCTGCGGCATCGCACCCGGCGGCCAGCGCCGTTTTGCCTTCGAGCGTTTGCTGCCGTTCCGCGAACACCTCGCCGCCTGGCGTGAACTGCAGCAGGCCGCGCAGGCCCGGGTGCACGCGCCGGCGGTGGCCATCTTCGCCGGTGATGTCAGCTTCCGCATGACCGACTTCGCCACCCGCAACGCCGAGCGCGCCGGCGTCATCACCGCCGCCTGGCAGGCCATCGAGTTCAAGACCGCCGACGCGCTGCAGCGCCCGCCGCCGGCGGCCAGCGGCACGATCCTGATGAACCCGCCCTACGGCGAACGCATCGCGCCGAAGGGTCAGGGCACCGGAGGTGGCGAGACGGCGGCGCTGCGCGCCGCCGGGGCACGCGAAGGCTTCGAGGGTGGCGGCAGCTCGGCCGAGTTCTTCGGCAGCCTGGCCTCGCACTGGAAACGCCAGTACCCGGGCTGGACGGCCTGGCTGCTGAGCCCCGACATGAAGCTGCCCGGCCTGATGCGCCTGAAGGAAAGCCGGCGTGTGCCGCTGTGGAACGGCGCCATCGAGTGCCGGCTGTTCCGTTTCGACCTCGTCGCCGGCTCCAACAAGCGGGCCGAATCCGTGGCGCCCGGCGGCGCCGCCTGAACCCGCCTCAACGGAAGATCGCCAGCGCCTCGACGCGGCGGTCGATCTCGGCCAGCAGCTTTTCATAGGCCGGTGCGCCGACGCCGCCAAATCGCTGGCGGAATTCGGGCTCGGACAGGAACTCGGGCAGGTCGGCCCAGGCCGGCATCAGGTCGCTTTCCGCGATGTCGCGCGCCAGCGCCGCCTGCAGGCGTTGCGGCTGCGACACCGCCCATTCGCCCAGCCGCGTGCCGGCGCGGTTGGCGGCCATGTCGTTGAAGCTGAAGCCGCTGCCACCCTGCGAATCGGCCACTTCCTTGTAGATGCCGATGGCACGCGACAGCGGCCCCGTGCCCTCGGCGGCGAGCGCGGCCGAGATCAGCAGGTGGCGCGGGAAGTCGTCGCGCCCGCCCAGCGTCACCTGCAGCTGCCGCGCACGCGGCCAGGCGCGCGCGGCGGGCAGCAGCGCGCCGACACCGCGGCCGTTGACGAAGAGCGTCAGCACCACCAACGCGGCGCGGTTCTCGGCGGCGGCGTCGGTCGGCGCGCCGGCGCTGCGCTGGCGCGCGAGCTCGAACATCGGGCCCACCAGCGGCGCCAGCGACACCGTCCAGCCCGGACCCTGGCGCGCCACCACCTTCGCAAGGTGGTCGCTGTAGGCGCGCAGCCGCGCCTCGTCGCTTGCCGGCACCAGCCCGCCGAGCACACGCTCGGCGCTGTCGTCGCGCCAGGCGTAGACCACCGCCAGGCGCTGCGGCATGAAGTGCACCCGCCGCACGACCTCGGCGGCCACGTCGAGCTCGCCCTGCACGCCGGCGCGCCGCGCCAGCCAGGGCAGCGCGCGCTCGGCCAGGGCCGCAGGCAGCGGCAGGCGGCCGACGTGCACGCTGTCGATCACCGGCAGGCCGCCGGTTTCCAGCAGCCGCACCTCGACGTTCAGCCAGCGGCCGAAGGGGTTGGCCGGCACCGGCACGCTGCTGCGCACGACGGCCGCACCCCGCTGCAGGCTGACGGCGGTGTAGGCGTCCAGCCGACGCAGCGCGGCGTGGTTGAGCAGCAGTTCGAGGTCGCGGGCTTCCACCTGCGCCGCGCTCACGGCGCCCGGGCGTGCATGCCGCGGGTCGTGGGTGCGCAGCAGCTGCAGCGCGCGCGCCACGTCGGCCACCGCCGGCGCCTGGTACAGCGCCACGGTGGGTTCACCTTGCAGGGCGGCAGTCAGCGCCACCAACGCCGCCGCCGTGGCCACCAGCAGGGCGAGGGCGCCCGCGAGCAGCAGTTTCCTCATGGGCCCGAGTCTGCCATCCGGGCGCCCCGCGCGTCGGCCGACGCCGGCCGCGGAGGCATAATTCCGCTTCCTTCCTGTGGAGAGACGCCTTGGACCCCGCACCCATGCGGTGACCGTCCGTTCCGGGCCTTCGGTGCCGGCGCGCGACGGACCCCCGCCGCCTTCGAAAGCCCACCCTTCCCCGCCGCTGCATGCGGTGGTGCCGCTCCCGGAAGAAGTCCCATGCTCAACGTCTTCACGCTGGCCCACGGCCGGCTGGTCCAGGCCGAGATCGAACGCCTCGACATGCTGGCGTTGCTGCAGCCGGTGTGGGTCGATCTGGAGAGCCCCACCGAGGAAGAAAAGGACTGGGTGCAGCAGCGCTTCGGCCTGTCCATCCCCAGCGACGCAGTCGACGACGACCTCGAGGAATCGGCCCGCTTCTACGAAGAAGACAACGGCGAGCTGCACATCCGTTCCGACTTCCTGATCGACCCGGGCGACAGCAGTGCCGAGGCGCAGGCCGAGCCGGCGCGCAACGTGCGCGTGGCCTTCATCCTGGCCAGGAACGTGCTGTTCTCGATCCACGACGAGGACCTGCCCGTCTTCCGCCTGCTGCGCCTGCGTGCGCGGCGCATCCCGGCGCTGATCGAAGACGCCAAGGACGTGCTGCTCAAGCTCTACGACGCCGACGCCGAGTACTCGGCCGACCGCCTGGAGGGCATCTACGACAGCCTGGAGAAGGTCAGCGCACGGGTGCTGACGCAGGAAGTCGACGACCGCACCGCCGGCGCCGCGCTGACCGCCATCGCGCGCGAGGAAGACCTGAACGGCCGCATCCGCCGCAACGTCATGGACACGCGCCGTGCGCTCAGCTTCATGATGCGCAGCCGCATGCTGAATGCCGAGCAGTTCGAGGAAGCGCGGCAGATCCTGCGCGACATCGACAGCCTGGACAGCCACACCGCCTTCCTGTTCGACAAGATCAACTTCCTGATGGACGCCACGGTGGGCTTCATCAACATCAACCAGAACAAGATCATCAAGATCTTCTCGGTGGCCAGCGTGGCGCTGCTGCCGCCGACGTTGATTGCCAGCATCTACGGCATGAACTTCAAGGCCATGCCTGAACTTGACTGGCAGGCCGGCTACCCCTTTGCGCTGGGGTTGATGGCCGTCTCGGTGGCGGTGCCGATCATCTACTTCCGGCGCAAGGGCTGGCTGCGTTGACGGCTCGCGCCCGCCGGCATGGGTAAGGGTTGTTGCGGCAGCATGACCTGCGCACAACTCCGCACGCCTGTCCGTGCGGTGAGTTGCGCTCATCGTGTAACCTCGAAACAACGTCGTCGAGGGGCGCGGCGCCGTCCAGCGGCGCTGCAATGAGCATGCAAAGTCAATCCGAGATCAAGCCTCAGCCCTGGCGGCGCCTTGCCCTGCTGGCCACCCTGTGGCTGGCGGCCATGCCTGCGCTGGCCCAGTTCAGCATGGTGCCTGCGCCGCTGACCACCGTGGCGCCCAAGGCCTCGGCGGCCACCGAGGACAAGGCCTACCGCACCGACGCCGCGCGCCACATCTACGCCGCCTTCCCGATGCGCGTCATGCGCGGCAAGATGCCACCGATGCTGTACTCGGTGATGGCGGTCGAGACCGAAATCGACGCCACCGGCCAGGTGCTGAACGTCAACGTCGTGCGCAAGCCGGCCGCCGACGAGGTGGCGCCCTGGGTCGTGGCCATGATCCGGCGCGCCGCGCCCTTCCCGGCGCCGGTGAACGTGGGCACGGGGACCGTGCGCTACTTCGAGATCTGGCTCGTCGACAAGTCGGGCCTGTTCCAGATCGACACGCTGACCGAAGGTCAACGTTGAGGTTCGCGCCCTAGCTGTTGACGCGGCGCTTCAGCCAGCGCATCAGCGCGCCCAGCACGGGCAGCTTCTCGTACAGCTCCTCGGCGACGTCCCAGTAGTCGCGGTGCAGGCTGATGCGGCCGTCTTCCGCCAGCTTCAGGTGCGAGCCTCCGCGCACCACCAGTTCGTCAGCGCCCTTGCGCTTCAGGCGGAAGATGAAGTCCCAGGTCAGGAAACACTGCCCGCCCTGCACGACGACGTCATGGACGACAAAACGCGGCGCGTCCAGCGTGCGGAACATGTGTTCGAAGATGCGGCGGATGGCGGGCACGCCCTGCACCTCGTTGAACGGGTCCTTGAAGCGCGCGTCTTCGGTGTAGATCTGCGCCAGCCGCGGCAGCCCTTGGGGCGACAGCTGCTCGAAGAGGTCGACGATGCGCGCGATGCGCGGGTCTTCGTGGCGCGCCATGTCACATGCCCGTCGATCGGCGCACCGCCGCGAAGTAGGGGCCGTAACCCAGATGCCGCAGCGCGTGCATCCAGAAGGTGAAGCGCTTGGGAAAGTGGATCTCGAATTCGCCGTGTTTCCAGCCGCGCAGGATCTCAACCGCCGCTTGTTCGGGCGTGATGAGCGCCGGCATGCGAAAGCTGTTTTGCGCCGTCAGCGGCGTCTCGACGAAACCCGGGTTGATGATCGACACGCCCAGGCCCAGCGGCTGCAGGTCGAGGTAGAGCGTTTCGGCCAGGTTGATGAGCGCGGCCTTGGTCGGTCCGTAGGCCAGGCTCTGCGGCAGGCCGCGGAAGCCGGCCACGCTGGACACCAGGCTGACGTGGCCGCCGCGCCCGGCCTTGGCCTGGGCCTGCAGCTGCGGCAGCACGGCGTCGAGCATGCACAGCGCACCGACGTAGTTCACCTGCACGTGGCTCAGCGCCACGTCGAGGTCGAAGGCCGTGGCGCGCATCGCCTTGTAGGTGCCGGCGCAGTAGATCGCCAGGTCGATGCCGCCGTGCACGGCGACGATGCGTGCAGCGGCGTCGCGCATGGCGTCGCGGTCGGTGGCGTCGAGCGCGATGGCGTCGCTGCGGCCGTGTTCGGCGACGAAGCTGTCGAGCGCCTCGCGGCCGCGCGCCGAGACGATGACACGCGCGCCGGCGGCGTGCAGCGCATGCGCCGTGGCGCGGCCGATGCCGGTGGACGCGCCCACCAGCCACACCGTCTTGCCGGCCCAGCTGCCGATGCGGGGGTTCAAGGCCATGGTCTCACTTCTTGTAGAAGGACAGGGTCACTTCGCCGAGGCGGAAGCCGAACTTGCTCATCACGGCCTTGTTCAGCATCACCTTGTCGTCCATCAGGTACATCCAGTCGTCGAACTGCACCTCGTAGACCTTGCCGTCGACCGGCAGGCTGAGCGTGTAGCGCCAGTTCAAGGCGTTGCCGGCGGCCTGGCCTTCGGCCACGCCCACCACGTCGCCGGCGCGGCCGGTCCAGCGGCCGTTGCCCTCGTCGGTGAGCTTCCAGACGCGGCGTTCTGTCTTGCCGTCGCTGTAGGTGAAACGTTCGTCCAGCGTGCCCTGCTTGCCCTCCCAGCTGCCCGTCATCTGCACGGTGAAGCGGCGCACCACCTTGCCCGAACGGTCGGTGAAGAGGCCGTGGGCCACCATCTCGCCGTTGAAGTAGGTCTTGAGGTCGAGCACGGGCTTTTCGGCGGCGTAGTCGGCGGGCGTCGGCGCCGAGGCGCAGCCGCCCAGCACGGCGGCGCCCAGGGTCAGCGTGGCGGCGAACAGGGTCAGGCGTTTCGACAGGCGGTTCATGGCGGGGTTTCCTTGCGTATCCAGAGGGTCCAGAGCAGCCCCGCAGCGCACAGTTTCAGCACGCAGGGCAAGAGGCAGTAGGCGAGCGTCAGCGCCTGCAGCGCCGCGGCGTCGCGGCCGCCGGGCGCGTAGCCGAAGACACCGAGCAGCGGCAAGGCGATGCCGGCGGCCAGCGCCAGGTTGAGCTTGGTGGCGAAGTTCCACCAGCCGAAGTACGCGCCCTCCAGCCGCTGGCCGTGGCCGGCGCGCTGGATGACACCGGCCAGCAGCGCGCCCGGCAGCGTGAGGTCGGCGCCCAGCGCGATGCCGCTGGCCACGCAGACGGCCGTGAAGGCGGCCACGTCGCCGGCGCCCAGCAGCGCGGCCCAGGCGAAGGTGACGATCGACAGCACCATGCCCGCCAGCCAGGCCCACGCCAGGCCCAGGCGGGCCACCAGGCGCACCCACAGCGGCATGCTGAGCGCGCCGGCGGCGAAGTAGCTGGCCAGGAAGAGCGGCTCGAAGTCGGGCGCCTGCAGGCGGTCGCGTATGAAGAACAGCACCAGCGTCGCCGGCACGGCGCTGGCCACGCCGTTGAGCAGGTAGACGGCCAGCAGGCGGCGGAAGGCCGGCGTGCGCAGCGGCACGGCCAGGCTGGGCAGCTTGGCCGGGGCGGCCTCGATGCGCGGCCGCGGCGCGCGCATCAGCAGCGCCACGCCGCCGGCCAGCGCCAGCGTGAAGACGATGCCGGTCGCCGACAGCCCGGCCACCGCCGGCAGCACGCTGGCCACCAGCACGCCCAGCAGCGCGAGACCTTCTCGCCACGAGACGATGCGCGCCCGCTGCCCTTCGTCGCCGCCCAGCCGCGCCCCCCAGGCCTGGTGCAGCACGCTGAGCACGCTGAAGCTCAGGTAGGTGACGGCCAGCAGCGCAGCGCACCACCACAGCAGCGCGGTCGTGCCCTGCACGGCGGGAAAAAAGAGGCCACGAAAGCCCAGGGCCAGCACCACCGCGGCGGCCACGGCGGCCATCAGCACACGGGCGACGGAGACCGTGAACCAGCCGTCGACGAGGCGCCCGATCCAGGGGTCGGCCACGGCGTCGAACAGCCGCGCACCGAGCAGCAGCGCGCCCAGCGTGGCCAGCGGAATGCCGAACTCGGCGGCGTAGTGGTTGGGCAGCACGACGTAGAGCGGCAGCGCCACGAAGGCCAGCGGCAGGCCCAGCCCGCCATAGTGCAGGCCTTGCAGCCAGCCGCCGCGCCAGGCTGTTGCGGCGGGCGCAGCAGGGGCAGCGGGTGCCGCGGCCGCCGTCGGCGCCGGCGTCACGTGCTGCGCAGCCCGAGCAGCTGTTCGCGCATCGCCGGCTCCGAGGTGCGCGGCGACAGCCAGATGCCGAAGAACATGCGTGCGAAGTCGGCCTCGCGCGGCTCGCCGCGCAGCTTGCCGTTGACGAAGAAGCGCGCGCCGGCGCCGGGCAGGTTCAGCCCGGTGATGCGGTCGCCGGCGTTGACGTCGGGAAAGAGCTGCTTCATGTTGCCCAGCCAGCGTTCGGCCACGGGCTCGGGGATGTCGCCCTGGCGCCGCATTTCCGTCAGCGAGCGCTCGGCGATCTTCTCGCCCGCCAGGCTGCGTGCGTAGATCAGCTCCAGCGCGAAGGGCGAGGCCGTCCAGTCGGCGCCCGGGGGCGGTCCGCCCACCCACAGCCGCGCGTCGTAGACCCGCAGGCCGAAAAAGCGCAGCGTGCCGCCGCCCAGCAGGCGCGCGCCGGGCAGTTCACCGGCCAGTTCGGGCGGCACGCCGGTGGGCGCCGGCGACTGCGCGCGCACACCGGCAGACGCCAGCAGGGCAGCGACCAGCAGCACGCGGCGGCGCGGGTGCGGCGTCACGGTGCGCGGCGCAGCGTGAACTGCATGACGTTGGTGTTGCCGGTGTCGAAAGCGGCTTCGCAATAGGCCAGGTAGAACTCCCAGATGTGCATGAAACGCTGGTCGAAGCCGAGCTTGCGCACCTGCGGGTCGTGGTGCAGGAAGGCGGCGCGCCAGCGGCGCAGCGTCTCGGCGTAGTCGGGCCCGAAGGCGCACTCGTTCACCACCTCCAGCCCGGCTTTGGCCGCTTCGGCGCGGAAGGCCTGCGGGCTGGGCAGCAGGCCGCCCGGGAAGATGTACTGCTGGATGAAGTCGGTGCTGCGCAGGTAGCGCTCGAACAGGTCGTCGCGGATGGTGATGGTCTGGATGCAGGCGCGGCCGCCGGGCTTCAGACGCTCGCGCAGCGTCTGGAAGAAGCTGTCCCAGTATTCACGGCCCACGGCCTCGAACATCTCGATCGACGCGATGGCGTCGAAGGGCTCGTCGGTGATGTCGCGGTAGTCCTGCAGGCGCAGGTCGACCCGTTCGGCCACGCCGTGGCGCTGCATGCGCTCACGCGCAAATTCGAGCTGTTCGGTTGACAGCGTGACACCGGTGACCTGCGCGCCGAACTCGCCCGCCGCGCACTCGGCCAGCGCGCCCCAGCCGCAGCCGATCTCCAGCACGCGCTGGCCCGGCTGCACGCCGCATTCCTTCAACGCGCGCCGCACCTTGGCGTGCTGCGCCTCGTGCATGGGCTTGTCGTAGTCGCCCTCGAACAGCGCGCTGCTGTAGTTCATCGTCTCGTCCAGCCACAGGCGGTAGAACGGGTTGCCGATGTCGTAGTGGGCGTGGATGTTCTTGGCCGAACCGCGGCGCGAGTTGCGGTTCAGCAGGTGCTTGACGCGGTAGGCCAGGCGGCCCCACCAGGTGCCGTAGACCATCGCGTCGACCGCGTCCCGGTTGGCGATGAACAGCTTCAACAGCGCGGCCAGGTCGGGGCTGGTCCAGCTGCCGGCGATGTAGCTTTCGGCGAAGCCGATGTCGCCGCTTTTCAGCGCGGCGGCGCACACGCTCCAGTCGTGCAGGCGCAGCGCGGCGCGCGGCCCGCCGTGTTCACCGGCGGTGCCGAAGTGGGCCTGCGACCCGTCGGGCAGCTGCACGTCCAGCGTGCCCACGCGCAGTTGCTTGAGCAGGCGGAACACGGCACGCGCCGCTGCCGGGGCGGTGGGCGGCAGCGCGAAGGCGGATGACGCGGTCGAAACGGAAGAGGAGGTCATGGCCGACAACTCAGGAGTCTGGGTGAAGGGAAATACGCGGGCAGGCGAGGAACGGATGCTTGGCGTCGATCTCAACGGGAGACGAAGCCCGGCGGCGGCGCCGGCTTGCCATGGAAGGGCACGCGCTTGAGCCACAGGCGCAGCGCCTGCCAGTGGATGCGCGCGATGACGCCGATCGTCATCAGCGGCATGCCGAAGAAGGCGGCGCGGGCGCTGGCCCGTGTCAGCGGCTGCAGGTGGCCCGAGACGCTGGTCTGCAGCAGCGCGCCGGCGGCGTCGTCGTGGTCGATGCGCGCCACCGTGCGCTCGGCCGTGCGCATGAAGCGGAAGCGGTACTGGCCCTGCACTTCGCAGAAGGGCGAGACGTGGAAGACCTTGCGTGCCGTCAGTTCGCGGCCGTAACCCAGCCCGGCGCCGGCCAGCAGGTAACAGTGGCGCTCGCCGAAGGTGTTGTTGACCTCGGCGACGACGGCCGCCAGCGTGCCGTCGGCGCGGTGGCAGTACCAGAAGCTGACGGGCTGGAAGACGAAGCCCAATACCCGCGGGTAGGTGTGCAGCCAGACCTCGCCATCGGCGTCGCGCACGCCCTCGGCCGCCAGCAGTTCTTCCAGCCAGGCCAGCGCGTCTTCGCGGCCGTCGCCGTGGTCGCGGTCGTGAAAGCTGAGCAGGCCGCGGCGGTTGCGCGGCAGGCCGGCACAGGGCTGAGCGCGCAGGCTGCGCATCGGCAGCAGCACGAAGTAGGTGGGGTAGGCAAAGGCATTGGCCGCCGGGCGCAGGCGGCGGTGGCGCACCACGCCCAGGCCCAGCAGCGCCTGGGCCGGCGCGCCGGCGTCAGCGCCGCCAACGCCCGCAGCGCTGTCGAG
>CAMTUD010000092.1:0-2252 GCA_947084805.1 uncultured beta proteobacterium | reverse complement strand
GCGCGGTGCTGGCCGGCTGGGCGCTGGGCCTGCCGCTGCCGGTGCTGGCCTCGCTGGCGCCCAAGTCGGTGACGGCGCCGGTGGCCATGGGCATCGCGCAGCAGCTCGGCGGCATCCCGGCGCTGGCCGCGGTGTTCGCGGTGCTCACCGGGCTCATCGGCGCGCTGCTGGCCAAGCCACTTTTCGACCTGCTGCGCATCCGCCAGCCCGAGCTGCGCGGCTTCGCCCTGGGCACCGTCTCGCACGGCATCGGCGCGGCGCGCGCGATGCAGGTGCACCCGGCGGCCGGCGCTTACGCCGCGCTGGCGCTGGGCCTGCAGGTGCTGCTGGCCTCGCTGCTGATGCCCTTCGTTTCCCTGCTGCTCGGCGCACTGCCGGCGCTGCGGCCCTGACCCGCTTCTTCACGCCCAGGATTTCATGCAAACCAAGCTCGCACCCGAGTTCAAGGGCACCCGCCAGGGCGAGGCCGCCGAGGCCATCCTGCGCAAATGTGTGCACTGCGGCTTCTGCACCGCCACCTGTCCCACCTACCAGCTGCTCGGCGACGAACTCGACAGCCCGCGCGGCCGCATCTACCTGATGAAGCAGGTGCTGGAGGGTGCACCCGTCACGCGCAAGACGCAGCTGCACCTCGACCGCTGCCTGACCTGCCGCAACTGCGAAACCACCTGCCCCAGCGGCGTGCAGTACGGCCACCTGGTCGACATCGGCCGCGAGATCGTCGAGGCCCGTGTCGAACGCCCGGCCGGCGAAAGGGCCGTGCGCTGGCTGCTCAAGGAAGGGCTGACCTCGCCGCTCTTCGGCCCGGCGATGAAACTCGGCCAGCTGGTGCGGCCGCTGTTGCCGCAGGCGCTGAAGAACAAGGTGCCCGGCCCCGCCGGCCAGCGTGCGCAGCAATGGCCCACCCGCACGCACAAGCGCAAGGTGCTGATGCTGCTGGGCTGCGTGCAGCCGGCGATGATGCCCAACGTCAACAGCGCCACCGCGCGTGTGCTCGACGCCGCCGGCATCCAGACCCTGGTGGCCGACGACGCCGGCTGCTGCGGCGCGCTGCGCACGCACCTGAACGACGTCGAAGGTGGCCTGGCCGACATGCGCCGCAACATCGACGCCTGGTGGCCGCTGGTCAACGGGCTGACCAGCGAAGGCCGTGTCGAGGCCATCGTGATGAACGCCAGCGGCTGCGGTGTGGCGGTGAAGGACTACGGCCACGCGCTGGCCCACGACGCCGACTACGCCGAGAAGGCGCGCAAGGTGAGTGCGCTCACACGCGACATCAGCGAGCTGCTGCCCGACATCGCGCCCGCGCTGCAGTCCCGCTTGGCCCTCCCCCGCCCGGCGGGGGAGCAGGGAGGGGGTGCAACATCATCATCCGCCCGGCGGGTGGTACGCCTTGCGTACCACCCGCCGTGCACGCTGCAGCACGGCCAGCAGCTGCGCGGCGGTGTCGAGACGCACCTGCGCACGCTGGGCTTCGAGGTGCGCCTGGCCGGCGCCGAGAGCCACCTGTGCTGCGGCAGCGCCGGCACCTACAGCGTGCTGCAGCCCGAGCTGGCCACGCAGCTGCGCGACCGCAAGCTCGGGCACCTGGCATCGCCCGCCACGCACGACCCGGTGGACGTCATCGTCAGCGCCAACATCGGCTGCATCCAGCACCTGCAGAGCGGCACGGCCACGCCGGTGCGCCACTGGGTGGAAGTGCTGGACGACGCGCTGGCCGGCTGAGCCGGCCCACCCGCTGCCGCGCGGGCCGGCAGGCCTGGCGCATCAGGCCGCGGGCCCGGGTGTCAGGAGCCCTTGTCCTGACCGCTGTACGGCGTGGTGCAGCGGCCGTCGCCCTGCTGGTCGGCGGGGCAGATGTAGGACCTGCGGGCGATGCTCAGGCCATGGCGCTTGGCCAGGTCGTAGTCGCCATAGCCCAAGGCGTGGCCACACCGGTAGGCGTTCCACTGCACGCCCTCCAGGCGCGGCCCGCCGGTCACGAACTCACCGCCGGCGCAGCGCTGCCGCTCCAGGGCACTCTCGAGCGTCGGCTCGTCGACGATGATCTGGTCGTCCAGGGGCCCGTTGCAGACCCACTTGCTGCTCTTCGTGCTCTGGCGGCAGATGGCGATGGCCTCCAGGCCCTTGGGCCCCCATTGCACCGCGCGTGGCTTGACGGGCTTCGGCGCCGGTTGGGCCGGCTCGCCGGGGGTCGGTCGGCTGCGGTCGGCGGCCGCCACGAGCGTGGCGAGGGGCGATGAGATCGGAAG
>CAMTUD010000091.1:0-5322 GCA_947084805.1 uncultured beta proteobacterium | reverse complement strand
CGTGGCGCCCGGTGGGCCGGCAGCGGTGGCCTCGCGGCCGCAGCCTGGGGCGGCACCGACCGTGGGCCGCCTGCCGCCCGAGGCCGCGCCCTCGGGCGCTCTTGCGCTCGCCACTTCACTGCCCGCTGCAAGTCAGACCCAGGCAGAAGCGCCGTCCCGCGCCAAAGCTGGCGCGCCGGTGTGGGACCTGTGTGGCGTCGGCCGCATGCCGGTGCCAGGCGGGGCCGTTGCGCAGCCCGGCCCCGAACAGGCGCTGGCCGCGTTGCCGCCCCATCTCGGTCGCGACGCATCGGTCCAGGCCTACGCCGCGCTGGCAACGGCACTCGACGCCGGCCCGCCACGCTGGCGCGCCGCCGCGCTGATGCTGCGCGGCAGCGATGCCACGGGCCGGCCGCAGGCACTGGCCCTGCCCGAACTGGCGCGCGCCTCCGACGACCCCGTGGTGGCGATGTGGGCGCTGCAGCGCTGTGACCTCGGTGGCAGTTGCCTGGAGATGGCCGAGCGCTGGACGCAGGTCGAACCGCAGAACCTGGCGCCGTGGGTGGACCTGCTGGCGCGGCAACCGCAACGGCGCGGGGAACTGATCACCCGCATGGCCGCCGCGACACGCTTCGACCGCCATGAACACGCGCTGTCGCAGGCCGTGCTCGAAGCCATGCCCACCGGTGTCGCGAGCTACCTCCAGCCGGCGCTCTGGATCGACGTCATCGGCGTCGAGGCGGCGATGGCCATACCCGCGTTCAATGCCGTGTTCGACCACTGCCGCGAGCCGCTGGCGCCCGGCAGCGAACGCATGCAGGCCTGCGCCGCCATCGCACGCACACTGGTCGAACGCAGCGACGGTTTCGTCGGCGTGCGGCTGGGGCTGCGGCTGGCCGAACGCAGCTACCTGGGCAAGGCCGAAGCTGCCACGCGCCGCAAGGCGCTGGACACACTGCTGGCGCCGCCCGACGAGCTCTTCGACCGCGAGCAACCCCTTTCGTGCGCGGGCGTGGCGCGCACGCGGGCCTGGGTCGAGCAGCGTGCGCGGCTGGGTGAACTCGGAGCGCTGCGTGCGCAAGCCGCCCAGCGCGCCGCGTCGGCGGCGTCAGGGTCGCGCTGAGCAGTCAGCCACGCCGTCAGCCGGTGTTGCGCAGCCCCGCCGCGATGCCGTTGATCGACAGGTGGATGCCGCGCTGTACCCGCACCAGCCCTTCGGGGCTTTCGCGCTGCTGGCGGTAGCGCCGCATCAATTCGACCTGCAGGTGGTTCAGCGGGTCGAGGTAGGGGAAACGGTGCGCGATGCTGCGCGCCAGCGCCGGGTTGGTCTGCAGCGGTTCGGTCTGGCCGGTGATGAGCATCAGCGCGTCGTGCGCACGCTGCCACTCGGCGCGCAGCAAGGTGAAGATGCGCCGCGCCAGCTTCTTGTCGTCGACCAGTTCGACGTAGCGCGCGGCGATGCGCAGGTCGCTCTTGGCCAGCACCATGTCCAGGTTGGAGAGCAGCGTGCGGAAGAAGGGCCACTGCCTGTGCATGCGCTGCAGCAGCGCCACACGTTCGTCGCGCTCGCCTTCGGCGATGAAGGCCTCGATGGCGCTGCCGAAGCCAGCCCATCCCGGCAGCGCCATGCGGCACTGGCCCCAGCTGAAGGACCACGGGATGGCGCGCAGGTCCTCGATGGCGCGTGTGGCCTTGCGGCTGGCTGGGCGGCTGCCGATGTTCAGTTCGGCGATCTCGCGGATGGGCGTGGCGGCGAAGAAGTAGTCGGTGAAGCCGGGTGTGTCGTAGACCAGCTTGCGGTAGGCCTGGAAGCTGGCCTCGCTGATCTGCGCCGCCGCGTCGAGGAAGGCCTTCGATGCCGGCTTGGTCGGGTGCAGCAGCGTGGCTTCCAGCGTGGCCGCCACCAGCGTTTCCAGGTTGCGGTGGCCGATGTCGGGGTTGGCGTACTTCGACGCGATGACCTCGCCCTGTTCGGTGAGGCGGATCTGCCCGTTCACGGTGCCCGGCGGCTGCGCCAGGATGGCCTGGTAGCTGGGCCCGCCGCCGCGGCCCACCGTGCCGCCGCGACCGTGGAAGAGGCGCAGCGTGATCGGCGGTGAACCGTCGGGGCCGGGTTCGGCGAACAGCGCGGCCAGCGCGGTCTCGGCGCGGTAGAGCTCCCAGTGGCTGGTGAAGCTGCCGCCGTCCTTGTTGCTGTCGCTGTAGCCCAGCATCACGTCCTGCTCGCCACCGCTGGCCCGCACCAGCCCGCGCACGCCGGGCAGGGCGTAGAACTCGCGCATGATGGGTTCGCTGCGCCGCAGGTCGCCGATGGTCTCGAACAGCGGCACCGTGATCAGCGACGCGCGTGCCGGGCCGTGTGCGCAGTCCAGCGTGCCGGTCAGCAGGCCGGTCTCCTTCTGCAGCAGCAGCACCTCGAGCAGGTCGCTCACCTCCTCGGTGTGGCTGATGATGTAGTGGCGCACCGCGTCGCGGCCGTAGCGCGTCAGTGCGTCGCGCGCGGTCTCGAAGATGGCCAGTTCGTCCAGCGCCAGCTCGGAGTAGACGGCGCCGTGCACACGCAGCGGACGGGCGTCGTTCAGCAGCGTCAGCAGGCGTTCGCGGCGCGCGGCTTCGGGCAGCGCGCTGTAGTCGGGCTCGATGCGCGCCACGCGCAGCAGTTCGGCGATCACGGCCTCGTGTTTGTCGCTGCTCTGGCGCAGGTCCAACGTGGCGAGGTGGAAGCCGAACACCTGCACCGCGCGCAGCAGTGGCGCCAGGCGCGGGCCGACCAGCGCCTGCGCGTGGTGCGAGGCCAGCGAAGCTTCGATGACACGCAGATCGGCCCCGAACTCGCCGGCCTCGTGGTACGGCGTCTGCGGCGCCACGGCGTGGCGCAGCGCCTCGGTGCCGGTCAGCCGGTGCAGCGTGGCGGCCAGGCGTGCGTAGATGCCGATCAGCGCACGCCGGTAGGGTTCGTCCTGGCGATGTTCGTTGTGGTCGGGTGAACGTTCGGCCAGCGCCAGCATGTCGGGGGTGACGGCGCTGAGGGTGCCGCTGATCGACAGCTCGGCGCCGAGTTCGTGCACCTCGGTGAGGTAGAAGCGCAGCGCCACTTCGGCCTGGCGCTTCAGCGCATGTGCAAGCGTGGCGGCGGTGACGTTGGGGTTGCCGTCGCGGTCGCCGCCTATCCAGTGGCCCATGCGCAGGAAGGACGCGATGGCATGGCCGGGCAGGGCACGTTCGATGTCGCGGTACAGCCGCGGGATCTGGCGCAGGAAGGTGGTGTTGTAGTAGCTCAGCGCGTTTTCCACCTCGTCGGCCACCGTCAGCTTGGCGGTGCGCAGCATGCGCGTCTGCCACAGTTGCGTGACGCGGGCGCGCATCAGCGCCTCGTTTTCGGCGCGTGCCTCGGTGGTGCGCAGGTCGTCGCGCATGCCCAGCAGTTCGGCCACCGCACGCTCGGCGTCGAGGATGCTCTTGCGCTGCACCTCGGTGGGATGGGCCGTCAGCACCGGGCTGATGTAGGCCGTGGCCAGCGTGGCGGCGATGTCGGCGGCGCGGTGGTCGGCACGCTGCAGGCGCTCGAAGCTCAGCGCCAGCGATCCTTCCTGCAGATTGCCGGCCTGTTCGTGCACGGCGCGGCGGCGCACGTGGTGGCGGTCTTCGGCGATGTTGGCCAGGTGGCTGAAGTAGCTGAAGGCGCGGATGACGGTGACGGTCTGGTCGGCCGACAGGTTCTTCAGCAGCCGGTCGAGCACCCGCCCGGCGCTGGCGTCGGCCTTCAGTCGGTAGGCCACGCTGAGCTGGCGGATGCGTTCGATGAGTTCGTAGGCGTCGGTGCCTTCCTGCTCGCGGATGGTGTCGCCCAGGATGCGGCCCAGTAACCGGATATCTTCGACCAGCGGCCTGTTCTTGGCTGCCGCATCGCTTTCGGGCGCGGCCTGGCTCGTCTTGGTGCGGCGAGCCACGCTGGTGCGGGCAGGGGGGTGGCGCGGCATGGCAGGCTCCTGGGCATGTAACCGGGTTACCGATTGTCGCCGGGTCTGCCCGCAAGCCCCATGCCCGGCCGGCGCGTGCCGGGCGCTGGCTATCATCGCTGCATGACTCAAGCCACCGTGATCGCCACGCGCGAAAGCCGCCTTGCCCTGTGGCAGGCCGAACATGTGCGCGACACCCTCGTCGCGCGTTTTGGCCTGCAAGTTGAACTGCTGGGCATGACCACCCGCGGCGACCAGATCCTCGACCGCGCGCTGTCCAAGGTGGGCGGCAAGGGCCTCTTCGTGAAAGAGCTCGAGACGGCACTGGAAGAGGGTCGCGCTCATCTCGCCGTGCACTCGCTGAAGGACGTGCCGATGGACCTGCCGGCCGGCTTCGTGCTGGCCGCCATCTGGGAACGCGAAGATCCGCGCGACGCCTTGGTCTCGTCGCGGTACGCCAGCGTCGACGAACTGCCGCAAGGCGCCGTCGTCGGCACGAGCAGCCTGCGCCGCGTGGTGCAGCTGCTGAGCCGGCGCCCCGACCTGCAGATCGAACCCCTGCGCGGCAACCTCGACACGCGGCTGCGCAAGCTCGACGAAGGCGGCTACGACGCCATCGTGCTGGCCGCCGCAGGCTTGAAGCGGCTGGGGCTGGCGTCGCGCATCCGTGCCACCTTCGACCCCGAAGTGATGATCCCGGCCGCCGGCCAGGGCGCCTTGGGCATCGAGGTGCGCGAAGACGCCACCGAACTGCGGGCGCTGCTGGCCCAGACGTTGCACCGGCCGACCTTCCTGTCCTGCCATGCCGAACGTGCGGTGTCGCGTTCGCTGGGCGGCAGCTGCAGCATGCCGCTGGCCGCGCACGCCGTCTGGGTGGGCGACACGCTGCGCCTGGACGCCGCTTTGGGCGACGCCAACGACCCCAAGCGGCCGTTGCTGCACACACGCCTGACGGCGGCCGTCACCGACGAGGCCGGCGCACGCGCCCTGGGCAACGCGGCCGCCGCGCGGCTGCGCGAGGCGGGCGCCGGCAGCTACCTGCCGGCCGCCTGAAACCGGCCGCCGGCCCGGCGATGCGGCTCGTGGTCACCCGTCCGGCGGCGCAGGCGGCCGACTGGGTGCAGGCGCTGCAGGCGCTGGGGCAGGACGCGGTGGCGCTGCCGCTGCTGGACATCGCGCCGGTCGACGACCCGGCGCCGCTGCGCGCAGCGTGGCGTGCGCTGCCCGGTGCGGCCTTCGTGATGTTCGTCAGCGCCAATGCCGTGGCGCACTTCTTCGCCCAGGCGCCGGCCGGGCTGTCGTGGCCTTCCGGCCTGCGTGCCGGCTGCACCGGGCCGGGCACCGCCGCGGCGCTGCGCGCGAGATGGGAAGAGCGTCGTGTAGG
>CAMTUD010000090.1:0-5120 GCA_947084805.1 uncultured beta proteobacterium | reverse complement strand
GACCCAGCCCAGGGCGCCGCTGTGCACGTGGCCCACGGTCCAGTCGGTGTAGTGGCTGAGCGCGTTGACGGTCTTGATCGACATCATCGGGCCCTCGAAGGTGCTCATGCCGTAGAACGACAGGCTCACGATGAGGAACTTCAGGATCGGGTCGTCACGCAGCTTGTGCCAGGCACCGCTGAGCGTCATGATGCCGTTGATCATGCCGCCCCAGCTCGGGGCCAGCAGCACCAGGCTGAAGATCATGCCGATGCTCTGCGTCCAGTCGGGCAGCGCGGTGTAGTGCAGGTGGTGGGGGCCGGCCCACATGTAGGTGAAGATCAGCGCCCAGAAGTGCACGATGCTCAGGCGGTAGCTGTACACCGGCCGCTCGGCCTGCTTGGGGATGTAGTAGTACATCATCCCCAGGAACCCCGCCGTGAGGAAGAAACCCACCGCGTTGTGGCCGTACCACCACTGGATCATCGCGTCCTGCACGCCGGCGTAGGCCGAGTAGCTCTTCGTCAGGTCGACCGGAACGGCCGCGCTGTTGACGATGTGCAGCAGCGCCACGGCAATGATGAAGGCGCCGAAGAACCAGTTCGCGACGTAGATGTGGCGCACCTTGCGGATGCCCACGGTGCCGAAGAAGACGACCGCGTAGGACACCCAGACGACGGCGATCAGCAGGTCGATGGGCCATTCGAGTTCGGCGTATTCCTTGCTCTGGTTGATGCCCAGCGGCAGCGTGATCGCCGCGGCAAGGATCACCAGCTGCCAGCCCCAGAAGGTGAACAAGGCCAGCCCCGGCGCGAACAGCCGCGTCTGGCAGGTGCGCTGCACGACGTGGTAGCTGGTCGCGAAGAGCGCGCAGCCGCCGAACGCGAAGATCACCGCGTTGGTGTGCAGCGGCCGCAGTCGGCCGTAGCTGAGCCAGGGGATGCCCAGGTTCAGTTCCGGCCAGGTTAGCTGGGCGGCGATGATCACGCCCACCAGCATGCCGACCACGCCCCAGAGCACGGCGGCCAACGAAAACAGTCTGACGACCGTGTCCGTATAGACACCTTCCTTGGGCGCGGCCATCGCGGCGCTGTTTGCCATCTGTCTTCTCCTCACGAGCGGGGGTTCTTCGGGACGCGCGATTGTTCGCGGGCGGGTTCGAATCTGAATTGATGGGCGTCAACAGGTGCGGCATCGTCCTGCAGGATGCGCGCGCCTTCTGCCTCCAGGTCTTCGAACTGGCCCTTGTGCAGGGCCCAACCGAAGACCGCGATGATCGCCAGCACGAGACCGGCCGACAGCGGGATGAGCAGGTAGAGGCTTTCCATGGCTTGCAGTCGCTTTCAGCGGGCGGCGCGCAGGGCGTTGGTGATGACCACCAACGAACTGAGGGCCATGCCCAGGCCCGCGGCCCAGGGAGGAAGATACCCCGCCAAGGCCAACGGAATGCTGACAGCGTTGTAGCTGCCGGCCCACATGAAGTTCTGGCGCACGATGCGCACCGCGTGCCGCGCGGTGCCGCGGGCGCGAACGAGGTCACCCAGCCGGTTGGACGTGATGACGGCGTCGGCCTGGCTGCGCGAGACCAGCGCGCCCTGCCCCATCGCCAGCGAGACATCGGCACGTGCCAGCACCGGCGCGTCGTTGATGCCGTCGCCGACCATCGCCACGCAGCGGCCTTCGCGCTGTGCCTGGGCCACGGCCGCCAGCTTGTCTTCGGGTGTGGCGCGTGCGCGCACGTCCTGCACACCCAGGCGTTGCGCCAGCGCCGCGGCTCGCGCCGGGGCGTCGCCGGTGAGCAGCGTCACATGCACGCCGGCCTGCTGCAGCGCCTGCAGCGCGGCTTCGGTGCCGGGACGCAGCGTCTCCTCGAAGTCGAGTGCTGCGAGCGCCCGACCGTCGCAGGAGAGCACGACCTGCGACTCACCGCCGTCGATGTCGGCCCGGCCCGCTTCACCCTCGCCGGCCCACGCCGCAGCGCCCAGCCGCCACATGCGCCCCTGCGGATCGAAGGCCTGCACACCCTGCCCGGCGATCTCCTGCACACCGACCCAGCCGTCGATCGCGTCCACCGCCGGCTGTGGCGCCACCGCCGCCTGAGCGTCGACGACGGCACGCGACAGCGGATGCGACGACCACGCGGCCAGCGCCGCGGCCAGGGCCTGCGCGCGGGCGCCATCACCAAGCTCGGCCTGCCCGGCGACGCTCAGGCGCAGCGCACGCAACTGCAGGCGGTCTTCGGTCAGCGTGCCCGTCTTGTCAAAGAAGACCTGCTGCACGCGGGCCAGGCGCTCGAGTGCGTCCAGCCGCTGCAACAGCACGCCGCGCCGGGCCAGCCCGCGCGCCGCAGCCACCAGCGTGGCCGGTGCGGCCAGCGACAACGCGCACGGGCAGGTGACGATGAGCACCGACACCGCGACCCAGACGGCGCGCGAAGGGTCGATCACGCTCCACACCGCCGCAGCGCCCGCGGCCAGCACCAGCACCGCCCACAGGAACGGTGGCGCCCAGCGGTCGGCCAGCGCCGCGGCGGCCGGCCGCTGCGCCATCGCGCTGCGCATCATCGAGACGATCGCCTCCAGCCGGGTGTCTCCGCCCACACGCTGCACCCGCATCAGCACCGGCGCGCCCAGGTTGGTGCTGCCGGCCACGACCGCCGCGCCGGGCGGCTTGTCGACGGGTGCCGATTCACCACTGAGCAAGGCCTCGTCGGCGCGCGTGTGGCCCTGCTCGAGCACACCGTCGGCGGGAAAGGCCTGGCCCACCGGCACCCGCAGCAGGTCGCCGGGTTGCAGACGGTGCAGGCTCACGGCCTCGGTGCTGCCGTCGGGCTGCACACGCCAGGCCGTCTCGGGCAGGCGCGCCATCGAGGCCTCGAGCCCCTCGGCCGCGCGGTGCCGTGCACCGAGCTCGAGGTAACGTGCACCGAGCAGGAAGCTGACGAACATCGTCAGCGAATCGAAGTAGACCTCGTGGCCGAAGATGCCCTCGGGCGAGAAGGTGGCGCCGGTGCTGGCGATGAAGGTGATGGCCACGCCCAGCGCCACCGGCACGTCCATGCCGATGCGCCGCGCGCGCAGCGCCTGCCACGCACCGCTGAAGAACGGCCCGGCCGAGAAGGCCATCACGGGCAGCGACAGCAGCCAGCTGCCCCAGTTCAGCAGCTGGCGCATCTCGGGCTCAAGTTCACCCGGGCCGGCGATGTAGCTGGGCGTGGCCATCATCATCACCTGCATGGCGCAGAACGCAGCGACGAACAGCCGCCACAGCGCCTGTCGGTGGGCCTGGCGGCGCAGCGCGCGGGCCGGCGCCGCCGCATCGGGTACGGCGCCATAACCGGCGCCTTGCACGGCCCGCACCAGGGCAGACGGCCGCGTGGCCTGCGGGTCCCAGCACACGGTGGCGCGCTCGGTTGCGGCGCTGACCACCACCGCGCGAACGCCCTCGACGCGGCGCAGCGCCTGTTCGATGAGGCCGCTGCAGGCGGCGCAGTACATGCCCGAGAGCTGCAGCACCGTCTCGGCGACACGCTGTCCCTGGCCATCGACCAGCCAGCGCGTGCAACTGCCGAACTCGGCAGGGTCGTCGAGCACGGCTAGGGCGGGGTCGGCGGTTACGGCTGTGGCTGGGTACATCGGCTTCGGCGTCGAGATCCCATAATCTAGGCCAGCGCCACCCGCCCGTCCATGATCTCCATCAAGCCCACCCTGTTGCTCGCCGCGGCCCGCCGCACCACTCTGCTTTTTGTGCTGGTGTCCTCGGCCGCCCTGGCGCAGGACGGCCCCCAGCCGCGCCTGCGCACGGTGCCGCTGACTGCGGGCATGCACGTCATCCAGGCCGAACTGGCCGTCACGCCACTGCAGCAGCAGACCGGCATGATGTTCCGACGCGGCATGGGCGCCAACGAGGGCATGCTCTTCGTCAACGACGAGAAGGACGTGCGCTGCTTCTGGATGCGCAACACGCAGATCCCGCTGGCCATCGCCTTCATCGCCGACGACGGCACCATCGTCAACATCGCCGAAATGAAGCCGCAGTCCGACCAGTCGCACTGCTCGGCGCAACCGGTGCGCTTCGCGCTCGAGATGAACACCGGCTGGTTCACCAAGCGCGGGTTCAAGGCCGGCAGCAAGCTGCGCGGCACACCCTTCGGCAACTGAGGCGCCTGAAAGACGACGGCCAGCACGCAGGCTGGCCGTCTTGCATTGCGCGGCACCGGGCCGCGCCGCGCATCAACCGGGTCAGGCGAAGTTCGCCTCGGCAAAACCCCAGTTCACCAGCTTGTCGAGGAAGGTCTCGACGAACTTCGGGCGCATGTTGCGGTAGTCGATGTAGTAGGCGTGTTCCCACACGTCCACCGTCAGCAGCGCCTTGTCGGCGGTGGTCAGCGGCGTGCCGGCCGCGCCGGTGTTGACGATGTCCACCGTGCCGTCGGGCTTCTTCACCAGCCAGGTCCAGCCGGAACCAAAGTTGCCGACCGCCGACTTGACGAAGGCCTCCTTGAAGGCCGCGTAGGAACCCCACTTGGCGTTGATGGCCGCGGCCAGTGCGCCGCCGGGTTCACCGCCGCCGGCGGGCTTCATGCAGTTCCAGAAGAAGGTGTGGTTCCAGACCTGCGCCGAGTTGTTGTAGATGCCACCGCTGGACTTCTTGATGATGTCCTCGAGCGCCATCGCCTCGAACTCGGTGCCCTTCTGCAGGTTGTTGAGGTTCACCACGTAGGCGTTGTGGTGCTTGCCGTGGTGGAACTCCAGCGTCTCTTTGCTGTAGTGCGGTGCCAGGGCGTCGATGGGGAAGGGCAATGCGGGCAGGGTGTGTTCCATGGTGCGTGTCCTCTGGTCTGTGAGTTGTGCTCGGGGCAGCCTGGCATTGTAGGCAGCCGCCTTCACGCGGTCGGCGGCAGGGGCTCCACGCGCTGCACCTGCATCTCGGCGCGGCCGTCGGCCCACACCGCACGCACCTGCTGACCCGCGTTCAGGGCCAGCGCCGAGACGATGGCGCGCCCGTCGCCGGCTTCGATCCAGGCGTAGCCGCGCTGCAGCACGCGGTGCGGGTCGTGGGCCTGCAGGCGCTGCGAAGCGGCCTCCAGGCGCAGGCGCTCGGCCTGCAGCCGGCCGGCGAGCGCGCGCGACAGCCTTTCG